>NZ_JBITJH010000003.1:0-335629 GCF_044459745.1 Micromonospora sp. NPDC050187
GTCAACCCGCACGTTCCCGGCGGGGTGGCATCGGCCTTGGCCCCGCCCCCCACCGCCGGGCGTCGGCCGGGTTGCCCCCCCCCGGGGCCCCCCGGGGGGGGGGCGCCCCCCCCGCCCCCCCCCCCGTCGCCGGAGGCAGGCGGACACGCGGCCCGCGTCGGTTAATCGACTCGTCATGCGGCAAGTCGGACTTTCCGCTCGGGCGAGAGGCCGACATGCCGCAGTCGGTGTCGACCGAGGGGCCTCATCCGGCCACCCCGCCAGGGGCGGTTCGGTCTTCGGGGCTTCTGTGGGATTCCTCACTTTCGATGCCCCGGACAGGGCGTTTCCAGCCGGTGGTGCGGAGGGTAGGACAGGAACCCGCCGCTGCCCCCGGACATAGACGCAGGCTGATGCGAAACCGATACCTGGATCTGCTGCGCTTTCTCGCGATCATCCGAGTCGTGGTCTACCACGTCACCGGGTGGGCCACGCTCACTCTGGTCTTCCCGGCCATGTCGGTGATGTTCGCGCTGGCCGGATCGCTGATGGCCGCCTCGCTCGACCGCTCCGGTACGGCCGCCGTCGGCCGTCGGCTGCGCCGGCTGCTGCCCTCGCTCTGGGTGGTGGCGGTGATCTTCGTGCCGGCCATGCTCATCAGCGGCGGACTGTCGGTGAACTGGCGACTGCTGCTCTGGCTCTTCCCGATCACCGACCCGCCGGCCAACGGCTGGGGCGCACTCGCGCTCAGCGTGATCTGGTACCTGCGCGACTACCTCTGGTTCGTCCTCGCCTCCCCGCTGGCGCTCTGGCTGTTCCGGCGGGCCCCGCTGCCCACCCTGCTCACCCCGTACGTGCTGCTCGTCGTGGTCGAGCTGCGCTTTCCCGGTGCCCCGATCGTGCTGCGCGACTTCGGCCTGTACTTCGGCGCGTGGCTGCTCGGCTTCGCCCACCACGACGGCATGCTGCGCCGGCTCTCCCGGCGGCTGCTGGTCGCCGTCGCGGCACTGCTGGCCACCGCCGGGGGCGCCTGGATCCTCACCCATCCGGGCGTGCGCGGCTACGACCTCAACGACATCCGGATCGGCAACGCACTCTGGGCTGCGGCGTTCATCCTCATCGCCCTCGGGTTCGCCCCCTCGACGGCGGCCTGGGTCGACCGGAACGCCGTGCTCGGCCGGGCGGTGACCGTGTTCAACCGGCGGGCGCTGACCGTCTACCTCTGGCACATGCCCTTCGTGGTCGCGCTCACCCCGCTGGTGGACGTGGTCGGCTGGTCCCACCAGGACCTGCTCGGCCTCGCCATCCGGGTGGTGCTGGTCTTCCTCCTGGTCGGGGTGGTGACGGTGCTGGTCGGCTGGGTCGAGGACGTCGCCGCCCGCCGCCGACCCGAACTGCTGCCCGGCGGGCGGCGTACCCAACCGGGGCCGGCCACGCCCACCGACGTCGCCCCGGTGGCCACCGGGGCATCCGGGCCCGGCGGCGCGCCCGGCTCCGGACCGGTCGTCGTGCCCCGACCCCGGTCCACCGCCAACGGTGTGCCCCCTCCCGGTTCCGCCGTCAACGGTGTGCCCCGTCCCGGTTCCGCCCCCGGGACCGGTGCCGGGCCCGCCACGGAGGCGGTATTGGCCGAGGACACCCGGATCCGGGTGAGCTGACCGCCCGCCACCCGGGTCACGGGGGCCTGGGGCGGGCGGGGAGAATGGTCCGGTGGCCGGGTACCGCCGACAGCTCTACCGCGACGACGCGGTGGTGCTGCGCGTCCAGAAGCTCGGCGAGTCGGACCGGATCATCACCCTGCTCACCCGCCGGCACGGCCGGCTGCGCGCGGTGGCCCGGGGGGTGCGCCGCACCACCTCCCGCTTCGGGGCCCGGCTGGAGCCGTTCGGTCATGTCGACGTCCAGCTCGCCGGGGACCCGAAGGGCAACCAGGGCAGCTCGCTGCACACCGTCAGCCAGGTCGAGGGGATCGACCTGTACGGCAAGCGGTTCCTCGGTGACTACCCCCGCTACACGGCGGCCAGCGCGATCGCCGAGACCGCCGAGCGGCTCACCCCGGTCGAACGGGAGCCCTCGCTGCGGCTCTTCCAGCTCACCCTCGGGGCGCTGAAGTCGCTGGCCCGGGGCGCCCACGACACCACGCTGGTGCTCGACGCTTACCTGCTGCGCGGGATGGCGCTGGCCGGCTGGGCACCCGCCCTGGTCGCCTGCGCGGTCTGCGGCACGCCCGGCCGGCACCGGGCGTTCTCCGTACCGGCCGGGGGTTGTGTCTGCCCGGACTGCCGGCCGCCCGGGGCGGCCCACCCGGCCCCGGCCACCGTCGACCTGATGTCCGCGCTGACCACCGGCGACTGGATGGTCGCCGACGCCACCCCCACCGCCGTACGCCGGGAGTGCAGCGGACTCGTCGCGGCGCACCTCCAGTGGCACCTGGAGCGCGCGTTACGCTCGCTGCCGCTGGTCGACCGGGGCACCCCGACGGCCGGCCCGGCCCCGTCGCGCGGCAGCGACGGGTCGGTGGAGCGGGTGTGACCAGGGAGAGTATCGAGTGATCCGATCGATGAGGACGGGTCGGCGCACGCCGACGCCGCCGACGCCGCACCCGTCCGGGGCCCGGCCACCGGCACTGCCCGCCGAGGCGCTGCCGAAGCACGTGGCGGTGGTCATGGACGGCAACGGCCGGTGGGCCAAGGAGCGGGGACTGCCCCGCACCAAGGGCCACGAGGCGGGGGAGTTCTCCCTCTTCGACACCGTCGAGGGCGCAATCGAGCTGGGTATCCCCTACCTTTCGGCGTACGCGTTCTCCACCGAGAACTGGCGGCGCTCCCCGGACGAGGTCCGCTTCCTGATGGGCTTCAACCGGGACGTCATCCGGCGTCGCCGGGACCAGCTCGTCGACCTGGGCGTCCGGGTGGTCTGGTCGGGGCGGGCCGGCCGGCTCTGGAAGAGCGTGATCGGCGAGTTACAGACCGCCGAGGAGATGTCGAAGGACAACTCGACGCTGACCCTCCAGTTCTGCGTCAACTACGGCGGCCAGGCCGAGATCGCCGACGCCGCCGCCGCGATCGCCCGGGACGCCGCCGCCGGCAAGCTGGACCCGGCGAAGGTCACCGAGAAGACCGTCGCGAAGTATCTCTACCACCCGGAGGTCCCCGAGGTGGACCTCTTCCTCCGTCCCTCCGGCGAGGAGCGGATCTCCAACTTCCTGCTCTGGCAGAGCGCGTACGCCGAGCTGGTCTTCCTGGACACCCTCTGGCCGGACTTCGACCGTCGCCACCTCTGGTACGCCTGCGAGCTGTACGCCCAGCGCGACCGGCGCTTCGGCGGCGCGCTGCCGAACCCGGTCGCCCCGCCGGCCCCGGTCGGCTGAGCCGTCTGGGTGCCTCGGGCCGCAGCGGTGCTTACCGGCGGCCCGACCTGGGTACTGCCTGGTCAGCAGCTATCCAGGAGGTGTTACCGACAATGATCCAGAAGCGGATCGGGCAGTGGGCGGTCATGGCGGTCGCGGTGCCGCTGGCGGCTGCCGGCGCACGACGAATCAGCCACACCATCGAGGCCCGACGCGGCCCGTCCGGCGTCAGCCGGATCCTCAGCCGGGGAGCCGACCTGCTCCGCCCGCAGAGGGCGAAGCGGCGTCGTCGGTTCTGGTGACCGACCGGCGGTGCCGTCCTCCACACGGCACCGCCGGGTCCACCGGCGACGGCGGCCACGGAAGCGCCCCGGCACCAGGACCGGGCTGGTCCGTACCGTGGTGATCGATCTGACGACGACCGACGGCACCCGCCTGGCCCTGCACGACCTCGGGGGTGCCGGCGAGCCGGTCCTGCTGCTGCCGGGCCTGTGCGGCCACGCGGGGGAGTGGTCGGCCACTGCCCCCGGCTGACCGACACGCACCACGTCTACGGCCTCGACCCACGTGGCCACGGCGAGAGCGAGCGCCGTCCCACCGACGTGTCCCGGGCCGCCCACGTCGCCGACGCCGTGACCGCCCTGCGGGCGATCGGCCGTGCGACCGTCGTCGGGCAGTCGCTCGGCGGACACACCGCCCTGCTCACCGCAGCACGTCACCCCGACCTCGTCTTCCGGCTGGTACTGGCCGAAGCCGTTCCGCAGGGCCCCGACGACGAGACCGCCGGCATGGCCGGACGGTTGGTACCCGGCCTTCGACCGCGACGTCATGGTGGCCACCGTCGCGGCAGCCGTCGGGGCACGCTGGGACGAGTTCGCCCGGATCCGCTATCCGATCCTGGTCGTCCGGGCCGGCGACGGCGTGCTGCGCCCCGACGAGTACGCCCGGATGCGGCGACATCCCACGGTCACCGCCGTGGAGATTCCCGAGGCCGGCCACGACGTGCACCTCGACAGCCCTCAGCGCTGGCGGACCGTCGTCACTGACTTCCTGTCCCTGCCGAGGTAGGAGCCGGTCCGCTCCTTCCGGCACTCCGCCCGGCCTGGTTGCCCCTCGGGTGCCGGCCCTCCGGTTGCCGGGCGTGGGCCGCTCGCCCCCGCCGCAGCCGCTGTCGTGGCCGTGCGGCCTTTGCCGTTGCCGAACCATGCGGACAGAACCGTCCTTATGCCTCATGAGACATGAATGAACTACTTGTGGCACCTCAAGGGCTGATTATTACGAAACACGGAAAAGTCCTCTTGTTTCGTATGAATCCCCCTAGCGTTCGTCATGGCTCGTCCTCCTGAGACGACCAGAAGGAGTGAGGAACATGTCTATGAGGTTGTCGACCAAGCTCGCCGGCGGGGTGCTGCTGGGCAGTGCCGCCTTGCTGTTCGCCGCGCCCGCCACCGCGCTCGCCGCGACCGACGGGGAGACCAACGCGCCCACGGCCTCGAACGAGGGGCAGGTGTCGCAGAAGAAGTCCAACGACCGGCCGAAGACGTTCAACCTGCGTGACAAGAACGGCAACGGGGTCATCTGCGCGAGCACCAGGCAGAGCAACGAGCAGAGCATCTCCCAGATCATCCGGGACAACACGATCACGGACAGCGTTGTCACCTTCAACCTGTCCGCAGCGCAGGCGGCGTCGAACGAGAACAGGACCCAGCCCAACAACATCGTCGTCTGCATCCGCGACATCGACGTGGATGTGGACGTCGAGACCGACCTGCTGGCCGACCTCCTCCGGATGGTGGAGGCCGGTGTCGGCGAGGCTGGTTCGCCGGCGGCCCCGTCCGCCAGCACCAGCGGCGTGTACGCGGGTCCGGAGGGAGCCTGGGTGTTGCCGAGTACGGCCGCCGTCGCGGCCGGTGACGGTGGCGCGCTTGCCGACACCAACACCGGTGCTCTGACGGCGGGCGGTGCCGGCATGATGGGCGTGGGCGTGCTCGGTGGCATCGCACTGCTGCGTCGGCGGTCCGCCAATGGCACGGTCGCCTAGGGCGGCCAGGAGCGCCAGCGGCCGCCACGGTTCTCCGTGGCGTGCCGCTGGCCTCGTCCTGGTCACCCTCATCACGCTCACCGGAGCAGGACTGATCACGGTCGCGGCCACGGCTCCCGATCCGGTCGGGCCGCCGCAGCCTGACGCCGCCGCCGCACCGCAGTCCCTGCTGTCACCGTCGACGGGCACCACACCAGAGCCGACGCCGAGCGGAGCCGACGCGGTGCCGGCCGCCGGAGCGACCCCCGGCGAGGCGCGCAGTGCCCACGGACGTCCCGCAGACGATCCCGGGTCCGCCGCGACCCGCCCGTCCCCCTCCCCGACGGTGGTCGGAATGCCGCGGTCGCAGCCCACCCGCATCAGGATCCCGCGGATCGGCGTCGACGCGCCGACGGTTCCGCTCGGGCTGGACAAGAACCAGCAGATCGCGGTCCCACCGCTGAACAAGCCCGAGACGACCGGGTGGTACAAGCTGGGACCAAGTCCCGGCGAGGTGGGGACCGCGGTGGTGGTGGGCCACGTCGACTCACGCGCCACCGGCCGGGCGGTCTTCTACCGGCTGGGCGCGCTGAAACCGGGGGACACCATCGAGGTGCCCCGCAAGGACGGCAGGAAGGCCCGCTTCGTCGTCGACGGGGTGACCCGTTACCCGAAGAAGAAGCTTCCGCTGGATCTGGTCTACGGCCACACCGGCAAGGCGCAGCTCCGCGTGATCACGTGTGGCGGCGGCTACGACAAGGCAGCGAAGTCGTACAAGGACAACATCGTGGTGTTCGCGACGCTGGTGCCCTGACCGACCGCGAACGTTCGCCCCGGGCATGAGGTCGCCCCGGGCGGGGGAGAGGGTGCGGAGCAGCGGACCTGCCGCCGGGCGGCGTGGTCCGCCCGCCGCATCCTCTTAATTCGGATGCGCGCCGGGTGTGCCGTGGGATAGCGTCCAGGACATGCGCTACTGATGCCTTGTGCCGAGCCAGGTCCACCGCCGTCGCCGTGGACCGTGCCGCCGGGCGTGCGCGTTCCCGTTCGTCGCTGTCGCGACGTCATCCGTGGTCGGCCGTCCCGGGGCTACCCCCGTTCCCCGTTCGCCGACCGTACCGGCTGCTCCGGACGGTCCCTCGCCGAAGGAGGCACCGTATGCCTGCCAAGCGTAAGCCGAAGAAGTCCCGTCCGTCCGCGCCGAAGCCGTCTCTGCTGGAGGTGACCCCGCCGGACCTGGACGCGATCGAGGTGGCTCCGGTGAGCCTGCCGACCGGCTCGACTCCGCCGCAGGCTCCGAAGGCCGGGCCGCCCCAGCGGGGCGCGGCCTACACCGCCAATCGTGGCCGACCCGCCGCGCAGGGCCGCCAGTATGCCTTCCGGCGCAGCTGATCGGCCCCGGGATGGTCGGGGCGGTCACCGCCCCGGCCACCCCCTCCGGCATCGACGGCGCACCGGGTGATCGGTGGAGCCGTTCCTTGCCGGCGTGGAGATCGTGACGCGCGTCGATCGGCCCGAGCTGCACGAGGCGGCGGCCCTCGTGTTCCGAGAACGTTGGCCAGAGTTCGTTTTCCACGACGACGTGCCGAAGAGATACATGAGCCGGGCCGAGGAGTACTTCGCGCAGTTCGACATCATGGTGCTCGACGGGCGTTCTGTCGTCGCCGGCGGTTGGGGAGTGCCGATGGCCTGGGATGGCAGCGTCGACGACCTGCCGTCGGGCTACGACGACGCGTTGATCCGTGCGGTGGACGGCCGAGAAGCCGGTGTCGAGCCCACGAGCCTGAGTTTCATGGCGGTCGTCGTGGGCGCATCCCACGACAGGCGCGGCATGGCCGGTGTCGTGCTTGAGGAGCTGACGCGACGAGCGTGCAGTGCCGGCCTCACGCATGTGGTCGCTCCGCTCCGGCCGACGTGGAAGCACCGCTACCCGATGGTGTCGATGGCCGAGTACGGCGGATGGACTGGCCCGGACGGACTCTCGATCGATCCGTGGATCCGCACCCACCAGCGCATGGGAGCCCGCGTGCTCTGTCCAGCTCTGCGGTCGATGGTGGTCGAAGGAACTGTCGCTGAATGGGAGAGCTGGGCGGACATGCTGTTTCCCGTCACCGGAGAATATGTGGTTCCCGGTGCGCTCAACCTCGTGCTGATCGATCGGGAACAGGATCGCGGCGTATACGTCGAGGAGAACCTGTGGGTTCAGCACAGCTGAACTCAGCGGCGGACCGGTTAACCGGTGGAGCCTCTTCCGCTCCTGGTGTAGACACGGGCGGATGCGACCACGAGCGGGAGAGGTCCTGCACTTCTCCGAGGATCCGACGATCAGGCGGTTCATGCCGCACGTCGCCGAGACCGCGCGGCAGCCGGACGCCTACGTCTGGGCGGTCGACCACGACCGGGCTCCCGACTACTGGTTCCCCCGACACTGTCCCCGCGCGATGGCCTGGGTATGCGCGACCACGTCCGAGGACGACCGGGCCCGCATCATCGGCGCGGGCTGCGGTGACCGCGTCCATGCCATCGAGTACGGCTGGCTCGACGCGATGCGCCGGGTCCGGCTGTTCGCCTACCGGCTACCGGCGAACCGTTTCCGGCCCTTCGGCGCACCGGAACCCCACGCGCACGTGGCGGTGGAGCCGGTCGAGCCGCTCGGCCCACCTGAGCCCGTGGGCGACCTGTTCGAATGCCACGCCGAAGCCGGAATTCAGCTCCGTGTCCTGACCGCTCTATGGCCGTTCTGGGATGCCGTCACCAGTAGCACGCTGGGCTTCAGCGGGATCAGGCTGCGCAACGCGGCACCCCGCCCCCCGGTGTGAGCCCGGACCGGCCTCCCGTCGGCCCGCCTCGTCGGCCCCCGTTTTGCCGATAAGGCGGTGTACGGGTGCTGGGACACCCCCGTATCGCCGAAACCGCGACGGCCGGGCCGGGACCGCGACGGCCGGGCCGGGACCGCGACGGCCGGGCGGGGCGGAAGGGGGGCGGGTCAGCCGATCAGGGGGCGGAACGTGCCGAGCACGACGCTGACCCCGAGGGCCGCGCCGGCCAGCACGGCCGCCCCCACCACCAGCAGCCCGTCCGCGACGGTGAACCGCTGGCGGCGGGCGACCGTCCGTGGGGTGCCGGCGTCGAAGCCGCGCGCGTCCATCGCCACGGCCAGCCGGGTGCCCCGCCGGATCGCCCCCACCAGCAGCCCGAAGGCGGTGGAGACGAAGAGCCGGAGCTTCGCCAGCGGGTTGCGGCCGGCGTCCACCCCCCGGGCCCGTCGGGCCAGGCTGATCATCTGCCACTCCTGGCCGAGCATCGGCACCAGCCGGAACGCGGCGAGCGCGCCGATGGCGAACCGGGGCGGGGCCTTGGTGTTCTGGATCAGCGCGTCGGCCAAGTCGGTCGGGTCGGTGGTCGCGAAGACGATCACGCCGGGCAGCGCCACGGCGAGCGTCCGCAGCACCAGCCCGAGCGCGGTGACCAGCACTCCCGAGGTCACCAGCACCGGACCGGCCTCGACGAGCACCCGGCCCTCCCGCTCGGCGGCGAAAAGGACCAGGGTGACCACGATGCCGACGGCGCCGAGCAGCAGCGGCCAGACCCGTCGGGCGAGTACCCCGTACCGGACCCCGAACATCGGCAGCACCGCGAGTTCGATGGCGATGGCGATCGCCGGGGCGACCGGGTCGAGCGTGGCGACCAGGGTGAACGAGAAGAGCAGCGCCGCCGCGAGCTTCGCCACCGGGTTGCGTCGGGCCAGCGGCGCGGTCGGGTCGGCGACCGGTTCGAGGCTGATCACGGTCGCTCCGACCCGGCCGGCGGCACGGCCCGGTCCACCGTCACCCGACGGTCGGCGAGAGCGTCGACGAAGTCCGCGTCGTGGGTGACCGTCACGACGCCGTGCCCGGCGTCGCGCAGCCCGGCGAACAGGTCGACCAGCTCCGACCAGGTGCGCCGGTCCTGCCCGAAGGTCGGCTCGTCGCAGAGCAGCAGGCGGGGCGCGGTGGCCAGGGCGGTCGCCACGCTCAGCCGCCGCGCCTCCCCGCCGGAGAGGGTGTACGGGTTCGCGCCGGCCAGCCGCTCCAGCCGCAGCCGGTCCAGCAGCTCGTTCACGGTGGTGCGGACGGCCGCCTCCGGTCGGCCCGTACGGCGCGGCCCGAGCGCCAGCTCGTCGAAGACCGTACCGGTGACGAACTGGTGTTCCGGGTCCTGGAACACCGAGCCGATCCGCCGGGCCAGGGCGGGTGCGCGCCACCGGTGCGGGGGAGTGCGTCGGTCGGTGCCGGCCAGGTCCGCGCTCGCGGTCAACCGGCCGGTGCCCGGTCGGAGCAGCCCGCCGAGGAGCAACGCGAGGGTGGACTTGCCCGCGCCGTTCGGGCCGAGGACGGCGAGCGCCTCGCCGGCGCGTACCGCCAGGTCGGTGGGGGTGAGCCGGGGCGGCAGGCCGAGCCGTTCGGCGGTGAGCAGCACCTCCCCGGCGGGGGCCACCGCCCGGCGGGGCGGCACGGGGTGGCCCGGCACCCAGACCCCGTCGGCGGCGAGCGCGGCCCCGTGCTCGGCGAAGACCCGCTCGGGCGGCCCGTCGGCCCGCACACCCCCACCGGCGGCGAGGACGACCACCCGGTCGACCAGGGGCAGTGCCTCGGCGACCCGGTGCTCGACCAGCACCAGCGTGGTGTCGGCGTCCACCGCCTCGGCAATCGCCCGCCGGACCAGGGCCGCCCCGGCCGGGTCGAGGTTGGCGGTCGGCTCGTCGAGCAGCAGCAGTCCGGGCCGCAGCGCGAGCGCTCCGGCCAGGGCGAGCCGCTGCTGCTCCCCGCCGGAGAGCGCGGCGGTCGGGCGGTGACGGGGGTACGGAAAACCGACCCGGGCCAGCGCCTCGTCCACCCGGGGCCAGATCTGCTCCGCCGGCACCCCCCGGTTCTCCAGCCCGAACGCCACGTCGTCGCCGCAGCGGGCCATCACCAGCTGGCTCTCCGGGTCCTGGAAGACCATGCCCACCCGGTCCCGCGCCTCGGCTGGCGGGAGCCCGTCGACCTCGATGGTGCCCGCCCGCTCGCCGGAGTCATCCGGCAGCAGTCCGGCCAGCGCGGCCAGCAGGGTGCTCTTGCCCGCGCCCGACGCGCCGAGCAGCAGCACCCGCTCGCCGGCCTCGATGCGCAGGTCCAGGTCCCGCAGCGCCCACGCCTTCCGCCCCGCGTGCCGCCACCCGAACCCCCGCACCCCCAGGGCCACCCCAACCCCCACTCTCACCACGCCCCCCTCTCACACCACGCCCCCGCCCATCTCCCCCGTCGATCAAGGAGTTCGCGTCGGGGAATCGGCCTCTGGTCGACGCGAACTTCTTGATCAACGCGGCATGGCGGGGAGTCAGACGCGGGTGCGGTCGCGGGCGGCGGGCAGGTGGGCCAGGGCACCGGTACGGGCCAGGGCGGTGGTCAGGGCGTGCCCGCCGACACCCGTCACGACCGCGGCGCTGACCACGGTGAGCAGCGCGTACGGGATGCGGTAGCTGGTCAGGTCGTACTTGGCGTTCCAGACGAAGAAGTCGAACAGGGCCGCGCTGACGCCGGTCAGCGCCCCGGCGATCACCGCGGTCGGCAGCCGGAACGAGCGGTACCGGAACGCGGCGAAGGCCAGCTCCGCGCCGAGACCCTGGACGATGCCCTGCGGGATGATTGTGCCGGCCCACTGGCTGCCCAGCAGCGCGGAGAGCACCGCCGCCACGGTCTCGCAGTACAGGGCCGCGCCGGGCTTGCGGATCACCAGGCCACCCACCACGGCCGGCATCAGCCAGACCCCGTAGATGAGGGTCTGCGCCGGCGGGAAGAAGGCGAACGCGCCGGACGTCGCGCTCCACACCAGGCCCCAGGCCCAGAAGATGACGCCGAAGGCCACCGCGATCACCGAGGCGACCACGATGTCGATGGTGCGCCAGCGGGGATTGTCGAGCTTGCTCATGTGTACGTGCTCCCAGTCCGTGTGCGAACCAGGCAAGACGCACGCCGTACGCCCGGTGGCACCGGACGACGACGCGGCTGGAGACTGACCGAACTCCCTGCGCTGGCATTACCCAGATCAGGTTCGAGGGTCTGCGGGTGGTGCCCGCACTCTCAGCGCTGTGCGCTCCCCTGTCGGATGTGAAGTTGTTGCGCAGACGCTAGCACCGCGACGCGCCGGAACCCAGGGGCGACGTCGCGCCGATGACGTCGGCCACGTCACTGTCCGGGTTAGGGTGGGGCACTCCCCGTACCCGTACCCGTCGATCCGGAAGGGACGACCGTGACCTCTGCCGACCAGGCCGCGCCGGGTCCCGGCACACCCGAGACGGCCGGGCCGCCCGGCGGGGCCGGCACCGTCGCCGGAGCCGGTCACGCCGCCCCGGCGACGGCGGACCTCCCGGTCTCGGCCGTACCCGGCCAGGGCCCGGGGGCCGGCGGACCGGGCCGGTGGCTGCGCGAGCGGGTCGGCTCGGTGGAGGTCCTGGCCGCGGTGCTGGTCCTGCTGGTGGTCTTCCGGGAGCCGATCGGCACCGCGATCTCCGCGCCGCGGCTGCAGACCTGGACCACCGTCTTCGTCTCGGTGATGGTGCAGGCGATGCCCTTCCTGGTGTTCGGGGTGCTGCTCTCGGCGGTGATCGCGGTCTTCGTGCCGCGCTCGTTCTGGGCCCGGGCGCTGCCCCGGCACCCCGCGCTCGCCGTGCCGGTGGCCAGCGCAGCCGGGGTGGTCCTGCCCGGGTGCGAGTGCGGGTCGGTGCCGATCGCCGGGTCGCTGATCCGCCGGGGTGTCACCCCGGCCGCCGCGCTGGCCTTCCTGCTCGCGGCCCCGGCGATCAATCCGATCGTGCTCACCGCCACCGCGGTCGCCTTCCCCGACAACCCGGAGATGGTCCTCGGCCGGGGCCTGGCGAGCCTGGTCGTCGCCATGATCATGGGTTGGCTCTGGCTGCGGCTGGGCCGGGCCGACTGGATCCGGCTGCCGCACCGTCCGGACCTGGACGGCCTGGGCCGGGGCGCGGCGTTCTGGTCGGCGGTACGCCACGACGTGGTGCACGCCGGTGGGTTCCTGGTGCTCGGCGCGATGGCCGCCGCCAGCATCAACGTGCTGGTGCCGGAGCGCTGGTTGCAGACCCTCGCCGACGATCCGGTGCTCTCGGTGCTGGCCCTGGCGGTGCTGGCCGTCCTGCTCTCCATCTGCTCCGAGGCGGACGCCTTCGTCGCCGCGTCGCTGTCCCAGTTCTCGTTGACCTCCCGACTGGTCTTCCTGGTGGTCGGGCCGATGGTGGACCTGAAACTCGTCTCGATGCAGGTCGGAGCCTTCGGCCGGCGGTTCGCGTCCCGGTTCGCCCCGACCACCTTCGTGGTCGCCGTGCTGGTGGCCGTCGGCGTGGGAACGGTGGTGATCTGATGAACCGGCAGGCCCAGGCGGTCGTCCTGCTACTGCTCGGGGGTGCGGTGCTGCGGGCCAGCCTCACCGACCTGCACCTGCGCTACGTCAAGGAGGGACTGCAACCCTTCCTGGTCGCCGCCGGGCTGCTGCTGGTGGCCGCCGCCGCGATGACCCTGTGGTACGAACTGCGCCCCGCCGCGCCGGACTCTCCGGATCCCCCGGACGAGCACGACGACGGCCACGGCCACGGCCACCACGGTCCACGCGTCGGCTGGCTGCTCATCCTGCCGGTGCTCGGCCTGCTGCTGGTCGCCCCGCCGGCCCTCGGCTCGTATGCCGCCGGGCAGGCCGGAACGGTGTTGTCCGAGCGGGCGACCTCCGACTACCCGCCGCTGCCCGAGGGGGACCCGGTCCGGATCACCGTGCTGGACTACGCCTCCCGGGCGCTGTTCGAGGGCGGACGGTCCATCGGGGACCGTCGGGTCCAGCTCACCGGGTTCGTCGTCACCGGCCCGGACGGGCAGCCGATCCTGGCCCGGATGATCCTGTCCTGCTGCGCCGCCGACGGCCGTCCGGTGAAGCTCGGTCTGACCGGTGAGGTCCCCGCCGGGCTGGCCGACGACACCTGGGTCGAGGTGACCGGACGCTACACCGACCGGGTCGGCCGGGACCCGGTCAACGACGCGGAGGTGCCGTACCTGGAGGTCGAGTCGTGGCGCCAGGTGCCGACCCCGAAACAGCAGTACGAGTAGGGCCGTCGCCGTCCCGGTCTCCGCTCCGGCGGTAGGCTCCGGGCATGAGGATCGATGCGCGCGGGCTGACGTTCGAGGTGCACGCCGATGGCCCGGACGACGGCGAGCCCGTGCTGCTGCTGCACGGTTTCCCGCAGCACAGTGGCGAGTGGGTCGACCTGCTGCCGGCCCTGCACGCCGCCGGGCTGCGAACGTACGCGCTGGACCAGCGGGGGTACTCGCCCGGTGCCCGCCCGACGGCGGTGGAGGCGTACCGGCTGACCGAGTGCGTGGCCGACGCGGTCGCCGTCCTCGACGCGCTCGACGTGCCCGCCGCGCACGTGGTCGGCCACGACTGGGGCGCGATCGTGGCGTGGGCCCTGGCCGCCGGCCACCCGGACCGGGTGCACACTCTCACCGCCGTCTCCGTGCCGCACCCGGCCGCGATGGCCCGGACCATCGCCGGGGACCGGCGACAGAAGACCCGGTCGGCGTACATGGGGCTGTTCCGTAAGGAGGGCACGGCCGAGAAGGTCCTGCTCGCCTGGCACGCCGCCGCCCTGCGCAAGCTGCTCGGCGGGGTGGGGAACCGGGAGCGGATCGACACGTACGTGCGGCCGATGCGGGAGCCGGGCGCGCTCACCGGGGCGCTGAACTGGTACCGGGCGATGTCCGGCCGGGAGCTGGTGGGCACCGGACCGGTGTCGGTGCCGACCACCTACGTCTGGAGCGACCGGGACACCGCGGTCGGCCGGACCGCCGCCGAGGCGTGCGCCCCGTACGTCACCGGCCCCTACCGCTTCGTCGAGCTGACCGGGGTCAGCCACTGGATTCCGGACGAGGCGCCGGGCGCGCTGGCCGAGGCCGTGCTCGCCCAGGTGGAGGCGGTGCGATGAGCGACCCGGTGGACCCCTCCGGGCGGGACGCGACGACCCCGCCGGTCAGTGCCGACGGCTACCTGGCCGCGCTGACCGGGACGATCGCCCGGGTCGCCGCCGGCCAGCGCGAGGCGGTGGCCCGCGCGGCCGACCTGGTCACCGACGCGCTCCGGGCCGGCGGGGTGGTGCAGGCGTTCGGCACCGGACACTCCGAGGGGCTGGCGTTGGAGATCGCCGGACGGGCCGGCGGTCTGGTGCCGACCAACCGGATCGCCCTGCGGGACCTGGTGCTGTACGGTGGCGCGCCGGTCGACCTGCTCAGTTCCACCCTGGAACGGGATCCGGCGGTCGCGCACCGGCTCTGGGAACTGGCCCCGGTGCGTCCCCCGGACATCTTCGTGATCGCCTCGAACTCCGGCATCAACGGCGCGGTGGTCGAGTTCGCCTCGCTGGTCAAGCGGCACGGGCACAGGTTGGTGGCGATCGTCTCGGCGGCGCACTCGGCCCGGATGCCGTCCCGCCACCCGGCCGGGCACCGGCTCGCCGATTTCGCCGACGTGCTGCTGGACAACGGTGCCCCGTACGGCGACGCGACCCTGCCGCTGCCCGACGGGGGAGCGGTCGGCGCGGTCTCCTCGATCACGGCCGCCCTGCTGGCCCAGCAGATCGTGGTGGAGGTGGTGGCCCGGCTGCTCGCGGCGGGGGAGACGCCGCCGGTCTACCTGTCCGCCAACGTGCCGCACGGCGACGCGCACAACTCCGAACTGGAGGTCCGGTACGCCGGCCGGCTGCGCCGCGGCACCTGACCCGGAGACGGCCTGTCGTCCGGTCCCGAGCTGATCCGGAGGCGGCCCGTCGTCCGGTCCGGAGCGCTGACCCGGAGACGGCCGGTCGTCCGGTCCGGGCCCGGCTGTCCGGTTGACTGCCGCTGTCCTGTCTCGTCCCGGTCCGCCAGTCGGTCGCACGGTCCGGAAGCGGACATGTGAATGCGTTTCGTGGCGCGCGGCACGGGGCAATCGCTGTGCTGCCGGCCGGAGGACGTACCGCCGGTTCTGGTCCTCATGTGGAGGTGGCGGCTTGTCCAAGGAGACCGAACGGCAGCGTTGGCAGCGCAACTTCGCCGACCTGTTGCAGGAGCTTCGGGTCGCCCAGACGGGCGTGCAGATTCTCTTCGCCTTCCTGCTCACTCTGCCCTTCAGCGCCGGGTTCGACGACACCACCGGTTTCCAGAAGGACGTCTACGTCGTCGCGCTGATCGCCGCCGCCGCAGCGACCGCGATGATCATTTCACCGGTGGCGTTCCACCGGGCGCTGTTCCGCCAGGGCCGGAAGCCGGAACTGGTCCGTTTCGCGCACCGGATGGCCAGCGGCGGGCTCGCCTTCATGCTGGTCTCGATGGTCAGCGCGGTGCTGCTGATCACCGACTTCATCCTGGACCGCCCGATCGCCTTCCTGCTGAGCGCGGTCACCGGCCTGTGGTTCCTGACCTTCTGGGCGATCCTGCCGTTCGCCCGGCGCAACTGGGGCGATGACGACCTCGACGACGAGGACGACGATCCGCCTCCGGGCCAGTGCGACTGAATCCTCCCGGTATCGCCACTGGCAGGGCTTGCACGACGCTACTCCTGGGTAACAACAGGGGTGGCGTCGCTCTTTGTCTACCCGGGAGCGGCGCGCGAGGCGGACCGAGGTACGAGGGGGCAGCATGAGCACCACGCAGCACGACCGCCCGGCGTCCCACCCCGACGGGGTGGGGCCGCTGCCGAAGGAGGCGGGGCAGGTCTCGGAGAAGGAGGCCCGACAGGTCGCCGAGGCGGCCCGCGAGTCGGCCTGGGACCGGCCGAGCTTCGGCAAGGAACTGTTCCTCGGCCGGTTCCGGCTCGACCTGATCGACCCCTGGCCGCGTACCGATCCGGCGGACGCCGCCCGCGCCGAGGAGTTCCTCGCCACCCTGCGGGCGTACCTGGAGTCCGAGGTGGACGGGGCGGCGATCGAGCGGGACGCGTCCATCCCGGACGAGGTGTTCCAGGGCCTAACCCGCATCGGTGCCTTCGGCATGAAGATCGACCCGGCGTACGGCGGTCTCGGGCTGAGCCACCTGCACTACTGCCGGGCGCTGATGCTGGCCGGCTCGGTCAGCCCGGCGATCGGCGCGCTGCTCAGCGCCCACCAGTCCATCGGCGTGCCGCAGCCGCTGAAGATGTTCGGCACCGAGGAGCAGCGGCAGCGCTTCCTGCCCCGATTGGCCGCCGGTGAGGTCTCCGCGTTCCTGCTCACCGAGCCGGACGTCGGCTCGGACCCGGCCCGCCTGGGCACCACCGCCGAACCGACCGCCGACGGCACCGGCTACCGGCTCAACGGGGTGAAGCTCTGGGCCACCAACGGCACGGTCGCCTCGCTGCTGGTGGTGATGGCCCGGGTGCCGGCCGGCGAGGGCCGCCGGGGCGGCATCACCGCCTTCGTGGTCGACGGCGACGCCGAGGGGATCACCGTCGAACGGCGTAACGCCTTCATCGGGCTGCGCGGCCTGGAGAACAGCGTCACCCGCTTCCACGACGTCTTCGTGCCGAAGGAGAACGTCATCGGCGGCGAGGGGCGGGGTCTGAAGATCGCTCTCAGCACGCTCAACACCGGGCGGCTCTCGCTGCCGGCGATGTGCGTCGGCGCCGGCAAGTGGTCGTTGAACGTGGCCCGTGAGTGGGCCGCCGACCGGGTGCAGTGGGGCCGCCCGGTCGCCGAGCACGAGGCGGTCGCCACCAAGCTCTCCTTCATCGCCGCCACCACGTACGCGATGGAGTCCATGCTGGACCTCTCCTGCCTGCTCGCCGACGACGACCGCAACGACATTCGGATCGAGGCCGCCCTGGCCAAGCTCTACGCCAGCGAGATGGCCTGGCGGATCGTCGACGAACTGGTGCAGATCCGGGGCGGACGGGGCTACGAGACCGCCGAGTCGCTGGCCGCCCGGGGCGAACGCCCGGCCGCCGTCGAACAGCTCCTCCGCGACCTGCGGATCAACCGGATCTTCGAGGGCTCCACCGAGATCATGCACCTGCTGATCGCCCGGGAGGCGGTCGACGCGCACCTCTCCGTCGCCGGGGACATCATCGACCCGGACGCCGGGCTCGGCCGCAAGGCCCGCGCCGGGGCCCGCGCGGGCGCCTTCTACGCCCGCTGGCTGCCCACCCTCGCGGTCGGCCGCAGCCAGGCGCCCGGGGCGTACGCCGAGTTCGGCCCGCTCGCCGGCCACCTGCGGCACGTCGAGAAGACCTCCCGGAAGCTGGCCCGCTCGACCTTCTACGCGATGTCCCGCTGGCAGGGGAAGATGGAGCGCAAGCAGGCCTTCCTCGGCCGGATCGTGGACATCGGGGCGGAGCTGTTCGCCATGTCGGCGGTCTGCGTCCGGGCGCACGCCGAACGGGACACCCACCCCGAGGGGCGCGAGCTGGCCGACCTGTTCTGCCGGCAGGCCCGGCTGCGCATCGAGGCCCTCTTCACCAACCTCTGGTCGAACACCGACCCGGTGGACGTGGTCGCCGCCCGGCGGATCGTCGCCGGCCGGTACGCCAGCCTCGAGGAGGGCGTGCTCACCCCGCCGGACGACCTGCCCTGGGTGACCCGCTGGTCGCCCGGCCCGTCCACGACGCCGGACGTCCGCCGCCGTATCCCGCCCCGGTAACCGCCTTCGCCCCGGTGGCCGCCGGGCTTCCGCCGGACCCGGTCGGGCCGGCGGGGCCCGGTCAGCGGTTGACCGCCCAGACCAGCACGGCCACCAGGATGATCCCGTTCAGCACCCCGAGTACCGCGTACGCCGTGGTGGGCACCTTCTGCCCGCGCCGGGCGAGACTCATCAGGTAGCCGGCGTAGCCGAGCAGCAGCAGGGCCATGACGATCAGGAAGTAGAGCACCGGTCGACCTTAGCGGTCCGCCCGCAGGCCGAGTTCACGCAGTTCCAGGGCGGCGAGCGCGTCGACGGTGTCCGGGTCGCCGCGCCGCCACGCCTCGGCCACGTCCGGGGCGATCCGGGTGAGCCGACCCAACGGCTGCCCGGCCAGCGCCCGCAGGGCGAGCAGGTCCCGGCCGGCAGGCGCGGACCGCAGCGCCGCTGCCGCGCCGGCCCGGCGCATCCAGCGCAGGCGCAGCGGCAGCCAGCCGAACAGCACCAGGCCGAGCGGGAACACCAGCACCGCCACGGCCAGCGCCCACGCCAACTGGTCGACCAGTTCCTGCTGGTCACGCCCGGCGTCGGCGACCGCCCGAGCCGCCTCGGCGGCCCGCTCGAACGGGGTGGTCAGCTCGTCGCCGACCAGCGGAACCCGGCCGATCTTGCCGCCGGCGTCGGCCAGGTTCTCGGCCAGGCCGCCACCGGCCCCCTCCAGCTTCTGACCCGGCACGGCGAGCCGCTGCACCAGGTCGTGCAGCCACATCGCACCCCGGATCGCGACGTACACCCAGGCGACGACGAGCAGGTCGGTGACGATTTGGCGGGCGGCGGTGGGAAAACGGTCGGCGTAGATCCTCACGCCGCACAGCGTGCCACGCGGCACCGTCCGCCGCAGACCGCGACGGGGCGGCGGACGACACCGCGCGACGTCAGCCGGCGGCGCAGGACGGGCAGGTGCCGAAGATCTCCAGGGTGTGACTGACGTCGGAGTAGCCGTGCTGGGCGGCCACCCGGTCGGCCCAGGTCTCCACCGCCGGGCCGGCGACCTCCACCGTCCGCCCACAGGATCGGCAGACCAGGTGGTGGTGGTGTCCCTCGCTGCACCGCCGGTAGAGGTGCTCACCGCCCGGCGGGCGCATCACGTCGATCTCGCCCGCGTCGGCCAGCCCCTGCAGGGTCCGGTACACGGTGGTGAGCCCGACCCGCTCACCCCGATCACGGAGCATCGCGTGCAGGTCCTGCGCGCTGTGGAAGCCCTCCAACTCGGCGAGCAGCGCACTGACCGCCGTACGCTGCCGGGTGTTGCGCACGGCCGTACCGCCCTCGCTCACGCCGCCTCCCTCGCACCGGCCCGGACGCGGAGGCCGGCCCCGCTGGTCCGCTCGCTCTGGTCGCTCATGTCCCCTCCCCGGCGTGGCTGACCGCGTCGGCCACGATGTGCGCGACGTGCTCGTCGACCAGGGCGTAGGCGATCTCCCGGCCCCGCCGGGAACCGCGCACCACACCGGCTCCGCGCAGCACCCGCAGGTGCTGGGAGACCAGGGGTTGCGTCGCGCCGAGCTTCTCCACCAGTTCGTGGACGCAGCGTTCACCCTGGGCGAGCTCGCTGACGATGGCCAGCCGGATCGGCGCGGAGAGGGCGCGCAGCAGGTCTCCCGCACCCTCGTACGCGTCGTAGCCGTTGGTGCTGGTCACCCTGCAACGGTAACCAATGCCGGCACAACCGGGGGGACCAGGATCAGCGCAGCACCACCTCGTGCGGCTCAGCCGGTTCCGGCGAGGTCGGCGTACGCCGTCGACGCAGGCCCCGCCACGCCGCCGCGCCGACCGCGACGACGAGGAAGGAGGCTATCGCGAGCACCACGACGGACGCGCCCGGGGCCGTGTCGGCGACCGCCGCCACCCAGACCCCGCTGCCGGCCGCCAGCAGGCCGACCGCCATCGCCATCGCCATCGTGCTGCGGAAACCCCGGGTGACCTGCTGCGCGGTGGCCACCGGTACGACCATCAGCGCGCTGATCAGCAGGACGCCCACCGCCCGCATGGCGATAGTGACGGTCACCGCCGTGGTCACCGCCAGCAGCAGGTTGAGCGTACGGACCGGCAGGCCGGAGACCCGGGCGTACTCCTCGTCGTGACAGACCGCGAAGAGTGCCGGGCGCAACGCGACCATGACGACCAGCACCGCCACCCCCAGCACCGCGATGGTGACCAGGTCGGTCCGCGAGGTGGTGGTCAGCGCGCCGAACAGGTACGCGTTCAGGTTGGCGTTGCTGGCGTCGGAGAGCCCGACCAGCATCACGCCACCGGCGATGCCGCCGTAGAAGAGCAGCGCCAGCGCCAGGTCGCCGGAGGTACGGCCGCGTTCCCGGACCAGCTCGATGACGACCGCGCCGAGGATGGCGGCGAGCACCGCCATGATCACGGGCGACTGGTTGAACAACAGGCCGGCCCCGACCCCGGTCAGTGCCACGTGGCCGATCCCGTCGCCGATCAGCGCCAGCCGTCGCTGCACCAGGTAGATGCCGAGCGCCGGGGCGGCGAGACCGATGATCAGCGCGCCGACCAGGGCGCGGAGCATGAAGTCGTACTGGAAGAGGCTCACGGCGTGCTCCACAGCCCGGCGGGCTCCTCGGGACCGTGCGGGTGCACGTGGTCGTGGTCGGGGTCCGCGTGGTGGCCGGCCGGCTCCGGGACCGCGCCGTCGTGCGCGATACCCCCCTGGTGGACGACCACCGCCCGGCTGATCAGCGGACGCAGCGGACCCAGCTCGTGGGCGACCAGCAGCACCGTCCCGCCGCCGGAGACGAACCCCCGCAGCGCCTCGGCAAAGGCCTCCTGACTCACCGCGTCCACCCCGGCGGTCGGCTCGTCGAGCACCAGCAGCTCCGGCTGGCCGGCCAGCGCCCGCGCGATCAGGGTGCGCTGCTGCTGCCCGCCGGAGAGGGTCGCCACCGGGTCGCCGGCCCGGTCGGCGAGCCCGACCGCGCGCAACGCCTCGGCCACCGCCGCCCGGTCGGCGCGACCGGCCGGGCGCAGGACCCCCCGCCGGGCCAGCCGTCCGGAGGCGACCACCTCCGCGACCGTCGCCGGTACGCCGCTGCCGGCTCCGAGGCGCTGCGGGACGTACCCGATGCGGTGCCACTGCCGGAAGCGGCGCAGCGGGGTGCCGAAGAGGGTGACCCGACCGGCGCCGAGCGGCACCAGGCCGAGCACCGCGCGGATCAGGGTGGACTTGCCGGAGCCGTTGGCCCCGAGCACGGCGACGACCTCACCGGCGGAGACCGCCAGTGAGACGTCACGGAGCACGGGGCGGCCGTCGTAGCCGACCACCCCGTGCTCCACGTTGACGACGGGTTCGCTCACGAGCAGCCCAACGCCGTCCGCAGGGTCTCCAGGTTGCTGCGCATCACCGAAAAATAGTCCCCGCCGGTGTTGTCGGCGGAGAGACCCTCGATCGGGTCCAGCACCGCGGTCTTCGCCCCGACCTCCTTGGCGATGGTCTCGGCGACCTTCGGACTGACCAGCGTCTCGAAGAAGATGGTGGTGGCCTTGTGCTCGCGGGCCTCCTCGGTGACCTCGGCGAGGCGCTGCGGGGACGGCTCGTTCTCCGGGCTCAGGCCGGAGATGCCGATCTGCTCCAGCTGGTAGCGCTCGGTGAGGTAGCCGAAGGCGGTGTGGCTGACCACGATCTCCCGCCGCTGGCAGGTCTTCAGCCCCTGGGTGAACTCGGCGTCCAGCTTCTCCAGCTCGGTGCGGAGCGTCGTCGCCCGGGCGGTGTAGTCGGCGGCCCGGTCCGGGTCCGCCGTGCCGAGCCGCTCGGCGAGCTTGTCGGCGATGGTGGCCAGCCGGGTCGGGTCGAGCCAGACGTGTGGGTCCTTGGCTCCGTCCTTCTCCCCGGCGGGCTCCGCCTTCTTCTCCTCCTCGTGGCCGTCCTCACCCTCGTGGCTGTGGCCGTCCTCGCCCTCGTGGCCGTGGTCGTGGTCGTGCCCGCCGGCTGCGGCGTCCAGGAGCGGCTGCACGGTGGTCACGTCGAACACCCGGTCCCCGCCGTTCTGCTCGACCGCCTCGTCCACGGCCGGCTGGAAGCCCTTGAGGTAGACCACCAGCTCGGCCTCGCTGACCTGGCCGACCTGTCCCGGGTTCAGCTCCAGGTCGTGCGGCTCCGCGCCGGGCTTCGCCAGGTTGACCACTGTCACCGCGTCCCCGCCGACGCGTTCGCTGACGAACTGCAGGGGGTAGAACGCGGCCACCACGTCGACCCGCTGCGGGTCGGCGCCGGCCACCTCGTCGGAGGAGCAGGCCGTGACGGCACCGAGAGCGAGCAGGGCGGAGGAGGCGGCGGCCAGGACACGCGGAGTGGAGCGGATGTTCATGTTCTCCACCTTCCGCTGCAACGACAATGATTGTCAAAAACGCATGCTTGCATGTGAGGTGGTGGCAGGGGACCCCTGTTACCGCTTTTTGATGAGGAAGGGCCCCCTGCAACCACCACCACGAGAACCCAACCACCCAACCCCGAGCGGGCGCGGGGGCACCCGGCGAGGCAGGGTGAGGCGAGGTGAGGCGGGGTGGGGCAGAGCGAGGCGAGGGAGGGCGGGGTGAGGCGGGGCTGGGTGGGGCGGGGTCAGAGCAGCTTGGCGAGCGCTACGGCGACCAGCAGGGTGAGCATCAGCAACCGGATCAGCCGGGTCGCCGGGGTCTGCACCGGCCAGGTCAGCCGCAGCAGCACGACCAGCGCAGCGGCCAGCAGCAGGAGCAGCACCCCGCCGACGACGCCCGGCGTGAGCAGACCCACCAGCACCAGCGCGAGCACGGCCAGGAACACCCCGGTCGGATTCACCCGGGACAGGCGGGCCAGCAGGGGGCTCTGCGTACGCTGCATCCCACAGACTCTACGAGGAGGACGCCCGGTGCTCGTCACCAACCGGTTCGTGGTCGACGAAGACGTCGCCCCCACCTTCACCGAGCGGGCGCACGCCGCCCTCGCCGCGCTCGCCGCCCGCCCCGGCTACCTGCGCGGGGAGCTGCTGCGGGCGCTCGACGACCCGCGCCACTGGTGCCTGGTCACCGAGTGGGAGTCGGTCGGGGCGTACCGGCGGGCGCTGGGTGGGTTCGACGTCAAGATCCAGGCCACTCCGTTGCTCGCCGAGTCCGTCGACGAGCCGTCGGCGTACGAGACGCTGGCCAGCGCGGGACCGGACGGCGCGGTGACGATCTCCACGAGTGATCGGGCCGCTGGTCCGTACCGCTGACCCCCCGGGCACTACCCTCTCCGGTATGACCGCACCCGGACCGGCAGCCCCGTCGCCGTACCCCGTGCTGCCCGGCCCTGACGGGCCGGAGGGGCACGGCGTACCCGCACCACCAGCCGGCCCCGGGGTTGCCCCGCCGTTCGCCGCACCGCCCACCGAGGGACGCAGCGTCCGGATGTGGCTCGGCCTCGGCGCCGGGGGGCTCGCCCTGCTGCTCTGCTGCGGCGGCGGGGCGGCGACCCTGGTCGGGCTCGCGGTGTCCGGCACCCAGGCGCTCGACGAGCAGGGCCGCGCGGTCACCGGCGACTACTACCGGGCGCTCGTCGACGACCGGTACGCCGAGGCGTACGACCTGCTCTGCCGCGACCTGAAGCAGCGGGAGTCCCGGCCGGAGTTCGAACGGCGGGTGACCGCCGAACCGGCGATCACCTCCTACCGGGTGGGCAGCCTCGACCTCGAGGACTTCACCGTGCGGGTCGTCGTGACCCTCGACGGGGGCGGCATGCAGACCCAACGGGTGACCCTGGTGCAGAGCACCACCACCGGCCAGTTCGAAGTCTGCGGGGTGAACTGACCGGGCCAGCCCGCCACGCGGGTGGGCAGCTCACCGGGAGTATCCTGCTGGGCTCGGGGCGACGGTGGCCGTACCGTGAGTCCCGAACCTGTCCGGAACAACTCCCTGTCCCCGCCGACCGCCAGCCGGCGTAGGAGGAAACATGCCCGCCGACCGTATCGACGCCGTCGTCAGCCTCGCCAAGCGCCGAGGCTTCGTCTTCCCCTCCAGCGAGATCTACGGGGGTACCCGGTCGGCGTGGGACTACGGTCCGCTCGGCGTGGAACTCAAGGAGAACGTCCGCCGGCAGTGGTGGAAGACGATGGTCCAGCAGCGCGACGACGTGGTCGGTCTCGACTCGGCGGTGATCCTGGCCCGGGACGTCTGGGCCGCCTCCGGTCACCTCGACGCCTTCGTCGACCCGCTGACCGAGTGCCAGTCCTGCCACAAGCGGTTCCGGGCGGACCACCTCGAGGAGGCGTACGAGGCCAAGCACGGCAAGCCGCCGGCCTCCCTGTCCGAGCTGAACTGCCCCAACTGCGGCAACAAGGGCACCTTCACCGAGCCGAAGATGTTCAACGGTCTGATGAAGACCTACCTCGGCCCGGTGGAGAGCGACGAGGGGATGCACTACCTGCGGCCGGAGACCGCCCAGGGCATCTTCGTCAACTACAACAACGTGGCGACCACGGCCCGTAAGAAGCCGCCGTTCGGTATCGCGCAGACCGGTAAGTCGTTCCGCAACGAGATCACCCCGGGCAACTTCATCTTCCGTACGCGTGAGTTCGAGCAGATGGAGATGGAGTTCTTCGTCGAGCCCGGCACCGACGAGCAGTGGCACGAGTACTGGCTCACCGAGCGCTGGAACTGGTACACCGACCTCGGACTCTCCGAGGAGAACCTGCGCTTCTACGAGCACCCGAAGGAGAAGCTCTCGCACTACTCGAAGCGGACCGTCGACATCGAGTACCGCTTCCGCTTCGGCGGCACCGAGTTCGCCGAGCTGGAGGGCGTGGCCAACCGGACCGACTTCGACCTCTCCACGCACAGCAAGCACTCCGGGGTCGACCTGTCGTACTTCGACCAGACCAAGGGCGAGCGCTGGGTCCCGTACGTGATCGAGCCGGCCGCCGGCCTCACCCGGGCGGTGCTCGCCTTCCTGCTCGAGGCGTACGACGTCGACCAGGCGCCGAACGCCAAGGGCAAGATGGAGGAGCGCACCGTCATGCGCTTCGACCCGCGGCTGGCCCCGGTGAAGGTCGCCGTGCTGCCGCTGTCGCGCAACGAGGCGCTCTCCCCGAAGGCCCGGGGGCTCGCCGCGACCCTGCGCAGGCGCTGGGTGGTCGAGTTCGACGACTCGCAGGCGATCGGCCGTCGCTACCGCCGCCAGGACGAGATCGGCACCCCGTTCTGCGTCACCGTCGACTTCGACACCCTGGACGACAACGCGGTGACGGTGCGGGACCGGGACACCATGACCCAGGAGCGGGTCTCCCTCGACCAGGTCGAGCGTTACCTGATCGAGCGCCTACCCGGCTGCTGAGCGACAGCGGCGGGGCTGGGGTTGATTGGTGGCAGGGGACCCTTGATCCGCATTCTGCGGAGCAGGGGTCCCCTGCAGGCACCTCAGACGGAGCCGGCATCGGGCGACGGCACCCCCCCGCAGAGCATCACCGGGTCGGCGACACCACGATCCCGATGCTCGCGCCCAGCCCGCGCCGGGAGCGGTAGGCGTCCTCGACGGTCCGCCGCACCTGCTGCGCCGCGCCCCGGATCTGTACCGGGGTGAAGTGCAGGACGAGGATGCCGTACCGACCCCTCGCTCACCGACCGACCTGTGCTACGCGCCGCCCCGGGCGGCGTCGGGCGGCGTCGGGTGGTTTCAGCGAACGGCGTCGGGTGGTTTCCGAACGGCGTCGGGTGGTTGCAGGGCGGCGTCGGGTGGTTGCAGGGGTCCCCTGCTACGCAAAAAGCGGTAACAGGGGACCCCTCCTTACACTTGAGCGGTGAGTGGAGCAGGGGTGTCGGGTGGGTTGCGGCTGGGGCGGCACGAGGTGTGGCCGCCGGTGGTGCTCGCGCCTATGGCCGGCATCACCAATGTCGGGTTCCGCCGTCTCTGTCGGGAACAGGGCGGTGGCATCTACGTCTGCGAGATGATCACCACCACGGCGCTGGTGGAGCGGAACCCGAAGACGCTACGCATGATCGCCTTCGGCCCCGAGGAGCGGCCGCGCAGCCTCCAGCTCTACGGCACCGACCCGGAGACCACCGCCGCGGCCGTCCGGATCGTGGTGGAGAAGGACCTCGCCGACCACATCGACCTGAACTTCGGCTGTCCCGTGCCCAAGGTCACCCGCCGGGGCGGTGGCGCGGCGCTGCCGTGGCGGCGTCGGCTCTTCGCCCGGCTGGTGAAGGCCGCCGTGGACGCCGCGTCGCCCGCCGGGGTGCCGGTCACGGTCAAGATGCGCAAGGGCATCGACGACGACCATCTCACGTACGTCGAGGCGGGGCTGGCCGCCCAGGACGCCGGGGTCGCCTGGGTGGCCCTGCACGGGCGGACGGCCGCGCAGCGCTACTCCGGCACCGCCGACTGGGACGCCATCGCCACTCTCAAGCAGGCGCTCGACGTCCCGGTGCTGGGCAACGGCGACATCTGGGAGGCCGACGACGCGCTGCGGATGGTCGCGCACACCGGGGTCGACGGGGTGGTGATCGGGCGCGGCTGTCTGGGCCGGCCGTGGCTCTTCGCCGACCTGCACGCCGCGTTCGACGGCCGTCCGGAACGGCGGCTGCCCACCCTCGGCGAGGTGGCCACGACCATGCGCCGGCACGCGGCGCTGCTGGTGGAGCAGTTCACCGCCGGGTCGCGGACCCCGGCCCGGGGCGAGCGGGACGGCTGCACCGACTTCCGCAAGCACGTCGCCTGGTATCTGAAGGGCTTCCCGGTCGGCGGTGAGCTGCGCCGTTCGCTCGCCATGATCGACAGCCTGGCGCAGCTCGACGACCTGCTCGGCAAGCTCGACCCGGCGGAGCCGTTCCCGCTCGGCGCGCTCGGCCAGCCCCGGGGGCGGACCAACTCGCCCGGCAAGGTGTTCCTGCCCGAGGGCTGGCTGGCCAGCCGGGACGACGACAGTGTCCCCGAGGGTGCCGAGCTGGCCGACTCCGGCGGCTGACCGGAGGCCGGTCGCCCCGACCGCCGGAGCACTCCAGCGGTGACCCCTCACGACTACGCCGACGAGCCGTCGCCGGTCAGCCGGTGGAGGAACGCGCGGACCGCCTCCCGGTCCATCGTCAGTCCGACCTCGCGGGCACGGGCGTACGTGGTCTTGGAGAGCGGAGAGGTGACCGCGGCGATCTCGCGGGGGCTGTCGTACGGGTCCATCAGCTCGGGGGAGTAGCCGGCCCGGCCACCGATGCCCGCCACCGCGCCGAGCAGGACCGCGCCGTCGGTGGCGCGGCCGGTCATGCCGAGCGTCCCGGCGAGCAGGTGCAGGGCGGCCAGCCAGCCGGTCACGTCCTCCAGGTCGTCCAGCCCCCGGACCGCGGCCAGCGCCGCCCGGTACGCCGCGTCGGCTGCCCCGGCGTCGGCCGCCACCTTCGCCCGGAACCAGTGCGAGGAGCTGACCGACCAGCGGTAGCCGATCCGGGTGCCCACCCGGATGGCCTCGTCCAGCGTCGACGCGGCGGTTCCCAGGTCGCCCCGGGCCCGGGCCAGGTAGCCGTTGGTGGAGAGCGCCTCGGAGAGCAGCCAGTCCACACCGGACCGACGGGCGTACCGTACCCCGTTCTCCCCGGCCGCCGCCGCCTCTGCGGCCCGGCCCCGCATCGCCAGGTAGTACGCCTCGTAGATGTAGGCGCGTGCGACGGGGGCGGGGTCGTCGGCGGTCAGGGCGAGGTCGAGTGCCGCCCGGTTGGCCGTCCCGCTCTCCTCCAACCGCCCGGCGAGGTAGAGCAGCGAGGCCAGTGCGGTCAACGCCCGGGCCCGGTCGACCGGCGGCGCACCCGGGGTGGCGTCGATGGTGTCCCGCAGCCAGCGGACCCCCTCGCGCAGGTGGCCCCGGTGGTACCAGTACCAGGACAGGTCGGTGGCGAGCCGCATGCCGGCCAGGGGCTGGCCGGCGGCGAGGGCGAACGCCAGCGCGGCCCGGGTGTTGGCCTGCTCGGCCCCGAGGGTCCGGTACCAGCGCAGCGCGTCCGGGCCACGCAGCCCCTGGTCGGCGGCGCGTGCCAGGCCCAGCGCCCAGTCCAGGTGCCGGTGCCGCAGCCGCTCCCGGTCGACCGGGCCGAGCAGCCGGCCGGCGTACTCGCGCAGGATCGCCAGCATCCGGTAGCGGCGCGTCGCGGCGGTGGCCGGGGTGGTGGACACCAGCGAGCCGGTGATCAGACCGGTGAGCGGGACCAGGACGTCCTCGCCCGCTCCGGCCACCGCCTCGGCGGCGTCGAGGTCGAAGGTGTCGGCGAAGACACTGAGTCGGGCGAACAGGTCCCGCTGGGTGCTGTCCAACAGGCGGTAGCTGTTGTCGATGGCCCGGTCCAGGCTGCGGTGCCGGTCCGGCAGGTCGCGGCGGGTGCCGGTGATGGCCAGGGAACGGCCGAGCCGGTCCAGGATCTGCGCCGGGGAGAGGACCGCCATCTGGGCGGCGGCCAGCTCGACGGCGAGCGGCAGGCCGTCCAGCCGGGCGCAGATCCGAATCACGACGTCGTGTTCCTCCGGGCCGCACCTCCAGTCGGGGGCGACCGCGCCGGCCCGGTCCAGGAAGAGTTCCACCGCCATCGTGTCGACCGGCAGCGGCGGCACCGGGAAGCGGCGCTCGCCGCCCACCCCGAGCGGGCGCTGGCTGGTCGCGAGGACACGCAGGCCGGGCAGGTCGGTGAGCAGCCGCAGTACGACGTCGGCGAGCGCCCCGGCCAGGTGCTCGCAGTTGTCCAGTAGCAGCAGGACCTCGGCGTCGCCGACCGTCGCCGCCACGGCGTCCAGGTCGGAGAGGACGGCCAGCCCGAACGCCTGCGCGACGGTCGCCTCCAGCAGGTTGGCGTCGTGCAGACCGGCCAGTTCGACCACGTGCACCGGCTGGGCGAGCCGGCGGCAGACCTCCCGGGCGAGGCGGGTCTTCCCGCTGCCGCCCGGACCGGTGAGCGTGACCAGCCGGTACGCCGCCA
The DNA here is from genome assembly GCF_044459745.1 of Micromonospora sp. NPDC050187. Classification (NCBI taxonomy): domain Bacteria; kingdom Bacillati; phylum Actinomycetota; class Actinomycetes; order Micromonosporales; family Micromonosporaceae; genus Micromonospora; species Micromonospora sp. NPDC050187. The sequence continues at coordinate 28,964 of NZ_JBITJH010000003.1, forward strand.
ACTGCCGCCGGATCTCGGCCAGCTCACGGTTCCGCCCGACGAACCGGTCCAGGGGCACCACCAGCCGGGACCGCGCCGACCCGCGGGACGGCAGCGAAGCGGGCGTCGGCGATGCGCCGGCCGGGCCGGCGGGCGGCGACGTGGCGGGCCCGGTCGGCGGCACCGTGCCCGGCGTGCCCGGCGGCGGGGCGGTGAGCAGCTCCGGATCCTGCCGCAGGATCGCCTGGGCGAGCGCGGCGAGCTCGTCACCGGGGTCGAGGCCGAAACCGTCGACGAGCAGCCGCCGCGCCTCGTGGTACGTGGCCAGCGCCTCGCTCTGCCGGCCGTCCCGGTACAGCGCGAGCATCAGGTGCGCGACGCCCCGTTCCCGCAGGGGATGGTCGGCGACGAGCGCGCGGGCCGCGGCGACGCCGCCGGTGACGTCCCCGAGGGCGAGCATCGCCTCGACCCGGGTCTCGGCGGCGACCAGGCGCAGCTCGCCGAGGCGGGCGATCTCGGCCTGGGCGAAGGGCGCGTCGGTCACGTCGAGCAGGGCCGGACCGCGCCACAGCGCGAGCGCCTCCTCGGCGGCCCGGTGGCCGGCCGAGGGGTCCCCGGCCGCCAGGGCCGCGCGTCCCTCGGCGAGGAGCCGCTCGAACCGGCGCGCGTCGATCATGTCCGGCTCGACGACGAGCCGGTAGCCGGCGGGGTGCCGGCACAGGGTCTCGGCCCCGAGCACCCGGCGCAGCCGGGACACGTACGTCTGGAGCGCGTTCACCGCGCTCGGCGGGGGCTGCTCGCCCCAGACCGCGTCGACCAGGCCCTCCACCGAGATGATCCGGTTCGCCTCCAGCAGCAGCGCGGCCAGCGCCGCCCGCGGCTTGGGGCCACCGATGGCGAGACTCCGCCCGCCGTCGGTGACCTCGGTCGGCCCCAGGACCCGAAACTCCACGATTCCCCCTCGCGGCCACCGGCCGTCCCCGCCGACGGTCCATGTCGCACAGTCGTCGGCTCTAGTCCCGGACGCGTCGACGACTCCGGATGGTTGCCAACCTCTGCACGCGGATTGCGAGTGATTCCTGACAGTCTCGGCCCGCACGTCCGGCTTCCCCCGCCCCCGCCGGACCCGTACCGCCGATCGGGAGCACGAGGTGGAGAGATGGCCGCAGTGGTGTCACAGGTGAGCGTGGAGGGGCAGGCACGCCCCGCGCGAAACCCCGTGCCGGAGGGACCGGTGGACCCGGGGCGGACGCGGCCTCCGGCGCGTCGTCGTGCCCCCGGGGGAGGGCCGGCGACCCGGCACCTGGCCATGGTGCCGTGCGGGGTGGCGGCGGTCGGTTCCGGGAGCGGTGGGGTCGAGTCGGCCGGCGGACCGGAGGGGGCCGGTGACCCGGCGGAGGCGGCCATCCGGGTGGTGGTGGTCGACCACCATCCGGTGTTCCGGCTCGGACTGGCGGCACTGCTCGACTCCCTGTCCGGCCTGGGGGTGGTCGGCGTCACCGGCGACGTCGCCGGTGCGCCCGCCCTGGTGGATCGGCACCGGCCGGACGTGGTCGTCATCGACCCGCACCTCGCTGGTGGAGCCGGTGTGGCGGCCGTCCGGGACGTCGTGTCCCGTCACCCCGACACCGGCGTGCTGGCGGTGACCATGCTCGACGACGACGAGTCGGTGGTCGCCGTGCTCCGCGCCGGGGCCCGGGGCTACCTGCTCAAGGGGGCCGCCCCGGCGGAGCTGGAGCGGGCGGTCCGGGCGGTGGCCAACGGCGAGGTGCTGCTCGGCCCCGGGATCGCCGGTCGGGCGGTGGGGCGGCTCACCGGCGCGTCCGACGCGCCGCCCCTGCCCGAGCTGACCGGACGCGAGCGGGAGGTGCTGGACCTGGTCGCCCAGGGGCTGACCAACGTGCTGGTCGCCCGGCGGCTGGGACTGAGCCCGAAGACCGTCCGCAACCACCTCTCCACCGTGCTGCACAAGCTCCAGGTCACCGACCGCAGCGAGGCCGTCCGGCGAGCCCGGCAGGCCGGGCTCGGTCAGCTCTCCGGTACGCGGGGCGCGGGCACGGCGGCCACCGGCCAGGGCACCTCCGGACTGCGGTGGTAGCCGGTGCCGGCGGCCTCCCAGCGGGGCCCCTGGGCGGCCAGCCGGCCACGGAACGCGGCCCAGTCGTGGGCGTCGCGCGGTGACCAGCCCAGTTCGGCGAGGGCGGGCAGCCGGGGCAGGAGCATGTACTCGATCTCGGCGCGGGAGGTGACGTACTCCGTCCACAGGGGCGCGGCGAGGCCGAGCACCGCCTCGGCCGGCACGTCGTCCAGGTAGCCGGCCGGGTCCCAGTCGTACGCCCGGCGCACGTCGATGGCACCGGCCCAGTCGTGTCCGACCGGGCTCTCCGGGGTGTACCGCATGTCGAGGTAGGTCCGGTCGGCGGGGGACATCAGCAACCGCGCGCCGCGGCGGACCGCGTCGACCACCACCGGGTCGGAGGCGGTGGTCCCCCAGTACTGGAGGACGCGGCCGGGCGAGTGTGCGGCCGGGGCGATCTGGTGCCAGCCCAGCACGGTCTTGCCGGTGTCGGCGACGATCGGCTGCACCCGGTCGACGAACCGGGCGTACGCGTCGGCCGGGACCTTGAACGCCTCGTCCCCGCCGATGTGCAGGTACGGCCCGGGGGTGAGCGCGGCGACCTCGCCGAGCACGTCGGCGACGAAGGCGTAGGTCAGCTCGCGGTCCGGGTCGAGGTAGCTGAAGCCGACCTCGGTGCCGGTGTACGGCGGCGGCGTGACCCCGTCCGGCGCGAGCCGCCCGTACGCGGTCAGCGCCGCGTTGGTGTGCCCGGGCAGGTCGATCTCCGGCACCACGGTGACGTGCCGCTCGGCGGCGTACCGGACGATGCGCCGGTAGTCGTCCCGGGTGTACCAGCCGCCGGGGCCGCCGCCGACCTGGGTGGCCCCGCCGACCTCGGTCAGCCGGGGCCAGGACTCGACCGCGATCCGCCAGCCCTGGTCGTCGGTGAGGTGCAGGTGCAGGTGGTTGAGCTTGTACCGGGCCAGGTGGTCGACGACCCGCAGCACCTCGTCCACGCCGAAGAAGTGCCGGGCCACGTCGAGCATCGCACCCCGGTAGCCGAACCGGGGACGGTCGGCGATCGTCCCGCCGGGCAGCACCCAGGGGCCGGCCACCGGGGTCGGGCTCTCCACGGCGGCGGGCAGGAGCTGGCGCAGCGTCTGCACCCCGTGGCCGAGCCCGGCCGGGGTGGCGGCGGTGAGCCGTACCCCGGTGGGGGTGACGTCGAGCCGGTAGCCCTCGGGGCCGAGCCCCGGATCGGCCAGGGTGAGGGTGATCGCGCCGGCGGCCGGGGCGGTCGGGTCGACGGTGACCGGCAGCGGGAGGCCGGTGGCCGGCCGGAGCAGCGCGGCGAGCCGGTCGGCCTCGGCGCGGGCCGCCGGCTCGGCGTGGATCACCGTGTCGACGGTCAGCGGGAAGTCCGCTCCGGGCTCCGGCCGGACGCTGGCCGGCACGGGCAGCACGTCGCCGAGCGCGACGGTGGCCCTCCGGCCGGGGACGGCGGTGACGACGGCCCGGTCCGGACCCGGGGTGGCCGGCGTCCGGACCTGACCGGGGACGGGCGTGCCGTCGGCGGTGGGGAGCTGGCCGGTGGCGAGCTCGGCGGCGCTTCCGGCCAGGTCGGCGGCGGTCGGCTCCCGGGTCCCGTCGACAGGGACCGGGCCGGTGTGGCCGGTGGACGGAGCGGGGGAGGGGGTGGTGGACACGGAACCTCCGGGAGCAGGGGTGTAACTGCGGTACTTCTGGCAAAACGCGCATCGGCCGAGATGGCCCGCCAAGCGTACGAGGAGTTGGCTGAACTGCGTGAACGTGCGCGTGGAACCGTTCCCACCGACTGGTACGAACGCGCACAGTCGTGATGACTGTGCCGATTGTCACCGGATGCTCCCGCCCGACCCGCCCGGTCGCTTAGCCTTCGCCCACCGGTGCCCGTCCAAGCCGGATTACCGGCCGGTGACCTCGGGGTACATGGGGCTGAACCTTCGTTAAGTGTCCGACGGCGTGCGCGTGGAGGGTCTGGTGGCAGTGCAGGGAACCGTGGAACGCAAGTACGTCTACGACTTCGCCGAGGGAAACAAGGACCTCAAGGACCTGCTCGGCGGCAAGGGGGCGAACCTGGCGGAGATGACCAACCTCGGTCTGCCCGTCCCGCCCGGCTTCACCATTACCACCGAGGCGTGCCAGGAGTACCTCGCCACCGGACGGGAGCCGGACGGCCTGGCCGACCAGGTCGCCGCCCACCTGGCCGCCCTGGAACGGGCGATGGGCAAGTGCCTCGGCGACCCGGACGACCCGCTGCTGGTGTCGGTCCGTTCCGGGGCGAAGTTCTCCATGCCCGGCATGATGGAGACCGTCCTCAACGTCGGCCTCAACGACCGCAGCGTGGTGGGACTCGCCCGGCAGGCCGCCGGCTCGGGAGGGCAGGCGGACTCCGCCGGCGCGGACCGGTTCGCCTGGGACTCGTACCGCCGGTTGATCCAGATGTTCGGCAAGACCGTCTGCGAGGTGCCGGGGGAGGAGTTCGAGCACGCCCTCGACGACGTCAAGCGGGCCCGGGGCATCCGCGACGACGTCGAGCTGGACGCCGACGACCTACGCGGGCTGGTCGACGCGTACAAGAAGATCTTCCGGAAGCACACCGGCCGGGACTTCCCGCAGGAGCCGCGTGAGCAGCTCGACCTGGCCGTCCGCGCGGTCTTCGACTCGTGGAACGCCGAGCGGGCGGTGCTCTACCGGCGGCAGGAACGGATCCCCGCCAGCCTCGGCACGGCGGTCAACGTGGTCGCCATGGTCTTCGGCAACCTCGGTCCGGACTCCGGCACCGGGGTCGCCTTCACCCGGGACCCGGCCAGCGGCGCGCAGGGCATCTACGGCGACTACCTGGCCAACGCCCAGGGCGAGGACGTCGTCGCGGGCATCCGCAACACGATCCCGTTGCAGGAGCTGGAACGGCTCGACAAGCGCTCCTACGACGAGCTGCTGGACTTCATGGCCCGGCTGGAACGGCACTACCGGGACCTGTGCGACATCGAGTTCACCATCGAGCGCGGCAAGCTCTGGATGCTCCAGACCCGGGTCGGCAAGCGCACCGCGGCGGCGGCCTTCGTCATCGCCGGCCAGCTCGTCGACGAGGGGCTGATCGACCTGGACGAGGCGGTGCACCGGGTCAACGGGGCGCAGCTCGCCCAGCTCATGTTCCCCCGGTTCCAGCTCGACCACGAGTTCCAGGCGGTGGCCCGGGGCATCGGGGCGTCGCCGGGCGCGGCCGTCGGCCAGGTGGTCTTCACCTCCGCCCGTGCCGTCGAGCTGGCCGCCGAGGGGAAGCGGGTGATCCTGGTCCGTCGGGAGACCAACCCGGACGACCTCCAGGGCATGATCGCCGCCCAGGGCATCCTGACCTCCCGGGGCGGCAAGACCAGCCACGCGGCGGTGGTCGCCCGGGGCATGGGCAAGACCTGTGTCTCCGGCGCGGACGCGCTGGAGGTCGACGTCCCGGCGCGGCGTTTCACCGTCGCCGGGCAGACCGTCGCCGAGGGCGACGTGGTCTCGATCGACGGCACCACCGGCAACATCTTCCTCGGCGAGGTGCCGGTGATGCCGTCGGAGGTGGTGCAGTACTTCGAGGGGAGCCTCGACCCGGAGCACATCGACAACGCGCTGGTCCGCGCCGTGCACCGGATCATGACCCACGCCGACCAGCGGCGGCGGCTGGCCGTCCGGGCGAACGCCGACACCGGCGCGGACGCCGCCCGGGCACGGCGCTTCGGGGCGCAGGGCATCGGCCTGTGCCGCACCGAGCACATGTTCCTCGGCGACCGGCGGGAGCTGGTCGAGCGGCTGATCCTGGCCCGCACCGACGACGAGCGGGAGAAGGCGCTCGCCGCGCTGCTGCCGTTGCAGCGGACCGACTTCGTGGAGATCTTCCGCGAGATGGACGGGCTGCCGGTCACCGTGCGGCTGATCGACCCGCCGCTGCACGAGTTCCTTCCGCCGCTGGAGCAGCTCGCGGTGAACGTCGCGGTCGCCCAGGAGCGCGGCGAGGACGTGGCACAGGAGGAGGCGCTGCTGGCCGCCGTACGGCGGATGCACGAGGAGAACCCGATGCTCGGCCTCCGGGGCGTCCGCCTCGGCCTGGTCATCCCCGGTCTGTTCGCGATGCAGGTCCGGGCCATCACCGAGGCCGCCGTGCAGTGCGCCCGGGACGGCGTCACCGCCCGGCCGGAGATCATGGTGCCGCTGGTCGGCGCGGTCCAGGAGCTGGAGACGGTACGCGCCGAGGCGGAGCGGATCATCGCCGAGGTGGTCGGGGGCAGCGGCGTCGAGGTGCTGATCGGCACCATGATCGAGGTGCCCCGGGCGGCGCTGACCGCCGGCCAGATCGCCGAGGCGGCCCAGTTCTTCTCCTTCGGCACCAACGACCTCACCCAGATGGGCTGGGGTTTCTCCCGGGACGACGTCGAGGGCGCGTTCTTCTGGCGTTACCTGGAGCTGGGCATCTTCGGCATCTCGCCGTTCGAGTCGCTCGACCGGGACGGGGTCGGTCGGCTGGTGCGGATCGCCGCCGAGGAGGGACGGGCCGCCCGGCCGGACCTCAAGCTCGGCGTCTGCGGCGAGCACGGCGGCGACCCGGACTCGGTGCACTTCTTCCACGAGGTGGGGCTGGACTACGTCTCCTGCTCGCCGTTCCGGGTGCCGGTCGCCCGGCTGGAGGCCGGCCGAGCCGCCGTGGAGACCACCGGCTCCGACAGCCGCTGACCCCGCCGCCCACACCCCACCCGTCGCCGTCCCTCTCGGCGGGTGGGGTGTGGGCGGCGCATCGCCGGCGGCCCAGGCGCTCGCCGAGCCGGCGTGTCGGCTGCTGCCCGACCCTCGGGGATCGCCACCGGGCGGCTGCCCGACGCCGGGCGGGGACCGGCGTGCGGGCAGCAAGGTGCCGGGTCAGCCGGTACGGGCTCGTCCTTCCCGCACCGGCCCCCGGGCGGTCAGATCAGTGGCCGCTGCCAGCCACCCGGGGCGGTGGAGCGACGCAGGTGGTTCGGGATCGTCGCCAGCGGGGTGCGGACGGCCAGCGGGCCGGGCGTGATCGGCGGCTGGGGCTCGTCGTACCCCCGGCGGTGGGCGTCGAAGAACCCACCGGTGCGCCGCGCCACCGCGCGAGCCGCCTCGTGCAGCGCCTCCGGGTCGGCGTCCGGGCGCGCGACCAGGGTGAGCAGCGCGTGCCGCCCGGCCGGGTAGATGACCACCTTGCCGTCCGTCGTGTGGACCACGTGTTCACGGAACTCGCCCCGGGTCGCCGCCTGGGCGACCCGCTGGCCGAGACCGAAGCTGGCGGCGGCGAGCGCGGCGAGGTGGGCCGCCTCCGTCGCCGGCAGGTCGCTGGCGATCAGCAGGCCGTCCGTGCCGGCCAGGACCGCGCCGCAGACCTCGGGCCGGTGCGACCGCAACCGGCGCAGCTCCGCGTCCATCAGGGTGCCAGCGTCCACGATCGCCCTCCCCAGGGTCGCTCCGCACCGGCGGGGGTGACGCCGGTGACGTTCCGCTCCTGGAAAGCTACCGCCGGCCACGGAAAGCTGCGATCCCATAACGGGCCGCGATCGGTCCGCAACCGAGGTCCGATCGGCCGATGTGCCGTCCGCCGAACGGCAGTTCCCGGTCCCGGTACCGCCGATCCGGTGGCGGACCGGTCCGGGCTTCGTCGCCGAGCCCCGACGACGCGGCGGGCGTAACCTGGGCTGGCCGGTGACACCGCTGACCGGCAGCCGAAGGAGGGCCCGCATGACCAGCGTCTGGGAGAGCCTGACGATCGACGCCGAGGACCCGGCCCGGCTGGCCCGCTGGTGGGCCGAGGCGCTCGGTTACCAGGTCGTGCACGAGCGGCCCGACGCGGTGGAGATCCGCGCGGCGGCGCCCCGGGCGCCCGCGATCGTGTTCGTCCCGGTCGCCGACGGCAAGACCACGAGGAACCGGCTCCACCTCGACCTGCGTCCCGAGGACCAGGAGGCCGAGGTGGAACGGCTGGTCGACATGGGTGCGCGCCACGTCGACGCCGGGCGGAACGGCTCCGGGTGGACGATGCTCGCCGACCCCGAGGGGAACGAGTTCCGCGTCCTGCGGCAGCGCGACCAGGCCGGCTGAGCGGCTTGGGCGTCGACGTCGGCGGGGGACCGGACCCGGCGGACAGCGAGCGGTGGGTGCCCGAGTCGCCCAAGGACACCGGCTCCGGGCGAGGCCCGTACGAGCGGGACCGGGCGCGGGTGCTGCACTCCGCGGCGTTCCGGCGGCTCGCCGCCAAGACCCAGGTGCACACCGCCGGCACCGACGACTTCCTGCGGACCCGGCTCACCCACTCGCTCGAGGTGGCCCAGATCGCCCGCGAGATGGGTGCCCGGCTCGGTTGCGACCCGGACGTGGTGGACACCGCCGGGCTCGCCCACGACCTCGGGCACCCGCCGTTCGGGCACAACGGCGAGGGGGCGCTCGACGGGCTGGCCGCCGGCTGCGGTGGCTTCGAGGGCAACGCGCAGACCCTGCGGGTGCTCACCCGGCTGGAGGCCAAGGTGCTCGCCCCGGACGGCCGTTCGGCCGGGCTCAACCTCACCCGCGCCTCGCTCGACGCGGTCGCCAAGTACCCCTGGCCGCGTCGCGCCGGAGAGCGCAAGTTCGGGGTGTACCCGGACGACCGGGCGGTCTTCGACTGGCTGCGCTCAGGCAGCGCCGCCGACCGGCGGCGCTGCCTGGAGGCGCAGGTGATGGACTGGGCCGACGACGTGGCGTACTCGGTGCACGACGTGGAGGACGGCATCCACGGCGGCTACCTGACGCTCCGGCCGCTGCTGCGGGACGCCGACGAACGGGCCGCGCTCTGCGCCGACGTCGCCGCCGTCTACTCCGTCGAGAGCGCCACCGACCTCGGTGCGGTCCTGGTGGACCTGCTCGCCGACCCGGTGTTCGGGCCGGTCGTCGACTACGACGGCAGTCACCGGGCCCAGGTCGCGCTGAAGGCGACGACCAGCACGTTCACCGGGCGGTTCGTGGCGGAGGCGGTCCGCGCCACCCGGGACCGCCACGGCCCCGGCCCGCACCGCCGCTACGCCGCCGACCTGGTCGTGCCCCGGCGGATCCGCGCCCAGTGCGCGCTGCTGAAGGGCATCGCCCTGCGGTACGTGATGCGCCGTCCGGGCGCCCAGGCCCGCTACGCCCGGCAGCGTGCGGTGCTCGCCGATCTGGTCCGGGTGCTCGCCGACCGGGGCGCGGACGCCCTGGACCCGGTCTTCGCCCCGCTCTGGCGGGCCGCCCCGGACGACACCGCCCGACTGCGGGTGGTGGTGGACCAGGTCGCGTCGCTCACCGACCCGGCGGCGGTGACCTGGCACACCCGCCTGGTCGATTGAGCCCACCGGAGTCGCCGGCCGACCCACCGCTTCCGCAGCCTGTCGTTCGGGGCCTGTTGGTGCGTCGCCGTCCACGTGCGGGACGCAGCGGTGCGGGGCCGGTCACGCTGCCTGCGCGACCGGCCCCGCCGGGGGGTGGGATCAGAAGATCCGGTTGAAGCTGTTCCAGCCGGTGCCGATCTCGCGTCCGCTGGTGTACGGACGGTTGTCGGGGTTGGTGTTGATGTTGTTGGGGTAGTACCAGAGGGTGCCGTCGGGTTTGGTGGCGATGAGGTCGGCGTGGCCGTCGCCGCTGACGTCGCCGGTCATCACCCGGCTGAACGCGTTCCAGCCGCTGTCGCCGATCTGCCGGCCGCTGGTGTACGGACGGTTGTCCGGATTGGTGTTGATGTTGTTTGAGTAGTAGTGCAGCGTGCCGTCGGGTTTGGTAGCGACGAGATCGGCGTGGCCGTCGCCGCTGACGTCGCCGATCATGATCCGGTTGAAGCTGTTCCAGCCGGTGCCGATCTCGCGTCCGCTGGTGTAGGGGCGGTTGTCGGGGTTGGTGTTGATGTTGTTGGGGTAGTACCAGAGGGTGCCGTCGGGTTTGGTGGCGATGAGGTCGGCGTGGCCGTCGCCGCTGACGTCGCCGGTCATCACCCGGCTGAACGCGTTCCAGCCGCTGTCGCCGATCTGCCGGCCGCTGGTGTAGGGGCGGTTGTCGGGGTTGGTGTTGATGTTGTTGGAGTAGTAGTGCAGCGTGCTGTCCGGCTTGGTGGCGAGGATGTCCGCGTGGCCGTCGCCGCTGACGTCGCTGATGCTGCCGCCAGCGCCGTGGCCGTTCCAGAGCGCGTTGGCGATGATCGTCCCGTCACCCGCCTGCTCCTGGTACCGGTCCGGGAAGGCGGAGACCTGCACCGTCTGGCAGACCTCGCCGATCGGTTCGGTCTCCCAGTCCGGCACCTCCCGGAGCATCTTGTCGAGGAAGGCGTTGGTCGCCCACACCGGATCGGTCCGCTGGGCGAACGACCCCCACGACTCGCGTTGCTGGTAAAGGCCGACGCTGTCCCGGTCACCACCGTCCAGGTTCTGGACGGTCGTCTCGACGATCGTGGTGGTGACCGCGATGGCCGCCGCCCGGACCGGCAGGCCCCGCTGCTTCACCTGGTCGACGACCGCCCGGGCACAGGAGACCCGGTAGGCGGTCATGTAGCCGTCCAGAGTGCCGCCGAGCTGCTGGTTCAGTTGGCTCGCCAGGTTGCCGTCCGCTGCGGACGGTCCACCAGGGACGCAGGGCAGCGGGCTGGCGGCCTGCGCGGGAGCCGCGGTCGCCACCACCGCCATTGCGGCCAGCAGGGGCGCGACCAGGGCCGCGGCCACCCGGCGACAACGGATCTGTGACATGAGATTCCCCCGTGGGATGGAGGCTGGCCGCGCCTCGGCGCGACCGGCCTTCGGATGGGTCAGAAGACGCGGTTGAAGGCGTTCCAGCCGCTGTCGCCGATCTGCCGGCCGCCGGTGTACGGGCGGTTGTCGGGGTTGGTGTTGATGTTGTTGGAGTAGTAGTGCAGCGTGCTGTCCGGCTTGGTGGCGACGAGGTCGGCGTAACCGTCGCCGCTGACGTCGCCGGCCATGATCCGGTTGAAGCTGTTCCAGCCGGTGCCGATCTCGCGTCCGCTGGTGTACGGGCGGTTGTCGGGGTTGGTGTTGATGTTGTTGGAGTAGTAGTGCAGCGTCCCGTCCGGCTTGGTGGCCAGCAGGTCGGCGTAACCGTCGCCGCTGACGTCGCCGATCATGATCCGGTTGAAGCTGTTCCAGCCGCTGTCGCCGATCTCCAGTCCGTTGGCGTAGGGGCGGTTGTCGGGGTTGGTGTTGATGTTGTTGGGGTAGTACCAGAGGGTGCCGTCGGTCTTGGTGGCGACGAGGTCGGCGTGGCCGTCGCCGCTGACGTCGCCGATCACGATCCGGTTGAAGCTGTTCCAGTCGGTGCCGATCTGCCGACCGCTGGTGTACGGGCGGCCGTCCGGGTTGGACCGGATGTTGTTCGGGTAGTAGTGCAGCGTGCCGTCGGGCCTGGTGGCGATGACGTCGGCGTAGCCGTCGCCGCTGACATCCCCGGAGACCACCCGGTTGAAGCCGTTCCAGCCGCTGTCGCCGATTTCCCGGCCGCTGGTGTAGGGGCGGTTGTCGGGGTTGGTGTTGATGTTGTTCGGGTAGTAGTGCAGCGTGCTGTCCGGCTTGGTGGCGAGGATGTCCGCGTGGCCGTCGCCGCTGACGTCGCTGATACTGCCCCCGCCGAAGGCGTCCTCATCGGAAATCCGGTCGTAGCGGACCGGCGTGTAGACCGAGGCCGTGCTGCTCGACCAGGTCCGCTCGACGGTGCCCTCGATCGCGTCGGAACCGGTCTGCTCGATGACGACCGGCATGGTGTGGGCCGCGTCCGCCCACCGGACGAAGAGCGCCACGTGGTTCTGGCTCGGGTCCCCGGTGTGCCGCAGCAGCGCGTCTCCCGGAAGCAGGCTGCTGCGGGCGATCGGGGTGGTGAGCTGGTCGAAGTTCCCGGTCCACCAGGCGTGCCCGTAGCCGCCGACGCCCCAGGCCATCGCCACGAAGCCGGAGCAGTCGGTGCGGTAGTCGCCGTATGCGTTCTGGTGACAGTGCGTCTGGCTGTACGGGACCTTCGGAGCCAGCCAGCTCCGGGCCCGGACGAGCGCCGCACCCCGGGTGATGTACTCGTCGCCGCCGTTGTTGGCGCAGGGCGTCGGTGTGATCGTGCCGGCCTGCGCCGGCGTGGCGACGGCCAACGCGCCGACCGCCGCGGCCGAGACGGCGACCGCCATCGTCAGCAGGCGGGACACGCCGCCTCTGAACACACGTCGATTCATTGCTGCTCTCCTCGTGGTGCTCGTCCCGGGAACTCCTCCCGGACACGGCGAGTCTGCGAGCCGGCGCTGTCCGCGCGCTGACGGTCGGCAACCCGTACCGGACCCGTACTACGCTGCCTCCACTGACACGGGGGTGTTGTGATGATCGATGCTGCGCCGGATCGGACGGACAGGTTCGGAGACAGACTCAGGAGACTGCGCGAGCGGGCCGGCCTCACCCAGCGGGAACTGGCCCGGGCCGCCGGCCTCAGTGCCGCCGCCGTACGGGACCTGGAACAGGGCCGCAGTCGCGTCCCACGGCAGCGTTCGGTCCGGCCACTGGTCGCCGCGCTCGGGCTCGCCGACGAGGAGGCGCGGGTGTTCCGCGCGGCGGCGCAGGTCGTCCGGCCGAACGGTGATGATCAGGGGAGCAGCGATGGACCGCTCCGGGTGACGGTTCTCGGCCCGCTCACGGTCCACCGGGGGGACCGGGCCGTGCCGCTGAGCGCCGGCCGGCACCGGGTCGTCCTCGGCCGGCTCGCGTTGACGCCCAACACGGCCGTCTCCCGGGACGAACTGGTGCACCTGCTCTGGGGCGAGGAGCCGCCGCCGTCCGCGGTCAACCTCGTGCAGACGTACGTCAGCCGGCTGCGACGGATCCTCGAACCGCAACGGACGGCGGGGGCTCGTCCGGAGACGCTGACCCTCGGCTCCGGGGGCTACCGGCTCACCGTCACGACCGAGCAACTCGACCTGCTGGCCTGGCGGGGCCTGGTGACCGCTGCCCGGGCGGCTGACGCCGAACCGGACGCCGCCCTGGCCCTGCTCGACCGGGCTGCGCTGATCTGGCTCGGGTCGCCCGTGGCGGACATCCCGGAACTACGGGACGATCCGCTGGTTACCGGGCTGCGCGAGGAACAGATCGGTGCGACGATCCTCGCCGCGCGGCTCGCGGTGGGGCTCACCTGCGGCGATCAGATGCTGCCCAGGCTGCGTGAACTGGCCCGACACCATCCACTCCACGAGCCACTGCAGGCCTGCCTGGTGGTGACGCTCGCTGCAGCCGGACAGCAGGCCGCAGCGCTGGGTGCGTACGAGGAGATCCGCCGCCGGCTCGCCGACGAGTTGGGCATCGACCCCGGACCGGAATTGGCGACGGCGCACCGCACCGTACTCGGGCAGGACTGGCCCCAGCCGGCCGCCGCCGTCCCGGTGGGGCGGCCGGCTACCGGACCGGTGCAGGTCCGACCGTTCCAGGTGCCCGCACCGCCGGCCGACTTCACCGGCCGCCGGGACCATCTGCGCCGACTCGGTGGCCTGCTGAGTCGGGACCCGAACCTGCCAGCGCCATCGACCATGGTGGTGGCCGTGGTCTCCGGGACGGCCGGCGTGGGGAAGACCGCACTCGCGCTCCGGTCCGCGCAACTGCTTCGGCCGGCCTTTCCGGACGGTCAGCTCCACGTCGACCTGCAGGGCTTCGGGTCCCGGCCGGTGCCTCCGGTGGAGGTGCTGGCCCGGTTCCTGCGCGCGCTCGACGTGGCGGACCGCCGCATACCCCGCGAAGAGGCGGAGAGCGCGGCCCTGTTCCGCAGCCTGCTGACCGACCGGCGGATGCTGGTGGTCCTCGACAACGCCCGTAACGCCGCCCAGGTACGCGCCCTGCTACCGGGCACCGGCGGCAATGCCGTCCTGATCACCAGCCGTAACCGGCTGGCCGGGTTGGCCGGTGCGCTCGTCGTCGAGCTGGGCCTGCCCTCCGCCGAGGAGGCGTTGGACATGTTGGCCTCCGTCGCGGGATCCGCCCGGGTGACCGCCGAGGCGGCGGCGGCCGGTGAGCTGGTCCAGGCCTGTGGCCTGCTGCCGATCGCGTTGCGGGTGGCCGGGGGCCGGCTGGCGAGCCGGCCCCGGTGGACGGTGCGCTCCGCGCTGGAGCGTCTGGCCGACCGTCGGCACCGGCTGGACCAGTTGCGGGTCGGTGATGTCGCGGTGGACGCCAGCTTCGACCTCAGTTACCAGGAACTGAGCCCGAAAACCGCCCGAACCTTCCGCCTGCTCGCGCTTCTGCCCGGCGAGACATTTTCGGAGCCGGCTGCCGTGGCCCTGCTCGGTCGAGCCGCCGACGAGGTGGACGACGACCTGCACGAACTGGTGGACGGCAACCTGGTGCAGCTCACCGGCGGCGACCGCTACCGGTACCACGACCTGCTGCGGCTCTATGCCAGCCGCCGGTCCGAGGCCGAGGACCCTGCTGCGGAGCGGTCGGCCGCGCTGGACCGGTTGCTCACCTGGTATCTGGAGCACGTCGCCGCCGCGATGCGGCTGGCCTACCCGGAGATGGTGCGGCTACCCGTCGACGTTTCCGTGGTGACCCCGTTTCCGACCGAGGACGCCGCCCTGGCCTGGCTCGATGAGTACGTCGTCGGGCTCACCGCCGCCATCCAGGTAGCCGCCGACGGGGATTCGCCCGTCCGGGCCTGGCAGCTCGCCGACCAACTCCGGGGTTACTTCTTCCTCCGCCGGCAGGGGGTGCCCTGGCTGGTCACCGGCCGGGCCGGGTTGGCCGCCGCCGAGCGGGCGGACGATCCGACCGCTCGCTCGGCGATGCTGCAGACGATCGGCCAGGCGCACTGGTCGGTGGGACAGCACGAACTCGCCCTGGCCGCGTACGAGGAGGCCGCCACCCTCGCCGAGCAGGCCGGCTGGCGGGTCGGTCTGGCCTACCAGTGGCACAACATCGGCTTGGTGCAGGCGGAACTGGGCCGACTGGACGACGCGGAGGACTCGTACCGCCGGGCCCTGAGGGTCGGTGTGGGTGGGCCGTTCGACCACGTCCGGGCGGTCACCCTCAACGACCTGGGCACCCTCTGTCACGAGCGGGGACGGTTGGACGCGGCAGTGGCCTGGTTCTCTGCGGCGCTGGAGATCAACCAAGGGGGCTCGCGTCGCCAGTCCGCCATGGCCAATCGCGGCAACCTGGGCATCATGCTGCGCCAACTCGGCGAGTTCGACGCCGCCCGTGAGCACCTGGAGACGGCGCTCGACCACTACCGGCGTTCGGGCGGGCGCAAGGGCGAGCTGTCGATTCTGGACGAGCTGAGTCAGCTGCACGCCCAGCGGGGCGAGCCGGAAGCCGCCGTGGCCGCCGCTGTCCGGGCGCTGGAACTCACCCGGCTGCTCGGGGACCGGCGGAGCGAGGCGGCGGTGCTGAGCACCCTTGGGGTGGCGTTGCTCTGCGCCGGGACCCTGAGCGAGGCGGGGAAGCGGTTCCGGGAGTCACTTCGGCTGTCCCGCGAACTCTCCTCGCCGTACTTTGAGGTGCAGGCCCGGATCGGCTTGTCCCGCATCCACGTGGTCGGTGGGCTCCTCGACGCGGCCAGGTCGGAGGCCACGGCCGCCGTCGACCAGGCCCGGCGGATCGGCTACCGCAATCTCGAAGGCGAGGCGCTGCTCGCGCTGGCTCGGGCGTGTGTTGCGGTGGGACGGGACGAGGAAGCGGCCCGGTGCTGCCGCGAGGCGCTGGCGATCGACCGGTCCGACGGCGCGGCGACACTCGTGCGCGAGACGGCCACGGTGCTCGCCCGGCTGGCCGCCGTAACACCGATGACAGCGGTCCCCTCGGATCCGCCCGGAAGCCGCAACCAGTCGGCTTAGGTTAGCCTAACCAGCATGACGGACCGTCCGAAGAAGGTCACCACCACCGCGCACCTCGTGCGCACCGCGCGTCCCACCCCGCATGTGATCCGCCTGGTGCTGGGCGGGGACGGGCTGGTCGGGCTGCCGGTGGGCGAACACACCGACCATTACGTCAAGTTGCTCTTCCCCCAGCCGGGCGTGGTCTACCCGACCCCGTTCGACCTGGACACGATCCGCCGGGACCTGCCCCGCGAGCAGTGGCCCCGGCTGCGCGCCTACACCGTGCGTGCCTGGGACCCGGTGGTCAACGAGCTGACGATCGACATCGTGCACCACGGCGGCGAGGGGGTGGCCGGGCCGTGGGCCGCCGCGCTGCGCCCCGGTGATCCGGTCCACTTCCTCGGCCCCGGTGGGGCGTACGCGCCGAGCCCGGCGGCGGACTGGCACCTGCTGGTCGGCGACGAGAGCGCCCTGCCGGCCATCGCGGCGTCGCTGGAGCGCCTGCCGCTCGACGCGCCGGCCCGGGTGTTCGTGGAGATCGACGGGCCGGCGGAGGAGCAGCCGCTGCCCAGCCCGGGGGCGGTCGAGGTGGTCTGGCTGCACCGTGGTGGCCGTCCGGTCGGTGAGGCGCTGGTCGCGGCGGTGCGGGCGCTGGAGTTCCCACCCGGCGCGGTGCACGCCTTCGTGCACGGCGAGGCGTCCTTCGTCAAGGAGTTGCGCCGGCTGCTCCGCGTCGAGCGGGGGGTGCCCCGGGAGATGCTCTCCATCTCCGGCTACTGGCGGCGTGGCTTCAGCGACGAGGGCTGGCGGGCCAGCAAGCCGGACTGGAACCGCCAGGTCGAGGTGGAGGAGGCCGCCGCGATCGGGTGAGCGCCGCCCGCAACCCTTGATCAAGGTCGATCGACGTCGATATATTGACCCCTTGCGTCCGGCACCCGGGCGGTACGTGACGGTCGCCGTGACCGGGACCGGAGGAGGGGGCGCCATGTGCGGGACGGGCAACGGGACGGACCGGCGGACACTGCTGCGGGGGGCCGTGGCCGGCGCGGTGGTGCTCGGCGGCACGGCGGTGGGTCTCGGCGGCGCGCTCGCGGGCGGTACTCCCGCGTACGCCTCCGGCTTCCACAACCCGTTCACCGGCTACCCGATCTCCGACGGCTGGCAGGCGCACCTCGACCGGGGCTCGCTCGGCGGCATCGACTACGTCATGTCGGTGGGCACCCGGCTGCCGGCCTGCGGCGGCGGCACGATCCAGAACATCCCGTACAACGGCACCGGCGGGCACACCGTCACGATCCACCACCCCAACGGCTACCGCACCCAGTACATGCACCTCTCCGCGTTCAGCCTCGGCAACGGCGCGGTGGTCGACGCCGGGGCGACGGTCGGGCTCTCCGGCGGCGCGGCGGGCGCGCCCGGCTCCGGCTCCTCCACCGGACCGCACGTGCACTGGCACATGATCAACCCGTCCGGGGTGCGGATCAACCCGCTGACCTACCTCGCCGGGATCGGCGGCACGCTGCCCAAGACCTCCACCGAGTCCGACGGGATCCCCGGCCCGATCATGTGGCAGCGGGCGCAGAACTGGCTGCGGATGGAGCACGGCTACACCGGTCCGATCGACGGTGCGCCGGGGCCGAACACCTACGCCGCCCTCCAGCGGGCGATGCGCGGATACGGCTACACCGGCCCGATCGACGGTGTGCCCGGCGCCAACACCTGGGCGGCCGTCCAGCGGCTGGCCGCCCGCTGGGGCTATACCGGGCCGGTCGACGGCGTGATGGGCCCCAACTCGTGGCGCGGCTTCGCCCGCTTCCTCAACCAGGACCGCTACGACCGGACGGCCTGACCCGGGCGGTGCGGCCGGACCGGCGGCACCGCAGGGGGAAAGGGCCGTCGGCGAGCGCGCCGGCCGACGGTTCGGGCTGGTCGACGGCGCGGGCACCGGGCCGTGACGCGGTGACCGGGCCGGACGGGCCGGCCCGGTCACCGACGCGGGTCAGCCGGCCGCGAGAGCGCGGGCGTCCGCCGCGATCAGGGCCGCCACGTCCTTCGGGACCTGCTTGCCGGCGTGCTGCTCGGCGTACCGGGCGAGCTGGGCGTACCGGCCACCGGCGAGGGCGGTGAGCATCGCGTTCCGGGCACCGGTGGCGACCGCAGGGGTGAGCACCAGGTGCGCCAGGCCGGTCGGGTCGGCGACCACGGTGAAGGTGGTGGTCGCCGTGGTCCGGCCGCCCGGACCGGTGGCCTCGACCCGGATCGTGTGCGTGCCGGCGGTGAGCCGGGTCGGGTCGAGCACCTGGCCCGGGGTGGCCGGCTCGCCGTCCAGGGTCACCGTGACGGTGTCCGCGTCGCCGGTGACCACGCCGAGCACCGGGCGCTGGGCGCGGTCCAGCCGGGCCCCGTCGGACGGCGAGGAGACGCTGACGGTCGGCCGCGCCACGTCGTCCTGGAGCCGCGCGGCGTTCCAGCCGGTCAACTCGGCGGGACGGTTGGTGATGATGCCGTCCACGCCGTACCCCTCCAGACGCTGCCAGGCGGTGGCCGAGTCCACCGTCCAGACCATCACCGCCACCCCGGCGGCGTGCAGGTCCGCGACGACCGACGGGCGCGCGGTCAGCGCGGCGTCGCTCGGGTTGTACGCGGCCAGCCCCAGTTCCTTCGCCAGCGCCACCGGGTCGGCGTCGAGGGTGCTCCGCAGCAGCCCCAACGGCAGCTCGGGCGCCAGTTCCCGGACGTGACGCAGGTGCGTCTCGTCGAAGCTCTGCACGAAGACCCGGGTGGTCATCCGCTCGGCGCGGATCACCTCGACGATCCGGGCGACCTCGGCGTGGGTGTGCGCGCCCTTGATCTCCAACAGCAGGTTGCCGCCCCGGTTCCGCAGGTCGGCGAGCTGCTCGGCGAGGGTGGGCAGCCGCGCGCCGGTGAAGTGCGGGGCGAACCAGGACCCGGCGTCGAGCGCCTTGAGCTGCGCCGAGGTGAGGTTGCGGATCGCCCCGGTGCCGTCGGTGGTGCGGTCGACGGTGCCGTCGTGCAGCACGAACGGCACGCCGTCCCGGCTGGGCTGCACGTCGTTCTCGATCCAGTCCGACCCGGCCCGGCGGGCCACCTCCTGGGCGGCCAGGGTGTTCTCCGGGGCCGCCGCCGAGGCACCCCGGTGGGCGATCACGGTCAGCGGAGCGCCGTCGGGGCGGAGCAGCCCGTTCGGGGCCAGTTCGGTGACCGTGACGTCGTCGAACGAGACGGTCGCGCCGTTGACCACCAGGGCCTGTCCACCGTCGGGGGAGCGCTGGAGGCTGCTGGTCCGCATGAGCTGACGCCCGTCGAGGAACCAGCGGGCCTGGTTGCCGTGCACCTCGATGGCGACTGTGACGTCCCGACCCGTCCCGGCCGCGTACGGCGCGGAGGTGGTGTTCGTGACGTTCCAGCTGCCCGCCGGGGTGAGCTGCGCGAACTCCAGCCCGTTCGCGGCCGTGCTGCCGCTGCGCATGGTGGCGATCCACCAGGGGTTGGCCCCGCTGGCCGGCACGTCCAGGCCGAGGGCCGTCCACCGGGTCGCCTCGTTGACCTTCTCGAAGCGGACGGTGGCGGAGAACCGGAAGTGTTCGAGGTGCCGGCCGAAGGTGATCTTCCGGGTGCCGCTGGTGGCGGTGCCGACCAGCCGGCCGTCCACCACCTTCCAGTCCCCGTCGACCGCCCGCCAGCCGGCGGGGAGCGTACCGCTGTCGAAGTTCTCGGCGACCACGACGTCACCCGGCTCGGCACCGGCGGGCGTGGCCTTGCCCAGCGTGGTCAGCAGGCCACCGGCGACCACCAGCGTGGCCAGGCCGGCGACCGCGCGCCGCCGGGCCGACGTCGGCCCGGTACTAGAAATGATCATGAGGGAAGACCCTAGGGTAGGCCCACTAACGCGACCGTGACCTGCGGTTACTCCCGCGCGAACGACTCGTGTACCGCGTTGTCGGCCGGGCGCAGGGTGGTGCGCCGCGCAAGCACCTCGCCGACCAGCCGGGCGGACTGGGCCACCCGGCGACGCACCACGACCAGGTGCGCCGCGACGGCACCGGCGAGGGCCGCGACCGCGCCGGCCACCGCGAGCCAGCCCGGCGCGACCGCTGCCAGGCCGGTCCCGGCCGCCACCGCCACCACCACGCTGTTGATCAGCCCGATGGTGCCGGCCTGCCCGACCAGGTCGCGCGCCCAGTGCCGGCGGAACGGCTCCGGCGCGAACGGCCCCGGGTCGTCCAACGTCGGCATCATCAGGTACGGCGCCAGATCCGGCGCACGCCGGGCCAGGTACGTGCGCAGCACCGTCGCGGCGACCGCGTACCGGCGGCCCCGGGCGTTCAGCTCCACCTGCCGGGCGAAGACCGCGCTGCCCAGCATCAGCACCAGCGCGCCCAGCCCGGCCAGCACGGTGGGCCGGATCACGCCGGCCGGCGTGCCGGTGGTGACCATGCCGGCGGAGACGGCGGTGGCGGCGGTCGCCACGGTCAGGAAGAAGGTGAACCGGGCGGTCGTCTGGTCGTCGATGGCGCGGCTGGCCTCCCGCAGGTGTTCGTACTCGGCCAGCGCGATGGTCAGCGGTGCGTCCGGTTCCTCGGCCATGGTCCTCCGTCCGTTTCCGGCCACGAGCGTAGTCAAGATCCACAACCGGGAGTAAGCCGCCCGGGACGCCGCAGATGTTATGTATGGGGGCATAGCCGACGGTCCCGACAGGATGGGCAGGGTGACCATGGCCGAGGAGAGAACGCAGCCCGCGAGCCAGCCGGTCGACCCGCTGGTGCTGGCCCTGGGCGTCGGCGGGGTGCTCGCCGTGGTGGCCTGGGGGGTGTTCGGTCGGACCTCGCTGGCCTCCTTCGGCACCTCCGGCCTGGCCTGGGTGATCGGCACGTTCGGCTGGTTCTTCGTGCTCGCCGCCGACGCCTTTCTGGTCCTCGCGGTGGTGCTCGCCGCCTCCCGGTTCGGCCGGATCCGGCTCGGCGCGGACGACGACGAGCCCGAGTTCAGCACGCTGGCCTGGACCGCCATGATGTTCAGCGCCGGCATGGGCATCGGCCTGGTCTTCTTCGCCGTGGCCGAACCCATCCAGCACTACGCCACCCCGCCCCCGGCCACCGGCGTCGCGCCGCAGAGCGGCCCGGCCGCCGCCGCGGCCATGCAGTACACCCTCTTCCACTGGACGCTGCACCCCTGGGCGATCTACGCGGTGGTGGCGCTGGCCCTGGCCTACTCCACCTTCCGCCGGGGGCGGAGCAACCGGATCTCGGCGGCCTTCACCCCGCTGCTCGGCCGGCACGTCGACGGGCCGGTGGGGCGGACGATCGACCTGCTGGCCGTCTTCGCCACCGTCTTCGGTTCGGCGACCAGCCTCGGCCTCGGCGCGCTCCAGGTCGCCGCCGGGCTGGACATCGTGGCGGGTGTGCCCGACAGCACCACCGTCGAACTGGTGGTGATCGGCGCCCTCACCCTGGCCTTCGTCGTCTCGGCCTTCTCCGGGCTGCACCGGGGCATCAAGTGGCTCTCCACCACCAACGTGGTGCTCGCGGTGGCGCTGCTGCTCTTCGTCTTCGTGCTCGGCCCGACCGTCTACACCCTCGAGGTGCTCCCCGCCGCCGTCGGCGACTACCTGAGCAACCTGCTGACCATGTCCACCCGGACCGGGGCCTTCTCCGACCCGTCCTGGCTCGGCGACTGGACGATCTTCTACTGGGCGTGGTGGATCTCCTGGGCGCCGTTCGTCGGCATCTTCATCGCCCGCATCTCCCGGGGACGGACGGTCCGCCAGTTCCTCGTCGGGGTGCTGCTCGTGCCGAGCGGGGCCAGCGCCATCTGGTTCGCCGTGCTCGGCGGCAGCGCGCTGCGCGCCCAGGCCACCGGTGCCCGTGACCTGGTCGCCGATGCGGCGGCCGGCAGTGAACAGGCCCTCTTCGGACTGCTCGACTCACTCCCGCTGGCCAGTCTCACCAGTGTCCTGGCCATGGTGCTGATCGGGATCTACTTCATCACCAGCGCCGACTCGGCCTCACTGGTGCTCGGGTCGCTCAGCTCCCGGGGTGCGCTGCGTCCGCACCGACCGGTGGTGGTGCTCTGGGGTGTGCTGATCGGCGCGGTCGCGGCGGCGCTGCTGCTCGTCGGCGGGCTCGACGCGCTGCAACAGGCGACGATCATGGTGGCGCTGCCGTTCGTGCTGGTGATGCTCGGGCTCGCCGTGGCGCTGCTGCGGGACATGGCCCGGGACCCGCTGGTCCAACCCACCCGCACCCGCCGTCCGTACGGTCTGGCCGCGGCGGTGCGGGCCGCCCGGTCGTACGACGAGGAGGACCCGCCGCCGGTCACCCGGCACCTGTGGCGACGCCGCTCCTGACCGTCGACGCCGGTGCGCCCCCTGACCGGACGGCCCCGTCACACGCCGTGCCCCCGCCGGGCCGATCTCCGGTCCCGCAGGGCAGGATGTACGCCGGAGGAGGTGGCGGATGGCTGGGCGGATCCGGGACGAGGACATCGCGCTGGTACGCGAACGCACCTCGATCGCGGACGTCATCTCGGAGACGGTGACGCTGAAGTCGGCCGGCGGCGGCAACCTCAAGGGGCTCTGCCCGTTCCATGACGAGAAGAGCCCGTCGTTCAACGTCTCGCCGGCCCGGAACGTCTTCTACTGCTTCGGCTGCGGCGCGGGCGGCGACGCGATCAAGTTCCTGATGGACGCCGACCACCTCAGCTTCGTCGAGTCGGTCGAACGGCTCGCCGGCCGGGCCGGCATCCAGCTCCGCTACCTCGAGGACGGCAAGCCCGCCCCCCGCGTCCGGCAGCAGCAGGGGCAGCGGCAGCGCCTCGTCGCCGCGCACGCCGCCGCCGTCGAGTTCTACCAGGCCCAGCTCGGCACCGCCGGGGCCCGACCGGCACGCGAGTTCCTCGCCGAGCGCGGCTTCGACCGGGCCGCCGCCCAGCGGTACGGCTGCGGCTTCGCCCCGGACGCCTGGGACCTGCTCACCAAGCACCTGCGTCAACAGGGCTTCAGCCACGACGAGCTGGTCACCGCCGGGCTGTCCCGGCCGGCCCGCTCCGGTTCGCTGATCGACCGGTTCCGCCGCCGGCTGCTCTGGCCGATCCGGGACCTCAGCGGCGACGTGATCGGCTTCGGCGCGCGGAAGCTCTTCGACGACGACGACGGCCCGAAGTACCTGAACACCCCCGAGACGCCGATCTACAAGAAGTCCCACGTGCTCTACGGCATCGACCAGGCCAAGCGGGAGATCGCCAAGCAGGGCCGGGTGGTCGTGGTCGAGGGGTACACCGACGTGATGGCCTGCCACCTTGCCGGGGAGGCGACCGCCGTGGCGACCTGCGGCACCGCCTTCGGCGGGGACCACATCGGGGTGCTGCGTCGACTCCTGCTGGACAGCCACGACGTGGCCGGCGAGATCATCTTCACCTTCGACGGGGACGCCGCCGGGCAGAAGGCCGCGCTGCGCGCCTTCGAGGACGACCAGCGTTTCGTCGGGCGGACCTTCATCGCGGTCAGCCCGGACAACATGGACCCGTGCGAGCTGCGGCTGGCAAAGGGCGACCTGGCCGTCCGGGACCTGGTCGCCCGGCGCGAGCCGCTGGTCGACTTCGCGCTGCGGCACGTGATCGGCCGGTACGACCTGGACACCGTCGACGGTCGGGTGGAGGCGATGCGCCGTGCCGCCCCGCTGGTCGCCAAGCTCAAGGACGCCGAGAAACGCCCCGAGTACGTCCGCAAGCTCGCCGGTGACCTCGGCATGGAGCTCGAACCGGTGCAACGGGCGGTGCTCGCCGCCGGAGGCGCGCCGGTCGGCCGGGAGGCGTCGCGCTCCGCCCCGGTCCGGCGGGAACCGGCGGTGGACAGCCCGCAGTCGATGGTCGAGCGGGAGGCGCTGAAGCTGGCCCTCCAGGAGCCGGTGCTCGCCGGCCCGATGTTCGACGCGGTCGACGCGGACGAGTACCGGCACCCCATCCACCAGGTGGTGCGCGCGGCCGTCGCGGAGGCCGGCGGGGTGTCGTCGGCGACCGGCGGCGCGGTCTGGGTCGGCCAGGTCCAGGACGCCTGCGCCGATCTGGCCGCGCAGGCCCTCGTCGCGGAGCTGGCCGTGGAGCCGCTGCGGATCGACGGCGAACCCGACCCGAGGTACGTCTCGATCACCCTCGCCCAGTTGCAGTGGGGGTCGGTGACCAGCCGGATCACGGACCTCAAGTCGAAGATCCAGCGGGTGAACCCGGTGGCGCACAAGGACGAGTACTTCGCGCTCTTCGGCGAGCTGCTCTCGCTGGAGCAGCACGCCCGGGCGCTGCGCGAACAGGCCGCGGGAGGACTGTGATGGGACTGTTCAACCGTCGACCGAAGCTGCCCGCCCGGCACCGGCCGGAACTGGCCGCCGACGAGCGGATGCTCGCCTGGGCCCGGGTGGGCGACGGCGACGAGGCCGCCTCGGTCGCTACCAACCTCGGGCTCTGGCTGCCCGGCCGGGCCGAGCGGCTGGGCTGGCACGACATCCTCAAGGCGGTCTGGTCCGGGCGGGAACTGCGGGTCACCCCGGCGGAACGCCTCGCCGAGCGGGACGGCTACCTGGTGGTCGCCGACGCGCCCACCGACACCTACCTCCTCCTCGATCCGGGAGAACTGCCGCACCAGGTGCGCGCCCGGGTGACCAAGTCGGTGGCGTACACCGAACACCACCCGGTGCCCGGCGGCGCGGGCCGGATCGCCGCCCGCCGGGTGCCCGGCGTGGACGGCCTGACCTGGACGGTCCGCTACGACCCCGGCACCCCCACCGACGACCCGGAGGTGGTCGCCGAGACCGACCGCCTGGTGGCCACCGCCCGGATCGCCACCAGCCCCGGCGAGCTGTAGGGGCGGACCGGCCCCTCGGAAAAGGGGTAGGACGCCTCGGTGGTGCCGGCTAGGGTCTTCGGCGTGACGGCAGAGGTGTTGATCCGGGCCCGGGGCCTGGTGAAACGGTTCGGCGACTTCACCGCCGTGGACGGGATCGACGTCGACGTCCACGCCGGGGAGGCCTTCGGCTTCCTCGGGCCGAACGGCGCGGGCAAGTCCTCGACCATGCGGATGGTCGGCTGCATCTCCCCGCCCAGCGGGGGCGAGCTGCGCATTCTCGGCAGGGACCCGGTCCGCGACGGGCCGGCGATCCGGGCCCGTCTCGGCGTCTGCCCGCAGCTGGACAACCTCGATCCGGAGCTGACCGTCCGGGAGAACCTCACCACCTATGCGCGCTACTTCGGCATCCCCCGCCGGGTGGCCCGGGACCGCGCCGCCGAACTGCTCGACTTCGTGCAGCTCGCCGAACGCGCCGACAGCAGGGTGGAACCGCTCTCCGGCGGCATGAAGCGCCGGCTGACCATCGCCCGCGCGCTGGTCAACGAGCCGGAGATCGTCCTGCTCGACGAGCCGACCACCGGGCTGGACCCGCAGGCCCGGCACCTGGTCTGGGAACGGCTGTTCCGGCTCAAGCAGCAGGGCGTCACCCTGGTGCTGACCACGCACTACATGGACGAGGCGGAACAGCTCTGCGACCGCCTGGTGGTGATGGACGGCGGCCGGATCGCCGCCGAAGGGTCGCCCCGGGCGCTGATCGAGCGGTACTCCACCCGTGAGGTGGTCGAGCTGCGCTTCGCCGCCGAGTCGCAGGAGGCGTTCGCCGGCAAGCTGGCCGACCTCGGCGAACGGGTCGAGGTGCTGCCCGACCGGGTCCTGCTCTACGTCGCCCACGGGGACGACGCGGTCGCCGAGGTCCACGCGCGCGGACTCGCCCCGGCGAGCGTGCTGGTCCGGCGCAGCAGCCTGGAGGACGTCTTCCTCCACCTGACCGGCCGCACCCTGGTCGACTGAGGGCGGGAGCACGGATGAGCGTGACCCAGCAGACCCGGCGGGAGGCGGCCCGACCGGCGCTGCCCCGGGTGCCGGCGCTGGCGGTCCTGGCGTACCACCTGGTCGGGTACCGCCGCACCTGGCGGTCGAGCGTCTTCTCGTCGTTCCTGCTGCCGGTGCTCACCGTGCTCGGCTTCGGCGTGGGCGTCGGCGCGTACGTCGACCAGGGCGTCGACGGGGTGTCCTACCTCGAATGGATCCTGCCCGGACTGGTCGCCTCCACCGCCTTCCAGGTCGCGGTCAGCGAGTCGACCTGGCCGGTCTACGGCAACTTCCAGTGGACCAAGCTCTACTACGCGCAGAGCGCCGCCCCGCTGCGGGCCGGCGACATCCTCGGCGGGCACCTGATCTTCGTCCTGCTCCGGGTGCTCACCTCCGCCGCCGCGTTCCTGCTGGTCGCGGCGTTGTTCGGGGCGGTGCGCTCCGGGTGGGTGCTGCTCGCCGTGCCGGTGGTGGCGCTGCTCGGCCTGGCGGTGGCCGCGCCGGTCTTCGCGTTCGCCGGCAGCGTGCCCGGCGACAGCTACCTGGCGCTGCTGTTCCGGTTCGCGGTGATCCCGGCGACGCTGTTCGCCGGGGTGTTCTTCCCGGTCGAGTCGCTGCCGGTGGGGCTGCGCTGGGTGGCCTACGTGACCCCGCTCTGGCACGGCGTCGACCTGTGCCGGGCCGCCGCGCTCGGGGTGGCCCCGCAGTGGTCCGCCACCGGGCACCTGCTCTACCTCGCGGCCTGGGCCCTGGCCGGCTGGGTGCTGGCCCGGCGCGTGTTCCACCGCACCCTCGTCGTCTAGGGAGGACCCGTGGTCGCTCTGGTGCTGCCCCGGCTGCTCGACGCCCGCGCCGCCGCCCGCCGGTCCTCCGCCGTGGCCTGGCGGAACGTCGACACGCTCGGTACGGCGTACTGGCTGGTGCTCGTCTCCGGCTTCCTGGAGCCGGTGTTCTACCTCTTCTCCATCGGCGTCGGGGTGGGGGCGCTGGTCGGCGACTTCACCCTCCCCGACGGCTCCGTGGTGTCCTACGCGACGTTCGTCGCCCCGGCGCTGCTCGCCTCGTCGGCGATGACCGGCGCGCTGGCCGAGACCACCTTCAACTTCTTCGGCAAGATGAAGTACCAGAAGCTGTACGACGGCGTGATCGCCACCCCGGTGCAGCCGTTCGAGATCGCCCTCGGTGAGCTGGCCTGGGCGATGCTGCGCGGGTCGCTCTACTCGGCGGCGTTCCTCGTGGTGATGGTGGCGATGGACCTGACCACCGTGGCCCGGGCGGCGACGGCGCTGCCGGCGGCCCTGCTGGTCGGCTTCGCGTTCGGTGCGCTGGGCATGACCATCGCCACCCTCATGCGGAGCTGGCAGGACTTCGACCTGCTCGGGTCGGCGCAGTTCACCCTCTTCCTCTTCTCCGGCACCTTCGTCCCGGCGCAGGCGTACCCGGACCTGCTGCGCTGGGTGGTGGAGGTGACCCCGCTCTACCGTGCGGTGCACCTGCTCCGGGACGTCACCCTCGGCACCGGCGGCGGGGGATGGCTGGTCGACGTGCTCTACCTGGTCGGGTTGACGGTGCTGTGCCTGGTCGTGGCGTCCCGCCGGACATCCCGGCTGCTCTACCGGTAGCGAACGGCGGGGTGGGGCGGGTGGGTGGTTACCCTGGGCCGGGTCGGGGCATGAGCAGGGGGAGACAGCCGACCTGAGGGAGGGGCGATGGCCTCCGACGAGTCCCCCGGCCGGGGCGGGCACCGCGACCGCTCCACCACTACCGCCCGGCGTGCGCCGGCCGATCCGGGCGAGCCCCGCGCGGACGCGGAGCCGGCGGAGCGGGACGCGTCGACCCGGAACCGTCCGGTCGGCCCGGACGACGGACCGGACAGCCCCACCGAACTCTCCGGTACGGGGTGGCTGGCGACGCTGCGCCGCACGGGACGGGAGTTCTCCGACGACAGCCTGACCGACTGGGCGGCCGCGCTGACCTACTACGGCGTGCTCTCGATCTTCCCCGGCCTGCTGGTGCTGGTCTCGCTGCTCGGACTGCTCGGCGAGAGCGCCACGAACGAGGTCCGGGACACGGTCACCGAGGCGGTGCCGGAGGAGAGCGTCCGCCGGATCATCGAGGGGGCCATCGACCAGGCCAGCGCGTCCGGCGGCCTGGCCAGCGTGGCGGCGGTGATCGGTCTGCTCGCTGCCTTCTGGTCGGCCTCCGGGTACGTCGCGGCGTTCATGCGTGCCTCCAACTCGATCTACGACGTGCCGGAGGGACGGCCGATCTGGAAGACCCTGCCGATCCGGGTCGGGGTGACCGCCGTGATCGGGGTGATGCTGCTGGTCAGCGCGGTGATCGTGGTCTTCACCGGCCGGCTGGCCGAGGCGGCGGGGGACGCGATCGGGCTCGGCTCGACGGCAGTCACGGTGTGGAACATCGCCAAGTGGCCGGTGCTGCTGGTACTGGTCAGCCTGATGTTCGCGCTCCTCTACTGGGCCTCGCCGAACGCCCGGCACGGCGGGTTCCGCTGGGTCAGCCCGGGTGGCGTGCTGGCGGTGCTGATCTGGCTGGTCGTGTCGGGCCTCTTCGCGCTTTACGTCAGCAACTTCGGCTCGTACAACAAGACGTACGGGGCGCTGGCCGGCGTGATCGTCTTCCTGATCTGGCTCTGGCTGAGCAACATCGCCATCCTGCTCGGGGCCGAGTTCGACGCCGAGCTCGAACGCAGCCGGGCGATCGCGGCCGGGCACTCCCCGGAGAAGGAGCCCTACGTCGAGCTGCGCGACGACCGCAAGCTTCGCAGGAACGCCCGCAAGCGGGAGCAGGAGCGGGAACGGCAGCGGGAGCGTCACCCGGACGCCCACTGACACCCGCACCGCCGCACCGCCCCCGCCGCACACCGTGGCGGGGGCGGTGTCGTGTCGGTGCCCTTCCGGGGCAGGTCGGGACGGGCCGCACGTTACCGACAAGTTTCGACGAGTCGACCAAATCTTTTGTTGTGGAGAACAAAAGTTGAATCCAGATCGTCCGAAGCTCTGGACAGGTCTGCCGGAAGCCTCCTACTGTGACGGGCACGACACGACGACGTCACGTCGACGTGAACGGCTTGAAGCGAGGTGAGTCCGGTGCGGAAGGCCCATCCGCTGCACCTGCGACTGCTGTGGTTGCTCCGCGACGAAGGCGCGCTCTCCCGGGCCGAGCTCGCCGACCGCCTCCAGATCCCGCGCCCGCGTCTGATCGCCGAGCTGGAACGGCTGGTCGCCCTCGGCTACGTCGCGGAAGCCGGCCTGGCCAAGTCCCGGGGCGGTCGCCGGTCCACCCTGGTCGAGCTGGACCCCCGCCTGCGGTTCGCCGCGGTGGACATGGGGGCCAGCTCGATCGACGTCGAGGTGGTCAACGGGCGGCTCGAACCGGTCGCCGCCTACGCCGAACAGGCCGACATCCGCTCCGGGCCGAAGGCGACCCTGCACCGGGTCAACGAGCTGCTGCACAAGGCGAAGGCCGACGGGGCGTACGAACGGCTCGACGCGATCGGCGTCGGGCTGCCCGGCCCGGTGAGCTTCCGCGACGGGGTGCCGGTCTCCCCGCCGATCATGCCGGGCTGGGACCGGTTCCCGGTCCGGGAACTGCTCACCCGCGAGCACGGCTGCCCGGCGGTGGTCGACAACGACGTCAACATCATGGCGATCGGCGAGCGGCACGGCGGGGTGGCCCACTCGGTGGACGACTTCCTCTTCGTGAAGATCGGCACCGGAATAGGGTGCGGGATCTTCCTCGGCGGCGAGGTCTACCGGGGCAGCGACGGCTGTGCCGGCGACATCGGCCACATCCAGGTCGAGTCGCACGGCCCGGTGTGCTCCTGCGGCAACACCGGCTGCCTGGAGGCCCTGTTCAGCGGCGCGGCACTGGCCAAGGACGCGACCGCCGCCGCGCGCAGCGGCGCCTCCCCGGCGCTGGCCGAACGGCTCGCCGCCCGGGGCCGGGTCACCGCGCTCGACGTCGCCGCCGGTGCGATCGAGGGGGACGTCACCTGCATCCAGCTCATCCGCGAGGGCGGACGGCGGGTCGGCGGCGTGCTGGCCGGGCTGGTCAGCTTCGCCAACCCGTCGATGATCGTCATCGGCGGGGGACTGGCGCAGCTCGGCCACGTCCTGCTCGCCGAGATCCGCAGCGTCGTCTACCGCCGGTCGCTGCCGCTGGCCACCGGCAACCTGCCGGTGGTCCTCTCCGAACTGGGTCCCCGCGCCGGAGTCGCCGGTGCGGCGGTGCTCGCCAGCGACGTCGCCTTCCTGGAGGCGTCGTGAGCACCGGTGCCCGGCCGGAACCCGGGCCCCTGGTCGACGCGCCCGCCGACACCGTTCCCGGTGACGTGGTGCTGCGGCTGACCGACGTGGTCAAGACCTTCCCCGGCGTCCGGGCCCTGGACGGGGTGCAGCTGGAGGTGCGGGCGGGCGAGGTGCACTGCCTGCTCGGGCAGAACGGCGCCGGCAAGTCCACCCTGATCAAGGTGCTCGCCGGGGTGCACCGGCCGGACTCGGGGCAGGTGTGGTGGCGCGGCGAGCCGACCACCTTCGCCAACCCGCAGGCCGCCATGCGCGCCGGCATCGCCACCATCTACCAGGAACTCGACCTGGTCGAGGACCTCTCCGTCGCGGAGAACGCGTTCCTGGGTCACGAGCCGCGCCGGTTCGGCTTCGTCCGCCGGGGTCACACGGCCCGGCGTACCCGGGAGATCCTGGGCCGGCTCGGCCACCCGGAGATCCCGCCCGGCCGGATGGTCCGCGCGCTGCCGGCGGCGGGCAAGCAGATCGTCAGCATGGCGCGGGCCCTCTCCCACCAGGCCCGGCTGATCGTCATGGACGAACCGAGCGCGGTCCTCGCCCACGACGAGGTCGGCAACCTCTTCCGGATCATCCGGGAGCTGACCGCGCAGGGCATCGCGGTCATCTACATCTCCCACCGGATGGAGGAGATCCGCGAGATCGGCGACCGGGTCACCGTCCTCAAGGACGGCCGGACGACCGCGGCGAACCTGCCCGCCCGGGACACCCCCACCCGCGACCTGGTCAACCGGATGACCGGCCGCACCATCGAGTACGTCTTCCCCGAACGCCCGGACACCGCCCCCGGCGCGGAACTGCTCCGGGTCGACGGGTTGGCCCGCGCCGGCGAGTTCGCCGACGTCTCGCTGAGCGTCCGGGCCGGGGAGATCGTCGGCATCGCCGGGCTGGTCGGCTCGGGCCGGTCGGAGCTTTTGGAGACCATCTTCGGCGCCCGCCGCGCCGAGGCGGGCACGGTCCGGATGGACAGCCGACCGGTGCGGCCGGGCAGCGTCGGCGCGGCGGTCCGCGCCGGCATGGGGATGGCTCCGGAGGAGCGCAAGAGCCAGGCGCTCCTGCTCGGCGAACCGATCTTCCGGAACGTCACCCTGGCCACCTTCGGCCGGTACGCCCGGCTCGGCTTCACCGACGCCGGCCGGGAACGGGCCGAGGCGGACCGGATCGCCGAGATCCTCGACCTGCGGCCGAAGGACGTGCGCCGCCCGGTGCGCACCCTCTCCGGCGGCAACCAGCAGAAGGTGGTGGTCGGGCGCTGGCTGCTCGGCGACACCCGGCTGCTGCTGCTCGACGAGCCGACCCGGGGCGTGGACGTGGGCGCGCGGGCCGAGCTGTACCAGGTGATCCGGCAGTTGGCGGCCCGGGGCGTCGGGGTGCTGCTGGTCAGCAGCGAGGTCCCCGAGGTGCTCGGTCTGGCCGACCGGGTGCTGGT
Organism: Micromonospora sp. NPDC050187; assembly: GCF_044459745.1. Classification (NCBI taxonomy): domain Bacteria; kingdom Bacillati; phylum Actinomycetota; class Actinomycetes; order Micromonosporales; family Micromonosporaceae; genus Micromonospora; species Micromonospora sp. NPDC050187. The sequence goes on from NZ_JBITJH010000003.1 coordinate 60,512, forward strand.
GATGCGGGAAGGGCGGGTCGTGCGCGAGGCGCCGGCCGGCGAACTGGACGAAGACACCGTGCTCGACCTCGTCATGGCGGGGTCCCTCCTGGAAGGCGCGCCGGCATGACCGGGCGCAGCGGCCGAACAAGCACAAGCGAGGCGACGGCATGAGCGACGCGACAGGCACGACCACCCCGGACCGTCCCACCGACCTGCCGGCACAGTCGCCCCCGGTGCACAAGGCGGGCACCGACGCCGCCGCCGGCCGGGGCGTCCTCTCCCTCTGGCGGGGCGAGGACGGCGAGGGCGCGCGGCGCAACCTGGGCCTGATCGCCGTGCTGGTGGTGCTGGTGGTCATCGGGATCGCCACCCGCCCCGACCTCTACGGCGACTCGTCCTGGGTCTGGAACAACATCCTCACCATCCTCAAGCTGGCCTCGGTGGTCGGCGTGGTGGCCGTGGGCATGACCTTCGTGATCATCGGCGGGGGCATCGACCTCTCGGTCGGGGCGATCGTCGCGCTGGCCGGGGTCTGGTGCACCACCGTCGCCACCCAGAGCTACGGCGCGGGCGGCATGATCTTCAGTGCGCTCACCGTCGGACTGGCGGTCGGCCTGGTCAACGGCCTGCTCGTCGCGTACGGGAAGCTGGTGCCCTTCATCGCCACCCTGGCCATGATGGTCGCCGCCCGAGGCCTCGCGGCAGAGATCTCCGACAAGCAGACCCAGGTCTCCGACAACGCCACCATCAACGGCATCGCCAGCACCGACCTGCTCGGCATTCCACTGTTGGTCTACATCCTCGCCGCGGTGGTGATCGCCGGATGGGTGCTGCTCAACCGCACCACCTTCGGCCGGCGCACGGTCGCCGTCGGCGGCAACCCGGAGGCGGCCCGGCTGGCCGGCATCGACGTCAGGCGGCACACCCTGCTGCTCTACGGGCTCTCCGGCCTCTGCTGCGGCATCGCCGCCGTCATGCTCACCTCCCAGGCCACCTCGGCCCAGGCGGCCATGGCGAACCTCTACGAACTCGACGCGATCGCCGCCGCGATCATCGGCGGGACGCTGCTCAGCGGCGGTCGGGGCACCATCGTCGGCTCCCTGCTCGGCGTGATCATCTTTTCCACCATCACCAACCTGTTCGCCATCAACGGGCTCTCCACCGAGGCCCAGAACATGGTCAAGGGCGGCATCATCGTCGCTGCGGTCCTGGTCCAGCAGGTCCAGTTCCGCAGTCTCTCCCAGTTCCTCAGCCGTAACCGGATGACCACCGCCTGATCCGGCGGCGGTATCCGGACACACCACGCCCGACCGGCGGCCACCTCGCACCCGACGGTGGCCGGGACGAACGCACCCATTTCCCGGACTCCTCCACCACCCCCGCACCCAGGAGGTCACGATGACCCAGCAACGCCGCGACCTGCCGCGCCGCCGGCTGCTGTTCGGTACGGCCGCGCTCGGCGCCGGCGCGCTGCTCGCCGGTTGCACCAGCAACGAGACCGCGCCGACCGCCGCGCAGACCAAGGCCGCCGAGTCGGGCGGCAACGCCGAGCCCGGCAAGCGTGTCACCATCGGCTTCTCCGCCCCGGCCGCCGACCACGGCTGGATCGCCGCCATCACCAGCAACGCCAAGGCGCAGGCGGCGGCGTACTCCGACGTGGAGTTCAAGACGGTCGAGGCCGGCGCGGACGCGGCGGCCCAGCGGGCCGCGCTGTCCACCCTGCTGTCCCAGAAGCCCGACGTGATCGTGCTGCTGCCGCACGACGGCAAGGAACTCAACGCCTTCGGCCTGGAGGCGATGAAGGCCGGCATCCCGGTGGTCAACCTGGACCGCGCCTTCCCGGACGCCCGGGCCTACCGCACCCAGATCAAGGGCGACAACTACGGCATGGGAGTGGCCGCCGCGACGTACATCGTCGAGCAGTTGCGGGCCAAGGGCGTCACCAACCCGATCATCGGGGAGATCCCCGGCATCGACTCGCTGGAGCTGACCCAGGAACGGTCGAAGGGTTTCACCGACACCCTCGCCTCGTTCGGTTTCAAGGTGGCCAACCGGCGGCCGGCGGAGTTCACCGCCGACTCCGGCCAGCAGGCGGCGACCGGCCTCCTCCAGGCGTTGCCGAAGATGGACGCGCTCTGGAACCACGACGACGACCAGGGCATCGGGGTGCTCGCCGCGATCAACCAGTCCGGCCGCAAGGAGTTCTTCATGGTCGGCGGCGCGGGCTCCAAGAAGGCCATGGAGGACATCCAGGCCGACAACACCGCGCTGAAGGCGACCGTCACCTACAGCCCGTCGATGGCCTCCTCGGCCATCTCCCTGGCCCGGCTGATCGGTCAGGGCAAGGGCATGTCCGACCTGGTGGAGCTCCAGGTACCGAAGGAGATCGTGCTCGCCTCGGAGACGATCACCAAGGAGAACGCGGGCAGCTACCTCAAGCTCGGGTTCTGACACACGGGGGGAGACCCACCTTGTCCACATCACCACGGGAACTGCGGGTCGGCCTGGTCGGCTACGCGTTCATGGGCGCCGCGCACTCGCAGGCGTGGCGCACCGTGAACCGGGTGTACGACCTGCCGGCCCGGGCCCGGATGGCACTGATCTGTGGCCGGGACGCCGGAAAGGTGGCCGACGCCGCCGACCGGCTCGGCTGGGAGGGACACACCACCGACTGGCGTGACCTGGTCGCCCGGGACGACATCGACGTGGTCGACGTCTGCACCCCGGGAGACAGCCACGCCGAGATCGCCCTGGCCGCGCTGGCCGCCGGCAAGCACGTGCTGTGCGAGAAGCCGCTGGCCAACACGGTCGAGGAGGCCCGGGCGATGGCTGCCGCGGCGGCCACGGCCCGGACCGCCGGCGTCCGGTCGATGTGCGGTTTCAACTACCGCCGGGTGCCCGCGGTCACCATGATGCGGGACCTGGTCGCCGCCGGCCGGCTGGGCGTCATCCGGCACGTCCGCGCGACGTACCTCCAGGACTGGATCGTGGACCCGCAGTTCCCGCTGGTCTGGCGGCTGCGCAAGGACAGGGCGGGATCCGGCGCGCTCGGCGACATCGGGGCGCACATCATCGACCTGACCCAGTTCGTCACCGGCCAGCGGATCACCGGGGTCAGCGCGGTCACCGAGACCTTCGTCAAGGAGCGACCGCTGCCGGTCGACGCGCGGGGTCTGACCGGCACCGTGGACGGCTCCGTCGGGGCGGACGGCGCCGCCGGGGGCACCGGGACGGTCACCGTGGACGACGCGGCGGTCTTCGTCGCCCGGCTCGACGGTGGGGCGCTCGCGACGTACGAGGCGAGCCGCTTCGCCACCGGCCGGAAGAACGCGCTGCGGGTCGAGATCAACGGCTCGCTCGGCACCGTCGTGTTCGACCTGGAGCGCCTCAACGAGCTGGAGTTCTACGACGCCGCGCTGCCCCCGGCGGAGCAGGGCTTCAGCCGGATCCTGGTCACCGAGGGCGACCACCCGTACATGTCGGCCTGGTGGCCGCCGGGGCACATCATCGGCTACGAGCACTCCTTCACCCACCAGATGCGCGACTTCCTCGAGGCGGTCGCCACCGGCACCGACCCGGCCCCCTCGTTCGCCGACGCGTTGCAGGTCCAGCTCGTGCTGGACGCGGTGACCCGTTCGGCGGAACTCGGCTCGTCCTGGACCGAGGTGGAACCGGCCCTGGTGACGGTGGCCGCCTGACCCCGGGGCGGCCGGTAGCGGTGCCCACCACCGGCCGCCCCTCCCGCCCACCGTGGGACCGCCACCGGCGTCCCACCCGAGCGACTTTTCCGGATTGACCGGCGAGGGCCGGCCGCGGTTGCGCCCCGCGGCCGGAGACGAGGTTCGATCCGGAAGGGCGTGCCCCGGCGGACCGTGTCCGGCCCGGTGGGGCACGACAGCACGACGGTCGTCCGGCGCGGCCGGACCGGGATTCCCCGGTCGCGCCGGAGGACCGGACCCTCCGTCCTTCTACGGCCACCCACCGCGAACCCTCCGATCCCGTCCCATCCGGCCCCGACGTCGATCCGGTGTCACATCCGGTCCCGACGTCGGCGGACCGGCCGGCGCGGGGCCCCAGGCGTCCGGTCGGAACGCACCCGTCCCGGCCGGACGGCACGGGTGGGCAGGGTCGAGACGCCGACCGACCCTGTCCACCTGCCCCGTCCGTCCCACCGAACCGGGCCCGCGTACCGGCGTCCTCACCGCCGATGTCGCCGCCGGCCGGCGGGTGTTCTCCCAGCCCGGTGGGACGGGCGGGGCGTCCTCCCGCGTCCGGAACCGCACACCCACCCGGCTGAGGACGGAACCACGACGCCGCCTGCGTCGAGGTCAGAGTGGCCCGCGTTCCCGCGGGGAGCAGGTCGGGGTACACCCGGAACGACGCTGTCGAGCTGCCCCGTCCGTGCGCCCACGCGCCGGCGGTCGAGCTGCCCCGTCCGTACGCTCACGCGCCGACGGTCGAGCTGCCCCGTCCGTGCGCCCACGCGCCGGCGGTCGAGCTGCCCCGTCCGTGCGCCCACGCGCCGGCGGTCGAGCTGCTCCGAAGAGACGACCGGTGCCCCCGCCGTCCCTGATGTCCGGGCCCGTCCCGGCCTGTCCCGTCGTCCTGGATGTCCCCGCCGTCCCTGGCGCCCCGTCTGTGCGGGCAGCTCCAAAGGACGCAGAGTGCGAGTACGTCGACGGTGCCGGTCCCCGTGGTCGGTCCGGCGCGCGCCTGGGTCACGGGCCCCGAGGGGCACTTTTCGTGAACTGAGCAGAAGTTCAGCGAGAACCGTCAGAAGCTATGGACACCGACATCGAAACCCCTTAATGTCGTCGCCATCACGAACATGTTCCGTCGAGGTGAACCGGCGGCGCGGTGATCCATCGACCGTCCCCGAGCGTCGGCGCGCACCTGCGCCACGCCCCCGGACGACACGGCTCGACCGGACGGCACCCGGCACGGGCCGCGCACATCCCCCGCTACGGCATCCGGCGCGACGGCGCGCGCCCGCCCTGGCAGTCGAACGTCAGGAAGGGACGGACCCAGGCATGTCCACACACGACGGAACCCCCGGCCGGCGAACGCCGTCGGCCGGCTCCGCGCTGCTACTGGTGGCCGCGGCCGGGCTGGTCGCCCTCGGCGGCCCGGCGGCCCCCGCGTCGGCCCACCCCGTCAACGCCACCGACTTCCAGCAGGTCACCCTGGCCAAAGGGGTCGCCGAGGTCGGCGAACCCATGAGCATCGCGGTGCTGCCCGACCGCTCCGTGCTGCACACCGCCCGCAACGGCACCCTGCGCCGCACCGACTCGGCCGGCACCACCACCGTGCTCGGCACCATCCCGGTCTACCTCCACGACGAGGAGGGCCTCCAGGGCGTCGGGGCGGACCCGAACTTCGCCAGCAACCGGCACGTCTACCTCTACTACGCGCCGCCGCTGGCCACCCCCGGCGGGGACGCCCCGGCCACCGGCACCGACTTCTCCGCCTGGCAGGGCGTCAACCGGCTCTCCCGCTTCACCCTCAACGCCGACTGGACGCTCAACATGTCCAGCCAGGTCACCGTGCTCGACGTACCGGCCGACCGGGGGATGTGCTGCCACGTCGGTGGGGACATCGACTTCGACGCGGCCGGCAACCTGTACCTGTCGACCGGGGACGACACCAACCCGTTCGACTCCGCCGGCTACGCCCCGATCGACGAACGCACCAACCGCAACCCCGCGTACGACGCCCAGCGCACCTCGGCCAACACCAACGACCTGCGCGGCAAGATCCTGCGGATCAAGGTGAACACCAATGGGACGTACTCGATCCCGGCGGGGAACATGTTCGTCGACTCCGACCCGAAGACGCGTCCGGAGATCTACGCGATGGGCTTCCGCAACCCGTTCCGGATGAGCGTCGACCGGGCCACCGGCATCGTCTACGTCGGCGACTACGGCCCGGACGCCGGCACCACCAGCGCCCGGGGACCGAGCGGTCAGGTCGAGTTCAACCGGATCACCGGTCCGGGCAACTACGGCTGGCCGTACTGCACCGGCACGAACACCGCCACCGAGACGTACGCGGAGTGGGACTTCGCCGCCGGCACCGCCGGGGCGAAGTACAACTGCACCGGCGGGCCGACCAACAACTCGTTCCGTAACACCGGCCTGTCGACGCTCCCCGGGGCGAAGTCCGCCTGGATCCGGTACGCCGGCGACGCCGGCACCCCACCCGAGTTCGGCGGCGGCTCCGAGTCGCCGATGGCCGGCCCGGTCTACCGGTACGACGCCACCAACCCCTCCACCACCAAGTTTCCGCAGTCCTTCCACGGGCAGTTCTTCGCCGGTGAGCTGGGCCGGGGCTGGGTCAAGCCGATCCACCTGAACACCGACGGGTCCCCGGGCGTCATCGACACCTTCCCGTGGAACGGCAAGCAGGTCATGGACATGGCCTTCGGTCCGGACGGCGCGCTCTACGTGCTCGACTACGGCACCGGCTACTTCAACGGCGACGCCAACTCGGCGCTCTACCGCTACGACCACATCGGCGGCGGCAACCGCGCGCCGACCGCCGTGGCCACCGCCGACCGGACCTCCGGGGTGGCCCCGTTGACCGTGAACTTCTCCTCGGCCGGGTCGTCGGACCCGGACGGCGGCGCGCTGACCCACACCTGGAACTTCGGCGACGGCACCACGTCGACGTCGGCGAACCCGAGCAAGACGTACACCACCGACGGTTCGTACACCGCCACGCTGACCGTCCGGGACCCGCAGGGCGCGACCGGCACCGCCAGCGTGTCGATCAGGGTCGGCAACACGGCTCCCACGGTGCGGATCAACTCTCCCCTGATGGGCCGGCTCTTCTCCTACGGCGACACCGTGCCGTTCAACATCACCGTCACCGACCCGGAGGACGGGACGATCGACTGCACCAAGGTCAAGATGACCTACGTGCTCGGCCACGACCAGCACGGCCACGCGATCACCTCGCAGAACGGCTGCTCCGGCTCGATCACCATCCCGGTCGACGGTGAGCACGACGAGGCGGCCAACATCTTCGCGGTCTTCGACGCCGAATACACCGACTCCGGCGGACTGACCACCCACGAGCAGCACATCCTCCAGCCGCGCAAGCGCCAGGCGGAGCACCACAAGGACTCCTCCGGGGTGTCTCCGCACGACAAGGCCACGGCCGAGGGCGGCCGGACGATCGGCAGCATCGACAACGGGGACTGGATCGCGTTCGAGCCGTACCGACTCGACACCGTCACCTCGTTCCACGCGCGGGTCTCCTCCGGCGGCGTCGGCGGCACCATCCAGGTGCGGGTCGGCTCGCCCACCGGCACCGTGCTCGGCTCGGCCACCGTGCCGGTCACCGGCGGCTGGGAGACCTTCACCACCGTCACCGGCACCATCTCCGGCGCGCCGGCCACCACCGGCCGGCTCTACCTGACCTTCGCCGGTGGCACCGGCGCGCTCTTCGACGTCGACGCGTTCGGCTTCGTCACCGGCACCGCCAACAGCGGCCCCGTGGTCGGCATGGGTGGCAAGTGCCTGGACGTGCGGAACGCGGGCACGGCGGACGGCACCCAGATCCAGATCTACTCCTGCAACGGCACGGCGGCGCAGACGTGGTCGGTGACGCCGAATGGTCCGGTGCGGGCGTTGGGGAAGTGTCTCGATGTCTCCGGTGGTGGTTCGGCGGACGGTACGAAGATCCAGTTGTGGACGTGTAATGGTTCGGCTGCCCAGGTGTGGTCGGCGCAGGCGGATGGGTCGGTGCGTAATCCGCAGTCGGGTAAGTGTCTGGATGTCTCGGGGAACACCGCCGTGGACGGTCAGGCGGTGCACCTGTGGACGTGCCACGCGGGCGCGAACCAAAAGTGGGTCCTGCCGTGAGAATCCGCCCCCTCCATCGGGAGACCGACATGCGCAGACCCCTCCGGTCCACGATCGGCGCGGCCACCGCCGTTCTCGCCGTCCTCGCCTGCACCACCCCCGCCACCCCGGCCAGCGCCGCCGACGCCCCGTACGACGTGCTCGTCTTCTCCAAGACCGCCGGGTTCCGACACGACTCCATCGCCGTGGGCACCCAGGCCGTCCGGGAACTCGGCGCGGCCCACAGCTTCACCGTCACCGCCACCGAGGACGCCACCCGCTTCACCACCGCCAACCTCGCCCAGTACGAGGCGGTGATCTTCCTCAACACCACCGGTGACGTGCTCGACGCCGCTCAGCAGAGCGCCTTCGAGGGGTACGTCAACGGCGGCGGCGGGTTCGTCGGCGTCCACTCGGCGGCCGACACCGAGTACGGCTGGCCGTTCTACGGCAACCTGGTCGGCGGCTACTTCGCGTCGCACCCGGCCATCCAGCAGGCCCACGTCCACGTGACGGACCGGGCGCACGCGGCCACCGCCCACCTGCCACGCACCTGGACCCGCACGGACGAGTGGTACGACTACCGGACCAACCCCCGGCCGTCCGTCCGGGTGCTGGCCACGCTCGACGAGTCGTCGTACTCAGGCGGGTCGATGGGGGCCGACCACCCGATCGCCTGGTGCCGGACGGTCAGCGCCGGGCGGTCGTTCTACACCGGTGGTGGGCACACCCAGGCGTCGTACGCCGATCCGGCCTTCCGGGCGCACCTGCTCGGCGGCATCCGGTACGCGGCCGGACGCAGCAGGGCCGACTGCCGCCCCGAGACCGGCTACACCACCCTCTACGACGGCTCCACCACCGGCTGGTCGCAGGCCGGACCGGGCAGCTTCACCAATGCCGACTCCACCCTGACCTCGGTCGGCGGGATGGGCCTGTACTGGTACAGCGCGAAACAGTTCACCAACTACTCCCTCAAGCTCGACTGGCGGATGGCCGGGGACGACAACTCCGGCGTCTTCGTCGGCTTTCCGCCGTCGGGCGACCCCTGGTCGGCGGTGAACAACGGCTACGAGATCCAGATCGACGCCACCGACGCGCCCGACCGCACCACCGGCGCGGTCTACACGTTCAGGTCCGCCGACCTCGCCGCCCGGGACGCCGCGCTGAACCCGCCGGGGGAGTGGAACACCTACGAACTGCTCGTGGAGGGAGAGCGACTCCAGGTCTTCCTCAACGGCCAGAAGATCAACGACTTCACGAACACCGACCCGGCCCGCTCGCTCGCCGGCCACATCGGCCTCCAGAACCACGGTACGGGCGACGACGTCTCGTTCCGCAACATCCGGATCAAGGAACTGGGCGGCACCCCACCGGGCGGGAACACCACCGTGCAGGCCGAGGCGTACAGCGCCGCCAGCGGGGTCAGTCCGTACCCCAAGGCCGGGGCCAACGGCGGGCAGACCCTCGGGCACGTCGACCCGGGCGACTGGGCCGCGTACCACGGCCTCGACCTGACCGGGGTGAACGCTTTCCGGGCCCGGGTCGTCTCCGGCGGGCCGGGCGGCACCATCCAGGTACGGACCGGCTCCGCCACCGGCACCGTGCTCGGCCAGGTGGCGGTGCCCAACACCGGTGGTTGGACCACCTTCGCCGACGTCGGCACCACCCTCGCCGGGGTGCCGTCCGGGACGCAGAACCTGTACCTGACCTTCACCGGTAGCGGCTCCGGCCTCTTCGACGTCGACGACGTCACCCTCGTGCGGTCCGGCGGCGGCACCGGCACCGGGCCGGTCGTCGGGTTGGGCGGCAAGTGTCTCGACGTGCGGAACTCGGCCACCGTCGACGGCACCCAGATCCAGATCTACTCGTGCAACGGCAGTGCCGCGCAGACGTGGTCGGTGACGCCGGATGGTCCGGTGCGGGCGTTGGGGAAGTGTCTGGATGTGTCGGGTGGTGGTGCGGCGGACGGTACGAAGATCCAGTTGTGGACGTGTAACGGTTCGGGTGCGCAGGTGTGGTCGGCGCAGGCGGATGGTTCGGTGCGTAATCCGCAGTCGGGTAAGTGTCTGGACGTGTCGAGCAGTAGTGCTGTCGATGGTCAGGCGGTGCACCTGTGGACGTGTCACGCGGGTGCGAACCAGAAGTGGACCCTGCCGTAGCTCGTAGCTCGGGTGTTTTCGCCGATGTGTGAGCAGGGGTCCCCTGTTACCGCCTGGTGATGAGCAGGGGACCCCTGCAACCCCGCCCCGTCTGTGCGGGCAGCTCGACAGCGTCGCCGGTGGAGTGGCGCGACGTACGCCGTCGCCCGGGCGTACGACTGCCCGGTCCCGTGTCGCCGGGCCCTTCCGAACCGGCGACGGCGGTCCTAGAGTGGGTGATGGCAGCCGTGACAGGCGGCCGGTGGCCCGGCGGGAGGCGCAACCCGCTGGGTGCCAGGTGCGATCCGTCGGAGACCCGGCGGGGCGGCACCCACCGGTCCCCTCCCTCCGGCGCGGCCCCTCGTCCCGGGGCCGGTCACCCTCGCCCCGGTCCCGCCCACGGAATCCCTGATCACCACAGGGGAGAAGGACAATGGCGCGACCGATCACACTCTTCACCGGCCAGTGGGCCGATCTTCCGTTCGACGAGGTCTGCCGACTCGCCTCCGAGTGGGGCTACGACGGACTGGAGATCGCCTGTTGGGGCGACCACTTCGAGGTCGACAAGGCACTGGCCGACGACTCGTACGTCGATCGCAAGCGTGAGACGCTGGCGAAGCACAATCTCCAGGTCTTCGCCATCTCCAACCACCTGGTCGGCCAGGCGGTCTGCGACCACCCGATCGACGAGCGCCACCAGGACATCCTGCCGGCCCGGATCTGGGGTGACGGCGAGCCCGAGGGGGTCCGACAGCGGGCCGCCGAGGAGCTCAAGGACACCGCCCGCGCGGCGGCGAAACTCGGCGTCCACACCGTCGTCGGTTTCACCGGCTCGTCGATCTGGCACACCCTGGCGATGTTCCCGCCGGTGCCGCCGTCCATGATCGAGCGCGGCTACCAGGACTTCGCCGACCGGTGGAACCCGATCCTCGACGTCTTCGACGAGGAGGGGGTGCGGTTCGCCCACGAGGTCCACCCCAGCGAGATCGCCTACGACTACTGGACCACCCGGCGGACCCTGGAGGCGATCGGGCACCGCCCCGCCTTCGGCCTCAACTGGGACCCGTCCCACTTCGTCTGGCAGGACCTGGACCCGGTCAACTTCATCCTCGACTTCGCCGACCGGATCTACCACGTCGACTGCAAGGACGCGAAGGTGCGTACCGGCGACGGGCGGCGGGGCCGGCTCTCCTCCCACCTGCCCTGGGCCGACCTCCGTCGGGGCTGGGACTTCGTCTCCACCGGACACGGCGACGTGCCCTGGGAGGACTGCTTCCGGGCGTTGAACGCCATCGGGTACGACGGCCCGCTCTCGATCGAGTGGGAGGACGCCGGGATGGACCGGCTCGTCGGCGCGCCCGAGGCGCTCCAGTTCGTCCGTCAGCTCGCCTTCGACGCCCCGGCGGCGGCCTTCGACGCCGCCTTCAGCAGCGGCCGTGACTGACCGGAGCCGCAAGACGTCCGACTGACCGGACCCGTACGACGCCCGATGGACCGGCCGCGCGAGGCGGCCGGCCCATCGGAAACACCGTTGCTCAGAACGTGCTGCCGTTGGCTCCGCCACCGGACGACTTGCCCCGGTTGGCGCTGCCGGTCGAGCTGGTGCCGGTCGAGCTGGTGCTCGACGACCCGGTGCCGGCGGAGCCGGAGCTGCTGCCGGTCTTCGCCCCGACCGTGGCCGGCGTGCCGGCGAAGGCGTCGTCGGCGGCGGTCAGCCCCTGCCGGCCGTCCCCACTGCCGGTGCCGAGCTTCTCGCCCAGCTTGGAGTGGCTGAGCTTGTCCTTGCCCTCGCTGTAGAGCCGGTTGGCCTGGGCCTGTGCGACGCCGGCCGCCTCCTGCACGGTCGGGTGGTCCAGCACCTTACGGCCCCGGACGACCAGCTCCTCGTACTTCTCCCGGCCGGCACGGGCGCCCAGGACGAATCCCGCAGCCAGCCCGCCAAGGAACATGATCTTTCCGCGCATGGCGGCTCCCTTCGTACCTGACGCGCTACCGATCCCGTGCCGGGGACCCGGTCGGGAGCGGTCGTGTCGCGCCTGCGTCCTCTGTCCGCAGCTAACTACCCATCCTGCTCTCTGCTCATGCCTCCTTGTGTCCGGATGGCGATTTGTCCCGGCTTCTTGCGGTTCGAAGTTGGGTGGTAACCCCCTGGACCAACACCCGGGGGAGTCCTGTACTCTTGTCCCCGTCGCACGGTGTCGGAGAGATCCGGTTCCGGGAAGCGCGATCCCCTGTAGCTCAATTGGCAGAGCAGCCGGCTGTTAACCGGCAGGTTATTGGTTCGAGTCCAATCGGGGGAGCTCACTCCACCAACGCCCGCCCGGCACTGCCAGGCGGGCGTCGCCGTTTTCCCAGCAGGGCGAACGGGGCCGGCATAGACACGACCTACTACCACAGCACCGCCGAACCGCCGCTGGACGAGCCGATCCTGGTGCTGGACGGGGACCGCCGTGAGACCGTCGCCAACACGATGGTGGTCAGCCGGGCCGTTCCCGGCTACGCCCCACCGGGACGGCACCTCGTCGCCACCTCCGTGGTCGGCCCCACCGCCCCGCCCGAGCCCGTCGTACGTCGTGAGTTGGCCCGCCTCTATGGTCGCTCCACCGACGACTGGGCGCATCTGACCACGGTCTCGATTCCGCACGCCCTGCCGGCCGCGCCTCCGCCGCAGGGGCCTGCGCAAGCCGGTCGCCCTCGGCGACGGCCTCTACGTCGCCGGCGACCATCGGGACAGCCTCTCCATCCAGGGCGCCCTGGCCGGCGGCTGGCGTGCCGCCGGCACCCTCATCCACGACCTCCGTCCCTGACCTCCTCCCTTCGCCCTCGGGTGTCCGGCCGGCTCCACACCGGCGCGGAACAATCGCCACCCGCGTGGGCCGAGAACCGGTCGGAACGGCGCGGCGGGAAGCAACGGGAAAAGTGAGCACGGACGGGTCAGCCACGCTCGATGCAGGCTGTTATCCTCGCGTTGCCCATCGTGCCGGAAGATCGGTGCCGTCGCCCTGCATGGTGGTGGCCGGGGTTCGGGCGGCCGGGTTAGTATCCCGGCGCCGGCAGGGGGCGGTAGCTCAGCAGGTTAGAGCAGGGGACTCATAATCCCTCGGTCGCGGGTTCGAGCCCCGCCCGCCCCACCAGGCAAAACACTAGATCCACGATCTCTCCGTGGTGCTACTCGTGGTGCGAGCGCGCTACGGTCGGCCCCATGGCGACGGCGAACGGGCGCGCGAAGCGTCAGCGCGGCGAGATCGAGGAACTGCCCAGCGGCTCACTCAGGGTGAAGGTCTACGCGGGCATCGACCCCATCACGAAGAAGCGGCACTACCTCACCGAGACCATCCCGCCCGGTCCGACGGCCCGGAAGGAAGCGGAGAAGGCGCGTACGCGCTTCCTCGCTCAGGTGGACGAGCGGCGCAACCCGCGCACCCGCGCCACCGTCGACCAGCTGCTTGACCGGTGGCTTGAGGTCCTCGACGTCGAGGCGTCGACCCGGCAGGGCTACGTCAAGAAGCTGAACAAGCACATACGACCAATGCTCGGCAAGCTGCCTGTGGCCCGGCTGGACGCCGAGACGCTGGAGTCGTTCTACGCCGTGCTGCGGAAATGCCGGGACCACTGTGGAGGTGCCCGGAAGGCCATCGAGCACCGGAAAGCGGGGCCGCACGACTGCACCGACAAGTGCCGGCCGCACGAGTGCAAGCCGCTCGCGCCAGCCTCGATCCGGCAGATTCACTGGATCCTGTCCGGCGCTCTGAACCGCGCCGTCCGGTGGCGGTGGATCGCGGTCAACCCGGCAGACCAAGCGGAGAAGCCGGGGATGCCTCAGCCCAACCCACACCCACCAACGGCGTCCGAAGCGGCCCGACTGGTCACCCAGGCGTGGAAGGACCCCGACTGGGGCGCGTTCTTGTGGGTGGCCATGACGACCGGGGCGCGACGGAGTGAGTTGTGCGCGCTGCGGTGGTCTGCCGTCGATTTGGACGCGGCCGTGCTGACGCTGCGGAGCGCCCTGTACGTGGATGACGCGGGGAAGCTGCGGGAGAAGGACACCAAGACGCACCAGCAGCGGCGCGTAGCCCTAGACGCGGAGACGGTAGAGGTACTGCGCAACCAGCTCGCGCGCTGCAAGGAGCGCGCGTCGGCCTTTGGGTACTCACTGTCCGATGGCGGCTACGTCTTCTCACCAGACCCGGACGGTAGTAGCCCGCTCGTACCGGACACAGCCACCCAGCGTTTCAGCCGGATGGCCGGGCGACTTGGCATGACCACGAACCTACACGCTCTGCGCCACTACTCAGCAACGGAGCTGATCGCGGCCGGTGTCGACGTTCGGACTGTTGCCGGCCGGCTAGGACATTGCGGGGGCGGCGCGACAACGTTGCGCGTCTACGCAGCCTGGTTGTCGGAGTCTGATCAAAGAGCCGCCGCTACCCTGGCGGCTCGCATGCCTGCACGGCCGATGCCACCAGGGTTGTGAGGGGACAGACGTCAGGCGTGTGCCCGTCCAGGCAGAGGTTTGCCTCCCCGTTCCGGTACTGCCCGATCCTCCATGCCTGACGGCTGCATGCCACCATGTCTGCATGACCGCCAACAACACGCGTCGAGGTGGGCGTAGGTGGGGACGCTACTTGGCGGGTGTTGTAGGCGTGCTCGCCGCTGCTGCATTGAGTGCGGTGACGAACATCGGTACCAATCTGCCATTACCCGACTGGGAGTGGTTGGACAAGCCGGTCGCCGTGTGGTCTGCAGCCGGCTTCCTGGTCATCGTGATATCTGTCGCGGCTGTTATCGATATGCGTTCTGGTAGCGACGAGGGCGATGACAATGGGCAGCAGGAGATTGTTGATCAGGTTGGCGCAGGTAAAGTAGTCATTAACTCTCCTTCTGGTCCAGTCTTCACCGGGCCGGTGCACGCGCAGTCGATGCCAAGCGGAGACCTGGCCCAATTAGATCTGCCGAGGCAACTTGGCCGTGCTGAAGCCTCTGTAGTCCCTGCAGTAGCCGGAACGCGCATCGGCCTAGTGGTGACTCGGTTCATGAGTGACCCTTCAGGCTTTCAGTGGGAAGAGATATACAACCAAGTCCGAATAGGCGCAACTACAACGGAAATTACCGTCCAGGACGCGAGGAATGCGCCGAGTGTTCCAGTCGACATTTTGATAATTGTGCATGAGGCGCGGTTAGTGTTTGTATCACAAAGCCCTCTTCGAACCACCGTTCGCCACGCGCGTGCTGCGCTGCAGGAGCACCCGTCGATGTCGATTGGTATTTACTTGGTCGGGCCGGAGTGCGAACCAGCCGCGGAGAGTGTGAACCATTGGATCGACTTGGATTCGCCTATAGCGTCGATATACCTCATGGGCGTTAAGTCGGCGGGTGACCTCCGAGACGAAATGGCCCGCCTGCTGTACTTGGTTATCGATCGTGACCCCCGGCGCAGTCGTCCTTCCGCTCAGGCCGACGATTTTGATGGACCGGGCGAGTTGTACGATGCAAGATTGGGTGATTACTGATGAATATGGCTTGGATTGCAGCAGTCCTTGAGCCGCTGGATATCGCTCTGAGGCCACACTTCCCTGATGACGAGTACGACAATACCGGTCCGGCCCGACTGGCCGCTGCTGTTCTTGGGCGGCAATGGCAGCGGCGCCAGTTGAAGTCTGACTTGTCTGCGGCCGGACCGCACGACTTGGTGGATTTGGCTCAAGGGTGCTTGAGGAGTGACCTAATTGCACAGTCTGTACCGCAGCTTGCGGCTGCTCTCATTGAATCTCCCCCTGCCGACAGAGCCGAGTCGGCCGCTCTGGCCCTAGTCGTTGCTAGCGCTGCCGGCGAGTTGGATGACTACAGCACTTGTCTCGGGGTTCTGGATTCACAATTGAGTAGAACTCAAAAGGAATCGACTGCCGATGATGCCCTGCTGTCCGCCGTGCTGCTGCAGCAGAAGGCTCTCAGGATGCGTGATGCTGGCAAGCCTCATCTCGCGATATCGGACGATGCGGGAAGGACTCTGGCGAGCCTGGTCATCGAGCGCTGCAGCCGATTCCGACTGGGGCCTTCGGTCTCGCATTCACCCTATGTGACTCTAGCGAGAATGCGGGACAGCCTCCAACATGCTATCGGTAGCCTTATTCCCGTTGATGCGTCTGAGCGGCAGAAAATGCCCGGACTGCCAACGCGACAAATGCAAGCGCTCAGTCGAGAGGCTAGCGTTGCTGTGCGAACGGCGAAAAGTCGCGCTAATAGCTATGCGGAATTCGTCCGCAACTCCTTCAGCCGTGAGTTTGATACTCGGTCACGTGTCATAATGGGCGGCCCGGGGTACGTCGATCTCTTTCCGAATGTTCTGCTGTTTGAGCTTATTGGTGATGGCGCTGTCTATACTATGCGTCGCGAACTAGCCCTTCTGCGGCTCCTGCAGTCGCAAGGCAGAGAAAGTGACTTGGCGGACGCCTTGCGCCTGCTACGCCAAGCCGCAGCGAAGAAAGATCTTGGTCTAGTGCTCCGGCGGCTGCGTGATGATGGTCCTCTCGCCGCAATAAGCCGGGATGGCCGTCAGATCTTGCAGAGAAGGACGTCGTCGGAATTGCTGCGGACAGTCGAGTTGCAAGTTCTAGAGGCGGCGGCGGACTTGCTCACCCCGGCCGAGGCCCGCCTAGGCCTTGAAGCCATTAAGGCATGTCTGGCTGCAGGTGGCCCGCCGGACTTGCCAGGGATGTGGCAACTCGCTGTGCTGCGTCGCGAAGTAGCTTGGCGGGCAGCAGCCGCATTGGCGAATGAGTGCGATGCGGGGGTTGAAGTCTCCGACATGCTGCTAGCTGAAGTGAAGGCAGAACACCGCGATCAAGAACTGTTGGACACGGCAGTGCAGCGAGCCTTGGGTGTGCTTGACTGGGAACCCTTGCCGGAGCAGACAAAAGAGGCTTGGGCGGCAATCATGTTGTCATATCACGATCGTTTACCTCGTGTGGCAAATTTGGTTGCGGATCGCCTCGGTAGGATAGAACCGCTTCCTGCGGATGCTTCTCCGCTCGATGTAACGGTGCACCAACTTAACCTCGCTCTAAAGGGTGGAGTTTCTGATCGGAATCCAATCGAGGGTGCCGAACTGGTCCGGGATATGCTTGAGAGTGATCGCTCGCAGGCGGCACGAGGAATGTACTCCTTCGGTGGGGTGAGCCCGGGTGACATCGCAGCCGCCTTAGTCATTGCCGCCGATTCCCGTGGTCTCTGGGAATCTCTGGCGGGGTTCTTAACGGATATGCGGGTGCCACGTGATGCTCGAACGCCTGGCTTTGAGCGGCTTGCGCGCGCCAATGTATTTATCCCGCAAGGGCCGGCCGAGTTATTTCGTGCGCACGCTCAGCAGTTGCTGTACGGAGAATCATCCTTCGAATCTGGCTCTCCAGTTTTTCCGTACCCTGCTGCATTGAGATTTTTGGCTGCATTCGAACTTCTGTCAGATGTCGATGTGTATGATGCCATTGCGGCACTCGCCGGTGGCCGTAGCGCAGCCGGTCGTCGAGAAGCGGCTGTTACGGCGGCCGTTCTCGCCAGAAAGCGGTCGCTGCCGGCGCTTCTTGCGCTGGTTCTGCCACTGGCGTGCGATGAAAACCCAGAGGTCCGAGCCGTTGCGGGGGGTTCCCTAGTGCTTCTGCAGTCTCCGGACGATCACCTTGGTGTGGTCGCACGCCGCCGTATAGCCGATCTTCTCCTCGAAGACGGCATCCTGGTTCCTATGGTTGTGCTTCGGGAGTTGGGTGACTTGTCGGGCCCGCTGCCGTCGTCGCTGCAACGACGAGTCGAGCAAGTCTCTGAAAGGCACAATTCACGAATTGTGCGCGCTCGCGCTAAGAGAGTTCTTGTGTAATCGAGCCGGGAGTAGCTCCGATGCTTAGGCTGCCTGGGGTGCGCGTACGGAGATTCTCAGCGAGATCCGGAGGAGACTCGCGAAGAGAGTGGTCATCCACGCTGGGTACGTCGTCGGGTGCCTACCGCCGACAACCGCCTGTACGTATTGTGGAGGCGTGGACCTTGTGACTGCTGCTAGGACGACCGCTGAGCGCCTGCTGTCGCAGGCGCTGCCGCGTCGGTGGACTCATGTCAAGGCGGTATCCGTCAAGGCGTCTGAAGTGTCGATGATCCTGGACGAAGTCGACCGGCCGTTTCTGGTAGCCGCTGCCTGGTTGCATGACATCGGCTACGCGCCCGAGATAATCAGTTCGGGATTGCACGCGCTCGATGGTGCCCGGTGGCTCCGTCAAAACGGCTTTGATGAGCGTGTGGCAGCACTTGTTGCCTACCACTCATGCGCGCATTTTGAGGCTGAGGAACGCGGATTGGCGGACGTCTTGCGCGCCGAATTTGTTGATGAGGAGACGTCGACGCGTGATGCCCTGTGGTACGTGGATATGACGACGGGCCCAGACGGCCAGAATTTCGATGTGCTGGAACGTCTCGCCGAGGTTAGGTCGCGCTACGGCCCCCATCACCTTGTATCGCGGTTCTGGGCGCGGGCTGAACCGACGCTTGTCGCCGCCGTGCGGCGTACGGAGGAACGGCTTGCTGCCATCGATTATCAGCCGATGTAGGGCTGCGGGTGTTGCTCGTAGCCGTGCTGAATACGTAAGCGCATAGATGGGTGGATTAAAAGGGCGTCCAGTTCATCTCTACCAGCCCACCTCACCTGGGACGACTCACTGCTCGGGGTGGGCTCGCCGCCAATATATCGTGCACGGAAGCAGATGGAGAACTGTTGACGAACTTCGCCGTCGCTGTAGGCCATGACATGCTTCGGGTCCGTGTAGATTCCGACGATTCCTGTCACCTCGACGTCGATCCCGGACTCTTCCCTGGTTTCGCGTACGGCGGTCTCCGCGATGTACTCGCCGAAGTCCTGTGCACCGCCAGGGATTGCCCACAGGCCATTGTCGGTTCGACGGATGAGTAGTACCCGGTCCTGTGCATCGAGGACGAACACAGTCACCGCTGGAACGATGCTGTTCGGCTTGGGCGCTCTAGGGTCGTTGTAGTACTCGGTTCTCGCCATGAGATCAGCTTGCCACCGCCGGCTGCCACGCTGGCAACGAGGACTCCCACACCCGGTCGAAGCTGTCCGCGTACGTGTCGAACAGGTCGCCACCGGCAAGCCGTCGCAGGTGCAGCACGGGCGTGTGCGCGGCCGGGAAGCCGAAGACGTGCGAGTTGACGAGCATCTCGTCATCGAACCGGAAGATCGAGTTGTAGAGCGTCGTCCGGTGAAAGTGCACGTTCACGCCTTGGACGTCGCGTAGCCGCTGGTAGAAGGCGAGCACGTTCCGCACCTTGCCGGCCATCGCGTCGCCGATGCCCTCGTCCGCTCCGCGTTGCGCCACCTCGGGACTGTCCGGATCACCGAGGAGGATCTCAACCCGCGTACCGGTCGCTGCCTTCGCCTTGAGCGTGGCCACCAGCTGCGGTTGCTGTTCGGGCAGGAACAGCCCTGCGTAGACCAGGATGCCGACCCGCTCCTGCGCTCCCGAGATCAGCCGTCGCCAGAGGTCGTCCGGCACGGCCGCGCGTCGTGGGTAGACCTGCACCACCTCAGACTGCGCTACGCGGTTCGCGCGCTCCTGCGGCACGGCACCCGGCCACAGGTACGACTCGCTTTCCTTGACCAAGGCGGCGATGGCGTGCCGGTAGCGCGGATACGGAGCTCGCCCTTGCGTGATCCACCGTTCCACGGTCTTTGGATCCACCCCTAGTTGCTCGGCTACGGCCGATGGCGTGAAGCCGTTGCGGAGCATCGCGTCACGTAGCCGATCGTTCGGCATCATCGCCTCCAAGGAACATCTAGGGACGACTTGAAGATAGCAAGGACGTCCCTAGTCGTCCAGTGTGGTGGTGAAGGCGTCACCCCTCGTGATCGGAACCTATGTGCACCCCGATCGATGAGACGGAAGGACACCGATGAAGACCGATCGACCTGCTGGCCACCCTCAGCGGTTCTACACCGTCGCCGAAGCGGCCCGGTTGCTGCGTACCTGCGACATGACGCTGTACCGGTCGATCCGCGTGGGCGAGTTTCCGGCCATCCGTATTCGCGGCCGGTACGTCGTGCCCGCAAAGGCTATCGACGCGATGGAGGCGGGTGCCCTGGCGAACGGCCTGGTCGACGCCGCCGACTACACCACCCGGAGCGTGGCGTGATGACGACCTCCGAATACGAGCCGAGCGCCTCTGACCTTGCCGACATTGAGCAGGAGTTGCCGCTGATTGAGGCTGAGGTGCTGCTGCTCGACGCGCAGATCGTCGTGCTGACCTGCGACGCCGGCCCGACCGAATTGGACTGGCAGCGCCTTCGTCGGGCGCAGCGCCGGGCATTGCGGGAAGCGCGTGCCCTACTGGCGGCACGCGCCACGTCGAAGCGGCAGGCGGCCTGATGTCCCGCATCCGCGCCGTCTTCCACGATCCGGACGGGTCGCGGTACGGCATCCCCACGTACTGGTGGCGCGGCGCACCCGCCGGCTACGCCACCCGCCGCCAACTGCGCGCCGCCGGTCTGCGGCCCGCCGGTCAGCCGGTGGCCGCGCAGATCCTCTGGCGCGGCGTCGGCGGCACCCGCGCCGCCTACCTCTACCGGCTGGACCTGGCCCGTCCGAAGCGCACCGCCACCCCCGCTCAGCTCCGCGCCGTCCGCGCCGCGTTGACGGCCCGGAAGACATGCCCGACGTGCCGCACCGTGCAGCCCTACTGCATCCCGCGCTCGCTCGGCGAGTGCGTCGACTGCGCCCCCGGAGGCCCCCGATGACCCTGCTGGTTCTGCTGCTGGTCCTGCTCGGCGGCCCGGCCGTGATGCTCGCGCCTTTCGCGATCGGCCACGCCCTGAACAAGCCCGCCCCGAGGATGAAGGAGACCCTGCGATGACCGACCGCAGAAGCTACCGCGCGGTGATGGCTGAACTGCTGCTGCTCGCTGCCCCGATCGCTATCCGTGTGCACAGCGACGGCAGTTCCATGGCCTTCACGTTCGCCACGGTCGCGGAACTGCGTGCCTGGCTCGACGCCGCTGGCCTGAACGCCCCGGATCTGCTCGCCGCCGAGCGTGAGCGCACCGACCACGAGGGTCGCCCTGTCCGGTCGACGAACGCCTACCCGACGTGGCACGGCTGGGAGATCTACGCCGATGCCGTCGAGCCGGTCGACGTGCCGCCGCTGGACCCGGCGACGGTGACCGCGCTGACCGGTCTGGCGGTGGCCTGATGACCGCTCCCACGATCAACGGCACCCGTTACCCGCAGCCGGTGGAAGACCTGCTGCCCGCTGCCCGCAAGCTCACCCACGAACTCGGTGGCCTGCCGTCGCGGAACCGGCTGATGAAGCGGTTCCGGATCGGGTCGGAGAAGGCCAACGAGCTGCTGACCCTGCTGCGTGAGGAACGCGACCAGCAGGCCCGGTCGGACCGGATGCATGCCGCCCTGGTGGTCCGGGGCAGTCTCGCCGACCGCCCGACGCTGTTCCCGGTCGACCCCGCCCCGACCGTCGGCACCCCCGAGGCGGACTTGGCCACCGTCGACCGGACCGAGCAGACCGCACCGGACCCGATCCCTATCCCGGAACCCGTTCTGCCGATGGTGGCCGTCGCGCCGTCCGAGCCGTCCGAGCAGGCCACGCCGGTCGAAAGCCCGGACACGAAGATCGATCCCGGCCGGTCCCGGCGGGCGGTGGTGTGGCCCGTGATCCTGCTCGCCCTACCGGCGTTCGTCGCGATCTGGGGTGGCTGGGTCGGGCTGGGGAAGCTGACCGGGTTCGGGAAGGTGAACCTGCTTCCGGGGATCGGGTCCGGGTGGGTCATCGACACCGCCATCACCCTCCCCATCGGCGTCGAGACGTACGGCGCGTTCGCCCTCTACGTGTGGCTGTCCGGCCGGGTACCCGCACGGGCGGCCCGGTTCGCGAAGTGGTCCGCCCTCGGCTCCCTCGGCATCGGCGCGCTCGGACAGGTCGCCTACCACCTGCTCATCGCCGCCGGGATCACCGTCGCCCCGTGGTGGATCACCACCCTCGTCGCCTGCCTGCCGGTGGCCGTGCTCGGCATGGGCGCGGCGCTGGCTCACCTGATGCACGCCGACCAGTAGCTCTGCCCGGCGGCACGGCCCCTCGGCCTGGAAACCGTGCCGTGCCGCCGGCCCTCAACCCACCTCTAGGGAAGGCGAGACCTCTGATGGTGCCAGACACCCCGTTCCTCACCACCGAACTGACCACCGTACGCGCCGAACTCGTCCGCGTGGACGCGAAAGCCTCGACCCTGCTCACCATCGCCGGCACCGCGCTCACGGTCGGCCTAGCCGTGCTCGCCCGAGCCGGCCTGCCCGCCCCTGCCCTGGCCGTCGGCGCAGTGACCGTCGCCATGATCGGCGTCGCGGTCGGCTTGCTGGCCTACGCGGTTCGGCCGTCGCTCGGCGGCAGTCACGGCCTGGTCCGCTACGCCACCGCTCTGCCCGGTGACCTGATGACCGAAGCGGCCATGCCGGCCCTCGACCTGGCCGCGTACCGGGCGCACGAACTGGTGTGGCTGTCCGCCGCCACCCTCGCCAAGTACCGGCGGGTCCGTACGGCGGTCGACCTGCTCCTTGCCGGGCTGGTCGGCACCGCCGCCACCGCCGGACTCGCCCTGGCTCTCGGCTGACCGGTCTCCCGGCCGTGCCCCTCGACCCGCTTTCCGGGTCGATGGGTGCGGGGGCCGACCGGCCCACCGTCCCCCTTGTTCGCGCCGGGCGCGGCCTTCGCCTCGACAACGATCCGCGCCCGGCCCTCCCCTGAAGGAGAACCATCAGCATGGCAGGCATCAACGACCAGCGGGGCATCTTCACCGGTGCCGACGCCCTCACCGACAACGTCGCTCTCTCGCACTGGTTCAACGAGACCCGCCGCATTCTGCACGCCGCCGCCCTGGAACTCGGTGTCACCGCCTCCGAACTCGACGCCCGACTTCGCGCCGTGTCCGGTGGGGTGGTCATCGGCGGGCTCACCGGCCGGGCGCGTGCCCGCCAGGTCGCCAAGCCCATCACCCACGCCTCCGACGCCCTCGTGGTCGCGTCGCAGTACATCGTGACCGCGTCGACCCGCTTTGAAGCCGTCTACCTCCCCGAACTCGAAGCGGTCGGCCACCGGCCGCGTAAGACCGACTTCCGGTTCACCGATGGGGGTGGCCGATGAAGCGGCCCCGCCCGTCCCGGATGCCCCGCAACGGCGGCCTGTCGTCGATGTCCTACAGCGTCGACCTCCGCTCGGCCGCCCTGCCCTACCTCGTCTGCCCGGCCGGGTGCGCGCTCGCCTGGCCGGCTGCCGCCGCGTCGCACCACTGGTGGGGCACTAACCCGTGGGCCGCCGCCGGCATCACCGCCGCCGGAGGTGGCTTGACCGCCCTCACCTGGGCGGCTGGTCGCGCCCGTGGGGTGATCCGGCAGCGGGTGTCGACGCTGCTGACCGCGACCGGGTCGGCGTGGGCGCTCGGCGCGACCATCGGCGCACCCTGGGAGCGGCCGTGGCTGGACCTGTGGGCCGGTGGCACCGCCGCCGCCTCCGTCGCGGTGGCGGTGATGCGGTTGATGGCCAAGGCCAACCCCGACGAGCAGGCCACCGCCGGGGGTGGGCTCGCCGAGGCCGTCGCCGCGTTGCGGGACGCGCGGATCGGTCGGCCGAAGGTCGACGGGGCGAAGGTCAAGGCCACCATCACCATGCCGCCCGGCGAAACGCTGTCGGAGGTGGAGGGCTCCCGCGAATCGATTGCCTCGGCGCTCGACGTCGCGCCGTCGGCGGTGCGGGTGCACCGCGACCCCGACAGCGTCCGCACCGGCCGGATCGAGGTGGTGCCGGTCGACCAGCTCCGCGACACCATCGAGTGGGCAGGCCCCTCCGCCCCCGGCCGGTCCGTCGGGGACGCCCCGTTGCGGTTCGGGGTCGCCGAGGACGGGGAGAAGGTCGCGCTGTGGTTGACCGGGCGGCCCGGTGTCCGCCCCGCCACCCACGTCCGCGCGACCGGCATGACCGGCTCCGGCAAGACCGAATGGGCCCTGGTCGTGATGACCGACTACCTGACCCGCTCGGATGGGGCGCTGGTGGTGGTCGACACCGTCAAGCGTGACCAGACGGTGAAGCCGGTCAAGGACGGGCTTGCCCTGCTGGTCACCGAGGATGAGCACGCTGAGGCGTTCTTCGACGTCCTCGCCGAGAAGGTCATCCCCGCCCGCACGGAAGCCCTCGGCAAAGAGGACCTGACGGAGTGGATGCCGGGCTGTTCGCTGTCGCACCTGATGGTGTGGGTGGAGGAATCCGCCGCCTGGTCCGGTCACCCCGCCCTGGTGCAGGTCGCCGAACGCGCCCGGTCGGCCGGCATCAGCTTGGTCCTGTCCCAGCAGCGGTGGACGCACGACCGGGCTCCGACGTCCCTGCGGTCGCAGTTCGCCACGAACGTCTGTTTCGGCATCGACAGCCGCGATGACCCGTCGTTGGCGCTCTCCGGCGAGACGGTCGACGCCGGGGCGGCACCGGAGTCCTGGGGCAGCACCAAGCCGGGTTACCTGTACATCGAGTCGCCCGGCATCCCCACCGGACGGTGGCCCATCCCCTGCCGGTCGGAACTCGCCCAACGGTCGGACCTGGCCGCCGCCGTCACCGGCTGGGCACAGGTGCGACAGCAGCTCGACCCCGTCACGGCCAAGGCCCTGGCCCCCGTCATGCCCACCGACACCGTCAAGCCCTCACCCGGCCACCGACCCACCCCGGCACCGGCACCGGCCGCCGAGGGCGACGCAGAGCAGGAGGTCCCCGCCATGGCTACCCGCCCCGGCGTCAACCCCACCGACCCGCCCGACGACGTCGACCCCTCGAAGGAACTCGACACCACCCCGACGCCGCGCCGCTTCTCCCTCGCCCTGCCCAAGCCGACCACCCCCGAACAGGCCCGTCAGATCCTCCGGGACCACATCATCGCGCTCGCCGAGCAGGGACAGACCGAGGTCCGACCGGCCGACCTGGGTGACGTGCTCGCCGCGACCGGCTACACCGCCAAGTGGCTTTCCAAGGCCCTCGCCGAACTCACCGCCGGTAACCAACCGCTGCTGATGGCCGTCAACCGCAACGGCCGCTACCGCATCCTGCGCACCGCCTGACGCAGCCCCGTCGGGGCCGTGGAATCCACGTGGAATCCACACCGATTCCACGGCCCCTCACCTAGACAAACCCGCCGTGGAATCCACGGCCACCCGACCCTGCCCCGAAACGGAGCCAACCCGTGAACACCGCCACCGCCGCCCTGCTCGCCCTCGCCCTTGGCACCATCCTCGGCGTCACCCTCGGTGTACCGCTCGGCCGTCGCGTCGAGCGGGTCGCCTGGCACGCCGACGCCGCCCTCACCCGCGCCCGCGTCACCGGCTGGCTCTTGCGCGACCTCGGCGGACTCGCCGGCACCGCCGCCCTGGTGCTCGCCGTCGCCGGCTTCGTCGTGTGGGCGCTGATGACCCACCGCCGCTGACCAGAAGAGCAGAGCGGCGCGCTTCGCGCGCTCACCACCTGGTGGCCGGACGTCGCACGGCGCTGGCCACCCACCGCCACACCGGGAAGGAGCGACTAGCCGATGACTCCGCCTGGCACCTGGTGCGGGCACTGGATCGGCGTTGACCGGCGCTACTGCCACCACCCCGATCGTGTCCGCCGCTACATCCAAGGCCCCCGCTGCCCCGACCACACCCCGGCCGCGCTCGCCGGCCGACCCGAACCCAACCCGCTTCCCATCCACGCACCGGACAGGAGCCCAATGCCCGACCCGTCACCGCTGCTCGCCGCCGCCCTCGGCTACACCACCCACGGGTGGCCGGTGTTCATGCTCGCCCGGTCGAAACGACCCGTCGCCAACTGCCCGCCCTGCGCCGATGCCGACCCCGGCCACGACCGGGAAGCATGCCCCTGCCTGACCTGTCACGGCTTCTACGCCGCGACCACCGACCCCGACCGGATCGCCGCCATCCTCGACGCCGTCCCCACCGGGCAGCTCGCCCTTCGGACCGGTGCCGCGTCCGGCACGGTCGTGGTCGACGTCGACCCCGCCCACGGCGGACGGGACACCATGAATGACCTGATCGGCCGTGGTCTGCTCCCGCCCACCGCGTACGTGGCGACCGGCTCGGGTGGCCTGCACCTGTACTACCGGCACCCCGGCGGCATGGTGCAGTGCAGCCAGGGCAAACCGGGGCAGGGGTTGGGGCCGGGTATCGATGTGAAGGCCGATGGCGGGTACGTCGTGCTCCCGCCGTCGGTGCACCCGCGCACCGGCCGCCCCTACCGGTGGGCATCGGGCCGGGTAATGCAGGAGATGCCCCCCGCGCTGGTCGATGCCTGCCGACCAGCCGTGCCGGCACCGACCCCGGCCACGGCCACGGCACACGTGCCGACCAGCACCCGCCCGGCGGGGGGCATCTCCCATCCGGACCGGCTACTCGCCGCACACCTGCACGCCGTCGCCGACGCTCCGGAAGGCAGCCGCCGCACCACCCTCTACGGCGCGGCACGGGGCGTGGCCCGCATGGTCGCCGCCGAGGCGATCAGCCGCGACGACGCGGTAGCCGCCCTCACCGCAGCCGGCCGTCGGGCGGAGCAGACCGACCGGGACATCCGGGCCGCCATCCGAGGCGGGTTCCGCGCGGAAGGACTCGCTGCATGAGTCGGGCCGGCGACAACCGCAGTTGTCGCCCCGCGCCCCAGCTCCACGCGGTAACCGGTCACCTGGCCGCCGCCGCCACCGCCGTGGAAACCGCCGCGACGCCGTCCGCCGCCCTGGCCGCGCTCGCCGACCTGGAAGCGGCGTGCCGTGAGGCACGCGAGTGGCTCGCTGTCGACCTGGTCCTCATCGACGGCTGGTCCTACGCCGACGTCGGCAGGGCGTTGGGCATCAGCCGGCAAGCAGCCAGCAAGGCATACGCCGACCCGGTCAACGCCCGGATGCGCCGGACCGTCATGGGCCGCGACGACCGGGTGGTCATCGTGCCCTGCGGCACCGCCAAACTCACCCGCTCGACACCCGCCGGGCGGATGTACACGGGCAGCTACCACCAGGCATGCCGCCGCGCCGCCGCCCGCCTCGGTGGGCAGCTGGTCATTCTGTCCGCCCGCTACGGGTTCCTCGACCCGGACACCGTCATCGAGCCGTACGACCTGCGGATGGGCCAACCCGGCGCGGTCACCGTACCGACCCTGCGCGCGCAAGCCCGCCGCATGGGCATCGACACCGCCGGCACCGTGACCGTGCTTGCCGGCCGCGACTACGCCGACCCCGCCACCGCCGTCTGGCCCCACGCCGCCCGACCGCTGGACGGCACGCGCGGGATGCCCGAGCAGATGGCCCGTCTCGCGCAGCTGGCGCGCGCGCCGACAACCCCCGTTGACACACACCACCAACCCGCCCGGTTCAGAGGAGTAGCCGCATGACCCGACACGACGACAACCCGAGCTGCCGCCCGACGGACCAGCTCGGCGACGGCGCGGCGATCCTCGACGCCCTGCACGCCTGCCTCACCAAGTACGTCATCCTGCCCTCACCCGAGGCCGTCGACGCGGTGGCGCTGTGGATCGCCGCCACCCACGCACAAGCCGCGTGGGCACACGCGCCCCGGCTCGTGATCCGGGCGCCCGAGAAGCGGTGCGGGAAGTCCCGCCTGCTCGACGTGGTGGAAGGCTGCTGCCACGACCCGCTGATCACCGTCAACGCCTCACCGGCCGCCGTGTACCGGGCCATCGGCACCGGCCACCCGCCGACGCTGCTGGTCGACGAAGCCGACACCATCTTCGGCGGCAAGAACGCCGACGCCAACGAAGACCTACGCGGCCTGCTCAACGCCGGACACCAACGCAACCGACCCGCCATCCGTTGGGACGCCGGCAGCCAGAAGCTGGAGAAGATTCCCACGTTCGCCATGGCCGCACTCGCCGGTATCGGCGCGATGCCCGACACCATCGAGGATCGCGCCGTGGTCATCCGGATGCGCCGCCGCGCACCGGGGGAGACCGTGGCCCCGTACCGGCACCGCCGCGACGGCCCCGCCCTGCGCGCCGTCGCGCAGCAACTTGCCGGATGGCTCGGCGCGAACCTCGCCACTCTCGAAGCCGCGGAACCGCCCATGCCCGTAGAGGACCGGGCCGCCGACACTTGGGAACCCCTCGTGGCTGTCGCCGACCTGGCCGGGGGAACCTGGCCGGCACGCGCCCGGCACGCCGTCACGATCCTCACCGCCGAAGCCGACGAGTCGGCGAACGTGTCGACCCGCATCCGGCTGCTCGCCGACATCCGCGCCGCGTTCACTGCCCTTGGTGACCCGCCCGCCGTCGCCACCACCCAACTCCTCAAGGTGCTCAACGACGACGACGAAGCACCGTGGGCCGGCTTCGGCCCCGCTGGGCTCACCGGCAAGAAGCTCGGCGACCTGCTCCGAGAGTTCGGGATCACCTCCGGCAACGTCCGGTTTCCCGTCGGCCAGGCCAAGGGCTACACCCGAGAGGCCTTCACCGACGCCTGGACCCGCTACTGCCCACCCGCCCCAGCACCCCCTAACGTCCCAAGCGTCCCATCCTCGTTTCCGCAGCTCAGCCCCGGGACGGATTGCACCCTCGGGACGGATCAAACCGTCCCGGCCACCCGCACCGACACCGGCCGTGGGACGGATCTAAGCGTCCCAGCACCTCAATGCGTCCCGGCCCTGAGCAGGCAAAACGAGCTTGGGACGGATGGGACGGGTACCCCAGAGGCGTTCTTCTCGGGTGATCCGCTGATGGGACCGCCGGGTGTACAGCACGTGGGTCACTTCTAGGTACACCGGACCGCTAGAAATCTCCGACACCATGCGGGAGACTTTCTAGCGGTCCGTGTAACCTCATCCATGTCATCATGGATGAAGTGGGTTGCATCTGACTGTGCAAGACGAAGGGCCCCCGCCATGGATTGCCGCCCCGACGGAGGCCGTTCGCGCGTTACAAGCGGGCTCACCTGACCGGTTGGTCAGGTGAGTTTGCTGGTGATCACGACCGCAGCACTAGCGATCGTGGCCAGCTGAGCAGCCCCCTGGAGCACCAGGAGTGCTGCTCTCCCCATCTTCCGGCGCCGGGTTGGCTCAGCCGATGGGGTGGGGGTAGCCACGCCGGTGGGCGTAACCGGTTCCCCAGGGTGCACGCACATAGTTCACCTCCTCGTTTGATCGACGGGCCGAAAGGCGATCGCCTCCCGAGCTCGATGGTGGCGATCGGCCATCGATGCATCGACCACGAGGTGGTTTCGGATGTGCAAGGAATACTGTAGACCACCGACGAGGCATGGCCGCTCCGCCGACCCCGGAGCGCGAAGCGCTGGACGGTCCCTCCGGGCTTCTCCCCGAACTCCCTGGTGTGAGTGAACGATCGGAACGCCGAGTCTTCGTGGTGCGGCGCGTGGTGCGAACTACGGTCAACCAGCGTTGGTCAAGCGGCCAGGGTCCTGCCGGATGCCACCAGAGTTACAGGTAGGGGCGTCCGTCCTGACCATGGACGCCACTCATAATCCCTCGGTCGCGGGTTCGAGCCCCGCCCGCCCCACTCCACTCCGCCGCTGAGCTGCGAGAACGCCGAGCGGAGATCATTGGGCACAACCAGGGCACAACTCAGCTCCGAGCCTGGCATGCGGGAGCTTCCCGCCGCTGGCTGCCTGCCTTCCGCAGAAGGTCACCGACCAGGCCGCGCGGCCGGTCCTTCTTCGGCAGCGAGTGAACGTGGGGTTTCCAACGTGATCCGCAGGTTGGCGTGCCTCAGCGCCTTCTGCACCCCCTGAGGCTCCACGCCGCTGCTCCTCAACGTCGCGCCAATCTCGGAGACTCCAACGGGGCGAGTGCAGCGCTCGACCCGGCAGGCCATCGAGATGTGGGAGAGCGAGACGCCCGAAGCCCGCTCACGTGATGACGGGGCACTGGCCCACGTCTACCAGGCGACCGCCCACCTTCAGCTCAACGAGCTTGATGCCACCCACCCGGCCCGGGTTCCCCTTCTCGCCTGGGCGGTGGTGACGGCGAGGTAGGCGTGGGCACACAGAACGAGCACCTCGCGCCCCTCAGCCTCGGCGAGGTCCGCCGTCTCATCGCACACCTGATCACCACCACCCCGCCCTTCGACCACGTACATCGATGGTCACGATGGCAACCGCCGACACCAGTACCGCGCCAAACGGGCCCACTACCAGCGACGACAGCGAATCCACCAACCACGGCTGGAGTGCTAACCGGCAATTGTCCAGATCACCAGTGCCGGCAAGGTTAGTAGGTAGGCGATGCCGCAGAACCGGAACGTTTTGTCCGTGGCGCGACCGGACAGTCCGCGACTGACGGTGAGCACCTGCAGTGGACTTGCTGATGTGTTGTCGCCGCCGTCTTCGAAAATCAACGCACACACCAGGAGCAGGACGTCGGCCGCGATGAGCAGGGGCCATGCAGACTGGGGCGCGGAGAATCCGGCGTAGATCAGCGGCCCCAGCACGATCGCGGGCACGATGCCGAGTGATATGGCGCTCACGATGGCCGCGATGATGGCGAACCAGCCGAAAGCTGTCAGTCGCAGAAGCACAGCCAGTCCGACGACCGCGATCTGAACCAGTCCCATTGACACCGCAGTCACCCTTCCGCGGACGCATCACGTACGGCGAGCTGGTCAAACCTCACCCGCACATTCTTCGGCGTGGCGTCCCCGCTGGTCTGTACCTTCAGAGTGGCTGTCGGGCTGGGAGTGTCCTCGACGATGACCACTTCCGTCGTACCGGCCGGCAGGTCGGCCGGCCATCCCGCATCGTCGGTCGGCTCACTGGTCAGTAGACGCGCGGCACGTCCGTTCAGGCCCGTGTCGGTGGCCCGCACTGGCCGCCACACCGTCAACGCTGGCCTCGTCGGCTGTTTGACGGGCGCACGCCGGTGAGGCGTGGCCGTGCTCGGCGGTGCTCAGTTACCGTCCGGTCGTCTGCAGCGCCCGGGCTGGTCACAACATTGCGGCCGTCCTGGCACGTCAACAGCGCGTAGAGCCGGTCATTGCGGCCATCGTTTGACATCACGCGGCCCACGTCGGCAGTAGATCGGGCACAACGTCCGCGAACTGGGCCAGCCGATCAGCACTGACCAGATCGGAATAGGTTGGAGGTCCCCATTTCTCAGCCAGTTGCGCTACTTCATCGTTCACCGTCGGTATGCCTTCCTCTCGTATCGCGGATCACTTGCGTGCCCCGACCGAAGCGCCGCAGCCCATTCGCCGCGGTCTGCGGCATCCCGCAGCACCCACTCTCCATCATCGCTGTGGAGGCGACAACGAGCATCCCGTCGACTGGCAGCGGCAGCGCGTAGGCGACCTCAGGTCGTTCCCCTAGGTGTACTGCCCGGGGACGTGGCCGCTGTGGCCGCGACGGCACGATACTCATTGGCTGCCGCCTCGGCGCTGCCAACTCGGGTAGACGTAGTACTAGCGGGTCACCGGCGATCGTGTCGGCGTGGTTCGCATGGTGGTACCTCCGGCCCACCGAAACGGATACCCAAACGGAGGGGCGAGGGGGACAGCCACACGCGCCACAAGCCTGATGGCGCTGTTGATCCACATCGTGTGGCACGGTTGCCGGCAGGCGTACCGGTCGTCTTCTGTCAGCGCGGGCGTCGTAGTTTGGCACGGTGCACTCCGTCGCGGCTTACCTTCGCACCCTGACCCAAGAACAGCTCACCAGTCTGGTCGCGGACCGTCGCGACGCGGCCATCGAGCCTGCGCCGACCACCGCCGACGAGCTCGCTGTCCGGCTGCTTCACCCGTCGTCGATGGCGGCCGCGTGTGCGTTGCTTACCCTGCCAGAGCTCCAGGTGTGCGAGGTCGCTGCGGCGCTGGGCGACGGGTGCACCCTTACCCGGCTGGCGACGCTGTTGGGCGTGCCGGAGGGCGATGCGGACCTGGTCGCGGCGCTGCGTCGGCTCACCGAGCTCGCTCTGATCTGGCCGTACGCCGACGGCTTCGCGGCAGCACATCTGAGCCCGTTGTGGCCGCACCCGCTGAACCTAGGACCCGGCGCCGCCGATCTGCTCGCCACCTGGAACATGAACAGGCTGCGCAAGCTGGCGAAGGTGTACGGCGTTTCCGTGACGGGCTGGGGCAAGGACACGTTGATCGTTGCGCTGGTCGGCTGGCTGGCGCGGCCGGAGAACGTGCGTCGGCTCGTGGCGCAGGCCCCCGCCGACGTTCGCGCCCGGCTCACCGCGCTCGCCTCGCGGCAGGCGCGTCCCTTCGATGGGCGAGGGATGACGTTCGGCTCGGCCGGGGTGGCGCTGCCGTGGGCCGCTGAACGTGGTCTCGTCGTCGGCTCGGCCTGGGGCGTCGAGGAGATGCCCCGCGAGGTGGCTCTCGCGCTACGAGAGGGCTACGTGGCTGCGTTCGATCCGCAGCCGCCGGCCGTGTCGATCATGCGGGTCGAGCCAGAGGGCGTAGAACGGGAGGCTGCGGCCGCTGCCTCGGAGACCCTCGCCGCAGTCGCCGCGATCGCCGCCACCATAAGCGGCGGCTCGGTGCCCCTGCTCAAGACGGGCGGTCTCGGTGTACGCGAGCTCCGTCGGATGGCTAAGTCGTCCGGCCAGGACGAGGATCGCACCCGCCTGACCATCGAACTGCTCGCCGCGGGCGGCCTCACCGAGGCCTCGGACACCGGTCTGGCCCTCTCGGGGGCCTATGACGCGTTCGCCGCAGCCGAACCCGCCGACCAACTGCTGGACATCGTCGAGACCTGGTTGGCGATGCCCGCGTGCCCGCTCGCCCCGGCCAACTCCACCGCGGTCTCCTCCCGTGCCCTCTACTGGGACAAGGACGAGGAGATGATTTTGACGGGCCTGCGCGCCCTGACCTTGCGCACTCTCGCCGACGTTCTACCCGAAGGTCACGCCACCGATGCCAGCATGCTCGCCGACCGGCTGGCCTGGCAGAGCCCTGTCCTGACCGACCAGGCAGACGAGGATCTGCAACGCTACGTCACCGGCATCTGGCGAGAAGCCCACCGGCTCGGTCTACTTGCTCACGGAACAGCGACCAGCCTCTGCCGTAGCCTGCTGAACTCTGACGCCGACGCGACCCATCGGCAAGCTCAGGCCATGCTGCCCCGCTCCTGCGGCATGGTCCTATTGCAGAACGACCTCACCGCGGTGGTGACCGGCACCCCGTCGGCCAACCTGTTGGCTCTGCTGGACGGCTCGGCCACGCCAGAGTCCCGCAGCGGCGCCTGGACATGGCGTTTCTCGCCGTCCAGCATTCGTGGCGCGCTCGACGCCGGAAAGACCCCGGCAGATCTGCTGGCCCGGATTACCGAGGTGGCCGACGGCGGCCTCGTGCCACAGACACTCACG
The DNA here is from genome assembly GCF_044459745.1 of Micromonospora sp. NPDC050187. Taxonomy (NCBI): domain Bacteria; kingdom Bacillati; phylum Actinomycetota; class Actinomycetes; order Micromonosporales; family Micromonosporaceae; genus Micromonospora; species Micromonospora sp. NPDC050187. The sequence continues at coordinate 93,874 of NZ_JBITJH010000003.1, forward strand.
TACCTGATCAAGGACGTAGCCCGCCGGTACGGCCGCGTGCAGGTGCGCCCAGCCGGCTGCTGCCTGTGCAGCGACGACGAGACCCTGCTCACCGAGCTGCTCAACACCCGCTCGCTGCAAGCCCTGCAGTTGGTCCAGCTTGCCCCGACCGTGCTCGCCAGTGCGAAAACACCGGCCGAAACCCTGGCCGCACTGCGTGCCGCCGGCCACGCCCCGGCCAGCCTCCACCTCGACGGCAGCCTAGCCCTCGAGATCCCGCAAGGACGCCGCGCCGATCCGTCACCCACCGGTCCGGATAGCGGTGATATGTTCCCGCTGCCGCGCTTGAGTGACCCGGTCGACGTCGCACGGACTCTGGTCGGTAACCGCTGACTCCCCTGCCACCCGACTATCTTGAGTAGTCCGAGTTCTGCAGTCGAGGGTCAGTTCTGGCCGGGACTTGCTACGGGTAAACCTGCGGCCTTGGCACATCCGAGCGGCGACCGACTCGATCCCGCGTCTGACCCTCGTGTCACTGAGCGAGCCGGAAAGCGTTGAACTGGTTCGGTCTTCGTCGTCAGCATCGGCGAAAACAGGCCGACGGTTTGGTGGGTCGGGTCGAAGTCACCGGGCACCACCCGAGGCCTGTGGCCTGGGCAGACTCACTGGTAGCGGGTCACCGGCGATCGTGTGGGTGTGGTTCGCATGGTGCATCCGCCTCACCGATCACATTGCCAAGAAAGCACCCGAATTACTGCAAACTGGTAGATGTGGACGATTCGCCACGCGGTTGACGGCCGAGGGCGTGCACGAGGAGGAGCAGGGCCGCGAGCGTCCCGACGCCGGCCAGGACGAAGGTGGCGCGGGCGCCGATCAGGCTGACCAGGAAGCTGCCTCCGGCGTAGGCGGAGGCAGCTCCCAGTTGGGCGGCGGTACCCATGGTGCCGAACACCCGGCCGAGGAACGGGCGGGGCACGAGACCCTGGACGAGGGTGTCGTAGCCGATGTTCTCCACGGCATTGCCCGCGCCGCCGATCAGCTGCGCTGCGATGACGACGGCAAGAACCGGGGCCAGGCTGTTGACGATGCTGGCCGCTGCGGTGGCCGCGACGGCACCGATCAGGAGAACAATCGGTGAGCTCCCCCGGGCGAGTCGGGTGCAGGCTAGTGAGGCCAGGAGCATCCCGACGCCGAATGCGCTGGCTGCCAGTCCATAGCCGGCCGGGCCGGCGAGGAGCACGTCGCTGGTGAGGAAGACCAGTGCCACATTGTCCACTGCGGCGAAGGCGACGAGCAGGAAGAGGCTGATGACCAGTACGCGGATCTGTCGGTGTGCCCTGACGTAGCACAACCCCTCGATCGTTTCGGCCCACAGGCCGGTGACCGCCGCGGGGTCGCGGGCCGGCGCGATCGCCGGAAGTCCGGTAAGCAGGAGGGCTGATACGACGAAGGTGGCCGTGTCGACAGCCAGGGCGGTGTGGACACCCCCGGGAGCGGCTATCAACAGCCCGCCCAATCCCGGGCCGACGGTGAGGGTAAGGGTTCGGGTGAGCCCGAACAGGGCGTTGGCCGGCGCGAGGTCGACGGGGTTGACCAGGATCGGAACCAGGCTGCGACCTGCCGGGTTGCGGATGGTGGCCAGGATCCCGACAGCCGCGACGAGCGCGATCAGCACCGGCATCGGCGGCAGGGTGACCGCGATCAGTCCGATCACCAGCGCCGAAGCCAGCTCGCAGCTCACCAGCAACCGCCGTGTCTGGACACGGTCGGCCAGAGCTCCTGCCAACGGTCCGCCGAGCCGTGGCAGCGCGTTCGCGAGAAGCAGCAGACCCACCCCTGCGGGACCGTCTCGTGGCGCGACGAGGAGTACCAGGGCCGTCGTGGCGATCCCGTCACCCACGAACGACACCGCCCGCGCCGCGCACAACGACCGGAAGGCAGGATTACCCCGTAGCAGGCGCGTTCGGGGAGCAGGGCCGGCAGCTGCCGGCGGCGGTTCGGCCATGACCAGCAGAGTGCGGCCAGCGGACCACGGACCGCTGTGATTCGGCACAGGCCGAATCGTGGCTATCGTTATCCGCGTCATGGCGCTGGTGTTGAGGTTCGGACGTGGTGACGCGGCCCGGTGTCGCTTTGCGGTCTCACCGCTACAGGAAACGATGACGGCGCTTCTGGTGCTGAAGAATCCGGGCCGCCACGGCTGGTACCCGACGTGGCTCCGCGATGTTCGGCGCGACCTCGCGGGGCTCGACCTGCGGCTGCTGAGCGTCGCCGCGCCGAGCCACGGACACGGGCCCGACTTTTTGTGGCCGAGCCCGACCAGCCCGCTCACCACCATCGAAGACGATCTCGCTCAGGTCCAGGCCACCGATCCCCGCATCGTCACCGCGCAGCTAGTCGCCCATGCACGCCGCCTCGCCTCCCGCACGGTGCCTGTCGATGTCTACCGTGCTCTAATCGGCGACCCCGTCACCGCCCGGGACACATTGGTCGCGCAACAGCGACTGGCCTGGCAGGCACTGGTCGCACCGCTCTGGGACCGAATGCGTGGACTGCTCGACGCCGACATCACCAGCCGATCCCGGCAACTAGCCGACGGGGGCCTGGAAGGGCTGTTCGCCGGCCTGCACCAGCGAGCAGTATGGAAGAACGACGAACTGCACCTCACCGGCTTCCAGCGCGGGACCGTGGATCTACGCGGTCGTGGCCTCGTTCTCGTCCCGACAGCCTTTGGTTGGCCGAATCTCGGGATCGGGCCTACGGATGACGTTTCCACCACACCCCCGGCGCTCGTGTACCCGATGCTCGGTGCGGCGCGGCTCTGGGAACCCGCCACACCACCACCCGTGATCATCCGACTCCTCGGCGCCGGACGCGCATCCGTGCTTGCCGAGACCGTCATCCCCAGCACCACAAGTGGCATCGCTCAGCGGGTGGACCTCGCCCCGGCAACCGTCTCGCAACACCTCGCCGTTCTCCGCGATGCCGGCCTCGTCACCCCCAAGCGGCACGGCCGTGAAGTCCTCTACCGACAGACCCCGCTGGCCGCCGCCCTCCTGCGATCCGATCCGCTGCCATCCAGCGAGCCATATCGGTCCGGCGACAACGGTTTAAGCACCCGACCCGGCGGGCGCGCCATTGACGACTGAAGTACCCGCGATCCGACCCTGAGGAAAGGCAGGCCGAGTGATGATGGGCCAGGCATACCCTCAACCGGTAGGCACGAGCATTGAGCGCCCGGACGCGGATCATTTTCGACTACGGCAGCCACCTCCGTCAGATCTCCTGCTCTCCGCGAACCCGACGACATGGCCCACGGCGAGACCAGTGGTTCCGGCGGACCGTGCCGGTCGGGCAGGTGAAGGTCATAGAGCATCGCCCGAGGCTCGCCGGCTGGGCAACGTCAGCGGTAGCGGCCAGGGCCGCCACGGCGACCGTGGGGATCTTCTCCAGCCGTTGCGTGCCAGCGTCCCACCGGATCGCGGGCCGGTTGCGCTGCTGACCGGCGTTGAGCAGGCCGCGTAGGTCTTCGTTCGCGTCGGCGTTCTTCCCGCCGAAAACGGTGTCGGCTTCGTCCACGTCTTCACCGACGCCTGGAACCGCTACTGCCCACCGGTCCCGTCACCCCTACCCGTCCCGGCCCTGATCAGGCAAAACAAGCTTGGGGTGGACGGGTACCCCTAGTGCTCTCGGAGGCGATGAGGTGATCTCCGCTGGCGTAGTGCAGCGGTCGTCCACGCTGAAAGGTGTGCACCGCCGCGTGACGTCCTCGTTCCGGCGGCGATAGGCGCGCGGTCGGTGCCTCTCGGTGTCGGTGCAGCCCATCTGCCTTGAGGCGCCGTCGGAGGAACACGGAGACGTTGCGCTAGAAGCGGGGAACCGCGTATGGAAGTATTGGCGGGCCGTCGGGGCAGCGGATGATCGGGGTGGGGTGCGATGCGCGATAGCGATATCCGTCAGGCGCTAACGGCTCGTCTCGCCACTAAGTACGACTCGCAGCCGGACACTCAGATCCGGCACGAATTGGGTCTCTGCGCTGGTCGGACCCGGGTAGATGTGGCAGTCATTAACGGCCGCATCTCAGGTTTCGAGATTAAGAGCGACCAGGACAAGCTAACCCGGCTAGAGGTTCAGGCCGAGTTGTATAGCCGAGTGTTGGATCGAGCCTCATTAGTGACGACGGAACGGTACTTGGACCAGGCTTCCGAGATGATCCCATCTTGGTGGGGGGTGTGGCTCGCTCTTCCTGGTAAGCGGGCGGTCCGGCTTCGGAATGTCCGCCGCGGTGGCCGAAATCCAAGTCCGAATCCTTTTTCGGTAGCCCAGTTGCTCTGGCGGGACGAAGCGATGGCTCTCCTCCGTGAGCGAAGCAACCACCGCGGCTTGTCCAAGGCGCCGAGATGGTTCGTCTGGGAACGCCTCGCTGAAACCCTAGAGTTGGGGGAGTTGCAGGCGGAGGTGCGGCGTGTGCTTAGGACGCGGGAGGACTGGCCAACTCGCCCATGACATGCGCGAGGTGATGGGATGTTCCCCAAGCTCGCCACTGCGTAGCGCCCCCGGGCCCAGGCTGACGTCTCGCGCAGCGCGCGAGCTCGCTGTCGCCCCATGAGAAATCTGAGTCCTCAACAGGCCAGTGGTCGGATGAGGTCAGGGCTTGGCACAAATCGTAAAAGCTGTCGTTACCGCCGGTCTCGTAGCGAGCCCAACGATAGATCCACCAGTTGTCGCTGGCGGTGTATCTGAGACTGGGCAGGGGGCCGCGGGCCCCGCTCGGCTGCATAGCTGGATGTGCGATGGCGTAATCACCAAAATCTGGACCGCGGTCGGTTAAGCGTCTCCAGAGCTTCCAATCCCACCTCGTTAGGGGTGTCGCCTCGTTGCGCGGGAGGCTCGTAATGGCGGGCGGCATGGCACCTGATGCGACCACGATGGATGCCCAAGGTTGGTTGTCAAGCGAGTCAAGCACGTTCCTAATGACCTGCTCTGCTCGGCTGACGTCTCTCTCGGATGCGACTTCGCCCATGTCTACCACCAAGTGGCACCGGTCAGGGCTGATCTTGGTGACGGACAGAGCTCTGGATATTCGAGGGGTGTCGGCGACAGGGTCCGGGTCCGCGGTCGGGCTGCCGAGACGGATGATGGCTGTGCCGTTGTGGAGACGTGCCGCCTCACCGCATGCGGACAACTGTTCGTCAGAGTCGTGTAGACGAATGACCGGTGCGATGGGGATTCCCCACTGGGCCAGGTCTTCGGCGATCTCCCTGATCAATGGTCGACCGTCATCGTTGACTCTGACGTGCGTGGTGTCCACTCCCAGGGTCAGGCCGGATGGCGCAGCCTCCCGAACCTTACGAACGAATTTAAGACCGGACTTGGTTGGACCGCCATCCGAGGGGCAGACCTCAAACAGGGGGTGTATGCGACTGACCTCGTGGTCCCGTAGTCGCCCTAGCGCTTTGAACTCGCCTTCGCGCGCCTTGAGTACGGGCCAGTATCCAGCCATAGCCGCCCCCTGAAGATCGCCGGTTGCGCCACTAGCTACCTAAGGTAGCTGAGCGATCCCTCAATGTAACGAGTTGACATTGGCCGATAGGCATGGTGGGAGTTATATGGGAGGGGCGAATGACTTTATTGCGGTAATTGCGGCTTCTGTCCCTAACTGGCTTGCTCTATCGCTCTAGCGGTGGCGTGGGACATTCAGATAGGCGACGTGGTCGTTCGGCGGCAGCTACATCAGCGTGTGGGCGGCTCCTGGCAGGGCGGCGTAACGCGGCCGGCTAAGAGCGCGGACGTACTTCTCTTCTCGTCCCCGGCTGGTGCTCGTTTCGGGTACGACTTCGATGGGTGGCGGCCTGATGGGGCGTTCCACTACACGGGTGAGGGGCAGGTCGGCGATCAGACCTTTGTGCGTGGCAACGCAGCAGTGAGGGACCACCTTGACCGTGGTTTACGACTCCGATTCTTCGACCAGGTCAAGCGTTCGGTCGTGCGCTATCTTGGCGAGTTCCGGGTGGACCCGGAGCACCCCTGGTGCGCCGAAGAGGCAAGGGACCGGCTGGGGGACCTGCGGAAGGTCATCGTGTTCCGGCTCCTGCCCGTCGATGCCGAGGCGCCCGAGTTCGGTGCGACGAGCGCGGGCAAGCCAACAGTGCGGGATGTTCCGATGGAGGCCCACCTTGCCGAGACTTTCCAGGTGGAGCCCAAGCGTGAACCGACGACCGCTGAGCGGCGTGAGGCTGGCCTCGTGGATCGATACGTAGGCGCCGTGAAGGCGGAAGGCGGCACCGCGACGCGCAAGGAGATCAAGCTTCCCGACCTCGGTAGGGCTCTCTACATAGATCTCTTCGACGGAGGACGGGCGGAGTTGGTCGAGGCGAAGAGTTCCGCGGCTCGCCACCACGTGCGCCTGGCTCTCGGCCAGTTGCTGGACTACGCGCGTTACTTCGAGCACAAGTCCAGGGCTGTCCTGCTTCCGTCCTACCCGGGCCCCGATCTCGTTGACCTGTTACACAGCGTGAACGTCGCCTGCATCTACGAACAGGAGGGTGGCGGTTTCGTGCGCCTGGATCCGTAGGTCATCCGTGGTGCGGGTTGTGGTGCGAAGCCGTGCATGACTGAGTGACTGGAGTGACCTCTAGTGGGTCACGCTGACAGCTAGGTGACCTCGTAAGGTCCTGGTCATCGTGCTGAAAGCCACGCAAAATCCCTCGGTCGCGGGTTCGAGCCCGCCCGCCCCACCAGCCAAAACGTCTCCATGCCTCCCGAGGTGGTTGGCCTTGACGGATGCGATGTCCTGCCGCCGGCGGACGGCGGAGGTGGGCTCGTTCACCGGTCCTTCAACGCGAAGACGTGGATGTCATTCAGTTCGGAGCGTTGTAACCCCCGGCTGGAATTGGGGCGGATCAGCAGCCCGCGCCCGTCTGCGGTCAGCTCGTCGTACAGCGGGCCGGAGTGAGGGACTTCCAGGTCGTCGGTCCAGATGAGCCGGCGGCCGTTGGCGAGCACCTTGCGAGCTGCGGCAAGCTTGGCGGCCGACGCGCCTGCGTCCCGAAACGGTTCGGTGAACGCTCGACCGAGTGTGGGCAGCGACCAGAGGCGTTCGAGCACGTCGGCTTCGGCGCACCAGGTGGATTATCCGGTGGCAGGGGACGTACCAGCCGTGTCGCCAGTGAAGTCGCAGGGGTGGTTCGCCGGCCGAGACGGACCCTCACGAACTGGCTACGGCGGGATCAGCCCTCGGAATCCAGGACGGCCGGTGGCAGTCCTGGCAGCGGCCCATCGTCGCCCTGACAGACGAACGCGCCCCAGTGGCGAGGAGCGGGCCAGGACTCCCTGGTCAGCAGCTGTGCCTCGCGGAGTGCCTCGACGCGTGACCGGCCGTCCCGCAGCAGACGGTAGAACTGTTCCATGAGGTGCCGGATCGGTTCGTCTGGCACCTTCCACAGACTCATCACGAGGGTACGGGCCCCCGCGATGAGGAACGAGCGGCGCAACCCGAGGACTCCCTCGCCCGGCTCCACGTCACCCAGTCCGGTGTCACACGCGGAGAGGACGACGAGTTCGGTGCCGGCCAGCGTCAGTTCGGTCACCTCCAGCGCGGTCAGGATGCCGTTGCCGGCGGCGGGAGGTGCCTCGTCTCCCTCCAACCAGGTGTTGGCACCGGCCAGGGCGAGCCCGGTGCGCAGCAGCGGATTCGCCAGCCCCTTGCCGGTGAGCCGGGCGAAGTTGTCCTCGGCGGGGACGAAGGCGGTCGGCGTGGCCAGGATGCCGTTGAGCACCAGCATCTCCCGGTCCGGGTCCGCAGGGCGGATCGTCATGCCCGGAGTGAACTCCTCCGGCGGCAGCGGAGGCTGGTGCCGGAGCACGAAACCGTGGGTGGCGAAGTGGAGGACGAGGGGCGAGGAGGTGCGTTTGACCAGGGTCTTCGTCGCCTCGCCGGCGAGACTGGGCGGGGCGCCGAGCAGTCGACCGACGACTTCGCCCTCCTGCCGCGCGCCCTCCAGCGGTAGCAGCGGCCGTCGTACCGACGGCACCCCGCCGAGGTCGAAGTCAGGGGCGGCCACGACCAGGGGCGGCCCGGTGGTGGGGCGTGCGGCGGCGCGCAGCCGGAGCAGGTCGCGCGCGGCGGTGAGGTACGAGATGGTGTACCCGTCGATCAGCCGCCCACCGTTCCGGTCGGGCAGCACCTCGAAGGGCAGACGCAGCAGCTCGCCGTCGGGTGCCAGGAGGAGGCGCCGACTGTCTCCGATGGCGGCGCGCAACGGCTCGAACACCGCGTCGTGGAGCCGTTCGGCCGCGTCGGCACGCCCGTCGGCCGGGTGTTCGCGGTATCCGGTCAACTGGGTGCGTACGCCCGCGACAAGCTCGTCGATCGTGCGTGCGGCACCGAGGTCGACCAGGACCGGCTGGTCGGGACGTGCCGGCGTGAGTACCACCGCCAGGTACCGGTGTGGCTGCCACGGACGGTCGCCCTGGCTGCGTACGGCGTGGAAGTCGAACGGCGCGTACCGGAGGAACTCGACGGTCACCGCGCGGCTCGGGGTGGCCCGCGCGACGGCCGTGGCGTCGACTGCGGACGGTCGGTCGGTGCGGGCCACGGACAGCGCGCGGGCGAGCGCCTTCTCCAACTCCCGGAGCTGCCAGGTGGCCCGCCGGAGTTCCTCTGCGGACCCGTGCGGGTCACGCGGGTCCGGGCCGTCCAGCCGACGCCGCGCGATCCAGGCCCGCAGCCGGCCGAGTTCGTCGAGCATCGGGCGTAACTGCGGGTGACCGCCGCTCGCGAGGGCATCCCGGTCCCGGGCCAACGCGTCGATCCCGAGACCCTTCCAGTCCAGGATCAGGTCAGCCAGCCGTCGGACGTGTTCGGGCTGGTCGGAGAAGGACGCCAGGACCAGCGAGACGTACTGTGCCAACCTGTTCCGGGCGACCCGCAGCATGGCGAGCCGCTGTTCCTCGGAGGCGAACGAGCCGAACTGCTCCACGGTCTCCCGATGCCGCGCGATTACCTCGGTCAGCAGGCGCAGGGCCTCGGTTGCCTGCCCCCGTGCGGCGCGCACCTCTGCCAGGTTCGCCAGCAGGGTGAGCTGTTGTGTCCCCCGGCTCTCGGGTGCCAGGTTGGCCAGGGCGCTGCACAGGTCGCGCTCCGCGGCCTCGAACTGCCCGGTCGCCTGGTGCAGCCGGGCGAGGTTGTTGAGCAGTACGGGACTCTCGGGATGACCGGTTTCGCGGGCGATGTCCCGCGCCTCGGCGAGCCACTGCCGTGCCTCCGGAAAACGGTTCTGCCCCTCGCAGAGCGCGCCGAGCGAGACGAGCGTCGGGATGACGGTGACGTCACGCTCGCCCGCGACCCGTCGCCGGATCCCGAGCGAGTGCAGGTGGTGCCGCTCGGCCGCGGCGTCGTCGCCGGTGGACTGGTAGAGGTGGCCCAGGCTGCTCAGCACGTCGGCGACGGGCAGCCGGTCCTCGTCGAGGCGTCGGTACAGGTGGAACGCCTCGTGCAGGTCGGTCTCGGCCGCCCGGTGGTCCGCCATCCGGATGTGCAGGTCGGACTGGGTGACCAGGAGCGCGGCGAGCGTCTCGGGAGAGCGGTCCGCGAACGGCCGCGCGGCCTCGACCGCCGCGCGTACCTGAGCCTCCGCGTCGGCGTACGCACCCGCGTCGAGCAGGGTGTGCGTCAGGTGCCGGACGGCGTGGACGAGGGGTGGACCGTTCCCGTCCGAGCGGTATCCCCCGGGCCGGTAGAGCGGGAAGTAGCGGCCCTCGTCGTCGACGCCCACCGGGTAGGTGAGCCGATCACGCCACCGGTCGGTGTCGAGTTCCGGAACGGGCGGCGCGTTCCGCAGTTCCTCGAAGAGGTCGCGACCGTGCCCGGCGTACGCCCGCTCGATGGTGTTGGGCTCGGCGGTGAGGAAGACCTCGATCAGGTGCTCCGGGATCTCCAGGAGCGTGACCTGGGCGTACCGTCCGTCGCTGACCTGGTCGAGGACCTTGAAGATCCGACCGCGCGGCCACAGGCACAGGCCCCAGCCCTCGGCGTCGGGCAGCACGCGGGCGTTGGCGGAGAAGACAAGGTACCGGTGCGGGGCGACGAATCCGCCCGCCCGGTGCGAGACGTCGCAGAACGTCGGCTCACGCAGGAGCAGACCCGGACGGTACCTGGCCAGCACGGCCTCCGGCAGGGTGGTGTCCCGGAAGAACACGCCGCAGGAGGCGAAGTTCGCGCGTAGTGCGTCGGCCAGGTCAGCCACGGTATCTACCTTCGCAAGTCTCCGGCCGATTCGCTACGGACGCGGAGCGTCGGATTGGCGTCCGTCGGGACGTCGCCACGCGGGTCCGGGGCTGAAGCTGGTCATCCCTCTTCGGGTGCTCCGTCCTCATCGCGGGTTCTCTGCGATTTGCGGCTTGTACCGATCGTTCTGCGGCATTCGTGCCCGGCTGGTCGCCGAGAGCGGGTATGGGCCGGCGTTAGCGACGAAATTCGTCAGAGTTGAGCCGTCAGGTGACGAGTTCCCGAGGATCTATGGACAGCAACGAACAGTTCTCGTAGAGTCCCAGCATCTTCCGATGATCCTGGAGATGACGTGAACACTGCCGCCCCGGAACGTCCCGTCCACTCGTCGACCGAGCTGCACGCCGCTGCCACCGTGGTGGACGGAAGCACGGTCATCGAGCTCAGCGACGCCCACCTCGACCGGATCCGGCGTGGGGGTGTCACCGCCGTCAACCACACGGTCACCAGGCCGTACGCGGACACGGTCACCGCCCTGCGGGAGGTGAACCGGTGCCGTCGGTGGATCGACGAGCACTCCGACCGGGTGCTGCTGGCGCTGACGGTCGCCGACATCGAGCGGGCCAAGGCCGAGGGCAAGGAAGCCGTCATCCTCGGCCCGCAGGACACCGAGATGATCGGTGTCGACCTCGACCTGCTGGGCACCTTCTACGACCTCGGCATCCGCATCCTGCAGCTGACCTACCAGCGGCAGAACCTGCTCGGTGCCGGTTGCGGCGAGGAGACCGACTCCGGTCTGACCCACCGGGGTCGCCGCTTCGTCCAGGCGATGGACGAGTTGGGCATCCTGGTCGACGTCTCACACTGTGGCGAGCGCACCGGCCTGGACGCGATGGACGCCTCCGACAAGCCGGTCGTCGTCACCCACTCGTTCTGCGACGCGATGTCGCCGCACATCCGGGCCAAGTCCGACGCGTACCTGCGTCGGATGGCCGAGCAGGGCGGCGTCATGGGCATCACCACCCTGTCAGGGTTCCTGTACTACCCGGAGGACCCGTCCCGGCGTCCGGATCTGGCCCGCTTCGTGGAGCACGTCAGCCGCGTGGTGGAGGTGGCCGGCGTCGACCACGTCGCCATCGCCACCGACTACGACGAGACGTGGACCGAGCCGATGCGGGCCGCGCAGTTGAAGGCCATCGCCCAGTCCAACTCCAAGGAACAACAGAACCTGCTCGGTGACTTTGGATGGAACGAGCGACGGGCGATCGGCATGGACGACGCCTCGCAGTTCCCCAACTTCACCGAGGCACTGCTGGCCGGCGGTTTCTCGCCGGAGGACGTGATCAAGATTCTCGGTGGCAACTGGCTTCGGGTTTTTGGGGAGGCATGGAAGCCGGCTGACCTTTAGCGCGATCGTGACACCAGCCAAGGAGACCCATGCGAACCCGAATTTTCACCAGAGTGCTGGCGGTGGGCGTCGTCGCGGCGCTCGCGGCCGGTTGCTCCGGAGGCGGTGAGCCTCCGAACAGCAACGGCGGCAGCAGCTCCAACGACGGCCTGAGCAGCAACGTCCGCCTGGAGGACGAGACGCAGGCCGGCACCCCGAAGTCCGGTGGGCGGCTCCGGATCATGATCCGGCTGGACGCCAACGAGCTCGACCCGCACCGGATGTCGGAGACCTCGGCCTTCGTCATCAACGAGCAGATCTACGAGTCGCTGGTGCAGTCGTACCGGGGCGAGATCAAGCCGGCGATCGCCGAGTCGTGGGAGCAGAGCGCGGACGGGACGTCCCTGACGTTCAAGCTCCGCGACAACGCCTTCTTCCACAGCGGGCGCAAGGTGACCGCGGCCGACGTGAAGTACTCCATCGAGCGGATCAAGGACCCGGCCACCCGGGCCCCGCGGGCGCGCAGCTACGAGGGCATCACCTCGGTCGAGGCGCCTGACGAGCGGACCGTCGAGATGAAGCTGGCGAAGCCGAACGCGGCCATCCTGACCCTGCTCTCCACCGCCGCCTCGTCCGTGGTGGACCGCACGGTGGCCGAGGCGGCGGGTGGGCTCAACGGCAGCGTCGACGGCGGCAGTGGCCCATTCAAGATCGCCTCCCGGGTCACCGGCCAGGCGATCAAGCTCGACAAGCACGACAAGTACTGGGAACAGGGCGTCCCCTACCTCGACGGGCTGGACTTCACCTTCAACCCGGACGACAACGCGCGCGCTGCGGCGATCCGTAGCGGCACCGTCGACTTCCTCTGGCGTCCCGCGCCCGAGTTCATCGACGCGCTGAAGCGCGACGAGAAACTCAAGTGGTACGGCGGCTCCGGCTCGCTCTCCCTGCACGTGCGGCTCAACACCTCCAAGGCCCCGTACGACAACGTGAAGGTCCGGCAGGCCATCTACCTGGCGCTCGACCGTCAGGAGATCCTGAACGTGGCCAACTCCGGCTTCGGGACCGCGCTCAACGCGGGTTACCTGCCGCCGGACCGGTTCGGTGCGGTGACCGAGCCGATCTACGACAAGCCCGACATCGAGAAGGCCAAGGCGCTGCTGGCCGAGGCGGGGTACCCGAACGGCTTCGAGGCCAAGCTCATGGTGATCGCCACGTCGGCGTTCCAGGTGCGTTCGGCCGAGGTGGAGCAGCAGCAACTCGCCAAGATCGGCATCAAGGTGACCATCGAGTCGGTGGAGTCCACCATCGCCGACTCGAAGACGAAGGCCGCCGACTTCGACATGTACCAGTCCGGCTTCGGCCTGACCTACGACCCGGACGAGCGGTTCAGCGCGAGCTTCCTCGCCGGCGGCGGGCTGAACTACGGCGGCTGGAGCGACCCGGAGTACGAGAACCTGATCGTGCAGGCCCGCTCCGAGCTGGACAAGAAGAAGCGCGGCGAGCTCTACCAGCAGGCCGAGAAGATCCTCGCCGAGCGTGGTCCGGTGGCCATGACCTTCCTGAACGCGGACTTCGACGTCGTGCAGAAGGACGTCATGGGCTACCAGGGCGACCCGACCCCGACCTACCGCTTCTACCGGAACATCTGGCTCGACCGATGAGGAGCCGTGGGGGGGGCGCCGATCCCGCGGGCGCCCCCGCCACCACCCCCACCACGAAAGGCAGCCCCATGACGTCCGTACCGCTGACCCACCGCTATGTCATCGCCGCCCGGCTCAAGGGCTACCTGAACAAGCACGACGAGTCCGTGGCCCTGCTCACCGAGGCGCTCGAACTGGAGCCGAACAGCCCTCGGCTGCTGCGCTTCCGGGGCCATCGGCGGATCTCGACCGGCGACTACGCCGGTGCGATCGAGGACCTGCGCGCCGCCGCCGACGGGCTGGCCGGCGTCGAGGAAGAGTACGAGATGTACCAGCCCGAGGTGGAGAAGGACGTCGTCAGCCTGATTCTCGGCCGCCCCGAGCAGGTCCGGCCGCAGCACCTCACCGAGACCGAGGCCGCCGCCGACCCGCAGGCCCTGGACCGGTACAACACCACCCTGCACACCTCCGTCTGGTACCACCTGGGCGTCGCCCAGTACCTCGCCGGCGACCTGGAGGGCTGCCTGCCCAGCTTCCGGGAGGCCGAGCGGTCGGCCCGGCACCAGGAGGGTCTGGTGGCGTCGCAGGACTGGCAGTACATGGCGCTGCGCCGGCTCGGCCGGCCGGACGAGGCCGAGCAGGTGCTCGACCGGTTCCGCGAGATCGCCCTCGTCGAGGAGGACCACCTGGTCGGCTACGAGGGCCGGATGCGCCTCTACACCGGCGACATCACCCCCGAGCAGCTCTGGGCGATGTGCGACGGCAACAGCCTGAAGACCGTCACCCAGGGCTACGGCCTGGGCAACTGGCACTACTACAACGGCGACGTCGACGCTGCCCGTGAGGTCTTCGACGGGGTGCTACGCACCGGTGTCGCGCACGCCTTCGCCTACCTGGCCGTCAAGGCCGAGTACTCCCGCAACCCCGACTTCGTCGGGGCCACCGCACCGAAGGGGAACTGACGACCATGGCAATCATCCGTGCCGAGATCGGCAAGCGCGACCAGGAAACCAAGGAAGCGATCATCGCCGAGCTGACCGACGTGCTGGTCAAGTACGGCTCGCCGCGCGAGAACACCCACGTCATCCTCTACGAGGTCTCGTACGACAACTGGGCCAAGGGCGGCGTGACGTACAACAACCGGAAGCGTGCGCAGGAGTCGTCATGACCGTCGACGGCCGGGGACCGCACGTCCTGCTCACCCCGAACCTGGCCGACCTGCTGCCCCAGCTGCGCGAGCGTTACCCGCACTGCCGGTTCACGCCCGTCCCGGACGACGAGCCGGTACGCGAGGAGTGGCTCGACGCCGAGGTGATCCTGCGCAGCGCGATGAACGAGGACACGTTCGACGAACTGCTGGGCAAGTGCGACCGGCTGCGCTGGGTCCAGATCACCGCCGCCGGCTTCGACTGGGTGGGCGGCGACATCATGCAGCGCCGCCTCGCCGAGGGACTGGTCTACACCCGGTCGCCCAACTCCTACAACGTGCCGATCGCCGAGTACGTCGTCGGCGCGGTGCTGATGCACTTCCGGGCGTTCCCCGCGCTCGGTGCGGCGCAGGAGCGCCGGGAGTGGGTCCGGATCGTCGCCCGCGACGTCATCGGCAGCACCATGGTGGTCTTCGGCACCGGCGGCATCGGACGTGAGGTGGCCTGGCGGGCCCGGGCCCTGGGGGCCACCGTGATCGGGGTCAACCGCACCGGCGCACCCGCCGAGGGGTTCGAGCGGGTGGAAGCGTACGCCGACCACCTCGCGCTGCTGCCCGAAGCCGACTCCGTGGTGCTGGCCATGCCGCTGACCACGGAGAACCGGTACTTCTTCGACGCCGAGCGCTTCGCGGCCATGAAGGAGACGGCGGTCCTGGTCAACGTGGGGCGGGGCGCGCTGGTCGTGGAGGACGCGCTCGTCGACGCCATGCACCAGGGACGGATCGCCGGTGCCGTGCTCGACGTGTTCGAGGAGGAGCCGCTGCCGGCGGACCACCGGCTGTGGAGCCTGCCGAACACGACGATCACCCCGCACACCTCGTTCCGGGGCTCCGGCAACCTGCAACGGCTCTGCGCCGACTTCTGCGCCAACCTCGACCGCTATCTCGCGGGCGAGGAACTGGCCGGCACGAAGCGGCAACCGGACCTGGGGTACTGACCCGCAGTGTCGACCGGCGGCCCACCCGAACATCGGGTGGGCCGCCGCCGTGTCGTCCGTGCCGGTGGGGACGGTTCCGCACCGCCCTGCTGGAGACATGTCCCTGGTCCCTCCCTGTCGAGCTGCCCCATGCACAGGGCGACAACCGCAAGGGGGTAGGGAGTGGTGGGGTGGGTCGATCGGACATGTCACGCGAACGGCGGGCCGGGAAGCAGCCGCAGCCCCGAGGGTCAGGCGAGCAGGGCGCGGGCGGCCGCCCGTACGTGTTCCTCGCGGAGCAGGACCTGGTCGGCGGCGGGGCCGAGCGGCACGTAGCTGTCGACGCTGTTCACCCGGGCGATCCGGCCGGTGAAGCCGGCGTCGACCAGGGCGGCCACCACGGCCTCGGAGACACCACCGCTGGTGCGGGTCTCGTCGACGACCAGGACCCGCGAGACGCCGTCGAGCGCGGCGCGCATGCTCACCGTCGGCAGCGGCGCGAGCCACTGGAGGTCGACGACGCGGGTGCCGATGCCGTCCCGGGCCAGCTCACCGGCCACCCGCAGGCTCATCGGGACGCCGTTGCCGAAGGTGACCATCGCCAGGTCGGTGCCCTCGCGGACCGTCCGGACCTGGCCCAGCGGGTTCTCGGTGGCGGCCCACCGTGCCGACTCCGGATAGCGGGCCAGCCAGCCGCCGTCGCCGTCGGCGTGCAGGTCCCGCCGGTGGTAGAGGGCGATCGGTTCGAGGAAGACGCACACCCGCCCCTCCTGCTCGGCCAGCGCGAGGCACTGGCGGAGCAGGGCCGGAGCGGTGGCCGGGTGCGAGGCGACCGCCAGGGCCAGGCCGGGGATGTCCCGCAGCACCGCCACCGAGTTGTCGTTGTGGAAGTGTCCGCCGAACCCCTTCTGGTAGGCCAGGCCGGCGATTCGCACCACCATGCCGTTGGCGTACTGCCCGGCCGAGAAGAAGCGCAGCGAGGCGGCCTCGCCGCGCAGTTGGTCCTCGGCGTTGTGCAGGTAGGCGAGGTACTGGATCTCCGGGATCGGCAGGGTACCGGCGAGGGCGCCACCGAGCGCCACCCCGAGGATGGTCTGCTCGTCGAGGAGCGTGTCGAAGACCCGGTTCGCGCCGAACGCCTTCCGCAGCCCCCGGGTGGCGCCGTAGACGCCGCCCTTGCGGGCCACGTCCTCGCCGAAGACCTGCGCCTGCGGCCAGGTGAGCAGCGCGTCGTGCAGCGCGGCGTTGATCGACTGGGCCAGGGTGAGCGGGCCACGGGCCTCGGGTAGCCGTCCGCCGAACACCCGCTCCCGGCCGGAGCCGACGCGCCGTGCGGCTGCGCTGACCTGCTTCACCCGACGGGCGGTCAGCGGGGCGGTCACCGCCGCCGGGTCGGCCAGCCGGTCGACCCGGCCCAGCATCGACTCGGCCTGGTCCATCACCAGCTTGCGGGCGTGCTCGTAGCGGGCGAGGCTCTCGGCGGGGCTCAGGATCCGACGTCGGGCGAGCAGCGCCGCCGTGGCGAGGATCGGGTCGCGGGCGTAGTCGGCGAGGATCTCCGCCTGGCTGCGGTAGGCCAGTTCCGCGTCCGAGCCGGCGTGGCCCATGAACCGTACGGTGCCCAGGTGCAGCACGGCCGGGCGTCGTCGGGTCCGCACCTGGTGCGCCACCTCGGCCGCGACGGCCAGCAGGCGAGCGGGATCGGTGCCGTCGGCGTGCGCGTAGTCGATGCCGGGCAGCGCCGACAGCATCCGCCGGACCCAGCCGCGTGGGGAGCGGGTGCTGATCCCGATGCCGTTGTCCTCGCAGACGAACAGCAGCGGCATCGGGATCCCCTGGTGGGCGCTGTAGCCCACGGCGTTCAACGCGCCTGCGGCGGTGGAGTGGTTGGCCGACGCGTCGCCGAAGCTGCACACCACCAGGGCATCGGCCGGGTAGCCGGTGTCGGTGGTGCCCCGGTCGAGCGCGAACGCCAGGCCCATCGCCCGGGGCAGGTGGGAGGCGATCGTCGAGGTCTGCGGGATGATGTTGAGGGCCCGGTGGCCGAAGACCTTGTGCCGTCCACCGGAGATCGGGTCCTGCCGGGACGCGGCGGCCGAGTGCAGCACGTCCGTGATCGGGGTGGACCCGGGCACCTGACCGGCCCGCGCGGCGTAGAAGCCGCCGGACCGGTAGTGCAGCAGCGCCGGATCGGTCGGGCGGAGCGCCAGCGCGACCGCGGCGTTGCTCTCGTGGCCGCTGGACCCGATCGTGTAGAAGCCCTCCTGCCGGGACTGCAACCACCGCAGCGCGAGGTCGAGGTGGCGGCTCTGGATCTGGGCGTCGAGGTGGTCCAGCAGCAACCCCGGGTCGACGTCGACGTCCGGGGAGGGATCCTCGGGCAGGGGCTGGCCCGCCGACCACCCGGTGAGGCGGCGAACCAGGTGGTCGTCGATGGATTCCACGCGCGTGCTCCTTGCGGGTCAGCGACCGGATCGGCCCCGCAGTCGCGGGTCGAGGACGTCGCGGAGGGTGTCGCCCAGCAGGTTGAACCCGAGGACGGCGATCATGATGCAGACACCGGGCACGACCGACGGCCAGACCGACATCTCCATGAAGGACTTGCCGCTGGAGAGCATCGATCCCCAGGACGGCTGGGGTGGCTGCACCCCGAGCCCGAGGTAGCCCAGCGACGCCTCGATCAGGATCGCGTAGGCGAGGCTCGTGGTGAACTGCACCGCGATCGGGGCGATGGAGTTGGGCAGGATGTACTTCAGGATGAGGCGGGTGTTGCTCAACCCGACCGCCTGCCCCGACTCGACGTACGGCTCCCGGCGGACCGACATCGCGGTGCCGCGCACGATCCGGGCGAAGCTGGGGATGAAGACGATGACCAGGGCCAGGATGAGGTTCTCCGTGCCGGGGCCCCGGGCGGCCACCACCGCGAGGGCCAGCAGCAGGGTGGGGAAGGAGAACATGATGTCGGTCGCCGGGGTGATGATCGCGTCGAGGACGCCCCGGTAGAAGCCGGCGAGCAGCCCCAGCAGGACGCCGATGGCCCCGGCGCAGGTGACCACGATCAGGCTGACCGTCAGCGAGGTGCGTGCGCCGTAGAGGGCCCGGCTGAGCAGGTCACGCCCGGCCTCGTCGGCGCCGAGCAGGAAGTCCCCGCCGGGCGGGGCGAGCCGCTGGTTGGACATGGCGGTCGGGTCGTAGGGCGCGATCAGCGGGGCGAGGGCCGCGGCTGCGGTCATCACCACCACGATGACCAGCCCGATCGCGCCCACCTTGTCCCGCATGATCAGCCGCAGCAGCTGACCGCCGCGACGTCCGGTCCTGATCGGGGATGTCTGCGGGGGAACCACTTCAGTGACCACTGCGCAACCTCGGATCCAGGTAGGTGTAGATGAGGTCCACGAGGAGATTGACCACGACGTAGAAGAAGGCCAGGAAGAGCAGGGTGCCCTGGACGACCGGGTAGTCGCGCTGACTGATGCCCCGGATGACCATCGTGCCCAGCCCCGGCCAGGCGAAGACCTGCTCCACGATGACGGTGCCACCCAGCAGCGCCCCCGCCTGGATGCCCAGCACCGTCACCACCGGGATCAGCGAGTTGCGCAGCGCGTGCCGGACCATGACCGCGCGTTCGCCCAGCCCCTTGGCGCGGGCGGTACGGACGTAGTCCTGGTTGAGGACCTCCAGCATGCTCGACCGGGTCATCCGCATGCTGATCGCCGCGAGGCTGGCGCCCAGGGTCACCGAGGGGAGGATGAGGTACTTCAGGCTGCCCCAGAAGCCCTCACCCTCGCCCGCGCCCTGCGACGGCAGCCAGCCCAGCGAGACCGAGAAGACGTACACCAGCAGGATGCCCAGCCAGAAGTTGGGCAGCGACAACCCGATCAGCGAGGCGACCCGGGTGCTCGCGTCGAGCAGCCCGTTGCGCTTGGTGGCGCTGAGCACGCCGAACGGGATGGAGATCAGGATCGAGACCAGCAGCGCCGACACCGCCAGCAGCAGCGTGGACGGGAAGCGCTGCATGATCTCTTCCAGCACCGGCTGGCCGGTGCGCATCGAGGTGCCGAGGTCGCCCTGGACGAGGGCACCCAACCACCTCAGGAACTGCTCGTACACGGGCATGTCGAGCCCGAAGTAGCGGCGCATCTCCGCCTCGATCGCGGGGTCGCCGAAGTCCTGGCCCATGATCGAGCTGATCACGTCGCCGGGGATCATGCGGATCACCAGGAACGAGATCACCGAGATCCCGAGCAGGACCGGAATAACCGATAACAGGCGGATCAGCGTGATGCGCAGCATGGCTTGTTTCTCCGGTCTGGTCAGGTATCCGAACCGGGCACGCCAGGGTCCGAGTCCGCATCCCAGGCGGACTCCTCGTCGCCGGTGACGGCGATGTCGCGCGCCCACTCGTGGGCCCGCTTGGCGACCCGCAGCACCATCACCGACCGGCTCTCCATCACCCCGTCGAGGTGGCCCAGCCGCTCGGTCCAGAACCGGCGCATGGCGTTGCTGGAGGCGAAGTAGCCGACCGCGATGATGTCGAACTGGCCGGTCACGTGGTAGACGTACGCGATCTCCGGCATGCCCGCGAGCTTGTCGATGAGCCGCTCTGTGGCACCGGGAGCGCTCTGGATCTCGAAGAGTGTGTGCACCGGCCGGCCCATGAAGGCGGCACTGGGGATCGCGGCGAACTGCAGCTGTCCCTCGGTGACGAGCCGTTCCACCCGCCGTCGCACCGAACCTTCGGAGAGGCCGACCTTCGCCGCCAACGCGACGTTTGTCTGCCTCGGGTCCTGGACGAGTTCCCGGATGATGCTGCGATCCTTCTCGATCGAGCTCTTCGATGCCATCTCGCTCCAACTCATAGTGACGTAATTCGTCGCTGCCGGGAGCCTAGACGACGAACATCGTCTGTGCAACACTCCGGGTTGACGAATGGCGGCGTTCAGGAGTCTAAACACCAGGGGGTTCGATGGCCTTGTTGGAGGTGCGGGACCTACGTACCGAATTCCGCGCGGCGCGGGGGTCGGTGACGGCGGTCGACGGTGTTTCCTTCACTGTGGACGCCGGTGAGATGGTCGCGTTGGTGGGCGAGTCCGGCTGCGGCAAGTCGGCCACGGCGCAGTCCATCATGGGCCTGATCGTTCCGCCGGCCGGTCAGGTCACCGGCGGGCAGGTGCTCTTCGAGGGACAGGACCTGCTGCGCCTGCGCCCCCGCGAGCTGCGGGCCGTGCGCGGCAAGGGCATCTCGATGATCTTCCAGGATCCGATGACCTCGCTGAACCCGGTGCTCACCGTGGGGCGGCAGCTCACCGAGTCCCTGCGGCTGCACCTGGGACTGAACCGCCGGGCCGCGCGGTCGCGGGCGGTCGAGTTGCTGGACATGGTGCGCATCCCGGCCGCGGAGACCCGGCTCGGGTCCTATCCGCACCAACTCTCCGGCGGTATGCGGCAACGCGTCATGATCGCCATGGCGCTCTCCTGCAACCCCCGGCTGATCCTCGCCGACGAGATCACCACCGCCCTCGACGTCACCATCCAGGCCCAGATCCTGGAGCTGCTGCGGGACCTGGCGCTGGAAACCCGGACCGCCGTCCTGTTCATCACCCACGACCTCGGCGTCGTCGCGGGCATGGCGGAACGGGTGAACGTGATGTACGCCGGCCAGATCGTGGAGCGGGCCGAGACGGTCGACCTGTTCCACCGACCGCAGATGCCCTACACCTGGGGCCTGCTCGGGTCGGTGCCCCGGCTGGACCTGGTACGCGGGGGCAGGCTGCGCCCGATCGCCGGCCGTCCGCCGGAGCTGTCGGAGATGCCGGCCGGCTGCCGGTTCGCCCCCCGCTGCGTGCACGCCCGGGATACCTGCCAGGACGACGCCCCGCAGCTCACCACCACCTGGGAGAGCCCGGACCGGGGCCAGCTGACCCGGTGCTGGGGCATGCGGCCGGCGACCGAGGGCGGCTGGCTGTCCACGAAGGACCGGTTCGCGAACCAATCGACGGAGGAGAGCTGATGTCCGAAGCCCCCGCCCCCGGACCGGACCGGACCCTGGTGCGCGTACGCGACCTGGCGGTCGACTTCAAGGTGCCGAAGCGCGGCTCGCTGCTCCCGGCCCGCCTGCGCGCCGTGTCCGGGGTGGACCTGGACATCCGGCGCGGCGAGATCATCGGTGTGGTGGGGGAGTCCGGCTGCGGCAAGTCCACCACCGGCCGGGCCATCCTCCAACTCCTCAAGCCGAGCCGGGGGACGGTGACCTTCGACGGCACCGAGCTGACCGGCCTGGGCCGGGGCCGGATGCGGGCGATGCGCCGCCGGATGCAGATGATCTTCCAGGACCCGTACGCCTCGCTGAACCCGCGCATGACCATCGGTGAACTCATCGAGGAGCCCCTGCTGGTGCACTCGGACCTCCCCGCCGCCGGCCGTCGGGCCAAGGCGCTGGAGACCATGCAGCTGGTCGGGCTCAGCGAACAGTGGCACGACCGCTACCCGCACGAGTTCTCCGGCGGGCAGCGCCAGCGGGTCGGCATCGCCCGGGCACTGGTCAGCAACCCGGAGTTCGTCGTCGCCGACGAGCCGGTGTCCGCCCTGGACGTCTCGGTCCAGGCGCAGATCGTGAACCTGCTCGAGCAGCTCCAGGAGGAACTGGGGCTGACCATGATGTTCATCGCGCACGACCTGGCCGTCGTGCGGCACCTCTGTGACCGCATCGCCGTGATGTACCTCGGCACCGTCGTCGAGGTGGGCGAGTGCGACGACATGTACCGTCGGCCGCAGCACCCGTACACCCGGGCCCTGCTCTCGGCGGTGCCGATCCCCGACCCGCTGGTGGAGACCGAGCGCAAGCGGGTCATCCTCACCGGGGACGTGCCCAGCCCGCTCGACCCGCCCAGCGGGTGCCGCTTCCGGACCCGGTGCTGGAAGGCGCAGGAGGTCTGCGCGACGCAGACCCCCGCGCTGACCACCACCGGCGCCGGCCACCAGGTCGCCTGCCACTTCCCGGAGAACGTCGACTCGCCGGAACAGCCGGTCGCCTCCGCCGCCGGGGGTCGGTGACCATGACCGTGCCGTACCACCTCAACCTCGTCGGCGGCGAGTGGGTCGACGGCGAACGCCGACCCAACCACAACCCCGCCCGGCCCGGCGAGGTCGTCAGCGAGTACGCCCGGGCCGACCGGGCCACCGCCCGCGCGGCCGTCGCCGCCGCCCGCGCCGCGCAGCCCGGCTGGGCCCGCCTACCGGTCGCGGAACGGATGGCGATCCTCGACCGGATCGGGAGCACCGTCCTGAGCCGGGTGGACGACCTCGCCGTCCTGCTCGCCCGGGAGGAGGGCAAGCTGCTCGCCGAGGCCCGTGGCGAGGTGACCCGGGCCGGGCAGACCTTCCGCTACTACGCCCACCAACTGCTCCAACCGCAGGGCGAGGTGTACGCGTCCACCCGGGAGAACGTCCACGCCGAGGTCCGGCGCCGGCCGCTCGGCGTGGTCGGGATCATCACGCCGTGGAACTTCCCGCTCGCGATCCCGGCGTGGAAGGTCGCACCCGCGCTCGCGTACGGCAACACGGTCGTGCTCAAACCCGCCGAGCTGGTCACCGCCTCGGCCGGGGAACTCGCCCGGATCGTGGCCGGGGCCGGTGCGCCGCCCGGCGTCTTCAACCTCGTCATGGGGTCGGGCCGTGAGGTCGGCGAGGAGTTGTTGGCCTCGACCGGCATCGACGGCATCTCCTTCACCGGCGGCACCGGCACCGGCACCCACGTCGCCCGGCAGTGCATTGCCCACGGCAACAAGCGGTTCCAGCTGGAGATGGGGGGCAAGAACCCGCTCGTCGTCCTCGACGACGCCGACCTGGAGGTCGCGGTGCGCTGCGCCCTGGACGGCAGCTTCTTCAGCAGCGGCCAGCGGTGTACGGCGTCGAGCCGGCTGATCGTGCAGGCCGGCATCCACGACCGGTTCGTCGAGGCGCTGGCCACGGCAGCCGACGCGCTGCGGGTCGGCGACCCGCTCGACCCGCACAGCGATCTCGGCCCGGTGGTCAGCCCGGACCAGCTCGCCCAGAACCTGGACTACGTCCGGATCGGCCGGGACGAGGGGGCGACCGTGGTGGCCGGCGGGACGCACCGCGACGACCAGGGCCAGTTCATGCGACCCACCCTCTTCGCCGACGCCCGCAACGACATGCGGCTCGCCCGGGAGGAGATCTTCGGTCCGGTGTCCTGCGTGATCCGGGTCGACGACCTCGACGAGGCGATCGGCGTGGCCGGAGACACCCCGTACGGACTGTCCGCCGGGATCGTGACGACGTCCCTGGCCGCGGCCGAACGGTTCAAGCGGGACGCGCGGGCCGGGATCGTGACGGTCAACCTGCCCACCGCCGGCACCGAGCTGCACCTGCCTTTCGGCGGCACCGGTGCCTCCAACCACGGTCCCCGGGAGCAGGGCGGCTACGCCCAGGACTTCTACAGCGTGCCGGTGACCTGCTACACCGGCTGGTGAGGACGACCATGACCCCCAGGATCCTGCTCACCGAGCCGATCGCGGCGGCCGGCATGGAGCTGCTGCGCGCCGTGGGCCACGTGCACGTCGCCGGAGTCACCGACCCGGCGGCGCTGGCCGCCGGACCGCTCGCCACCGCCGACGCCCTCGTGGTGCGCTCCTCCCCGGTGACGGCCGCCATGCTCGAATCCGCGCGACGGCTGCGGGTCGTCGGCCGGCACGGCGCCGGGCTGGACGGCATCGACCTGGCCGCCGCCGACCGCCTGGGCATCCCGGTGGTCAGCACGCCCGGCGCCAACGCCGAATCCGTGGCCGAGTTCGTGGTCCTGGCCGCCCTTACCCTCGCCCGGCAGCTGCCGCGGGCGGTGGCGTCGCTGGCCGGGGGCGACTTCCCGGACGGCCGTTCCCTGCCCTCCTCGGTCGTCGCCGCCGGGCTGACCGGGACCATGCTGGCCGGCCGCACCCTCGGCCTGGTGGGGCTCGGCGCGATCGGCCGGGCCGTCGCGGCCCGCGCGCGCGGGCTCGGCATGACCGTGCTCGGGTACGACGTCGCCCTCACGACGCCACCGGAGGGCGTCCGCCTCGTCGACCTGGACGACCTGCTGCGCGAGGCCGACGTGGTGAGCCTGCACGTGCCCCAGACCCCGCAGACCACCGGGCTGATCGGTGCCGACGCGCTGGCCCGGATGCGGCCGGACGCCCTCCTGGTGAACACCGCGCGGGCCGGGGTCGTGGACCGCGCGGCCGTGCTCGCCGCGCTGGACGCCGGACGGCTGCGGGGCTACGCGGTCGACGTCTTCGCCCCCGAGCCACCGGACCCCGACGATTCGCTGCTGCGCCATCCCCGGGTCCTCGCCACCCCGCACATGGCGGCGATGACCCACGACGCGTTGGACGCGATGGCCGTCGCCGTGGCGCGCGGCGTGATCGCCCACCTGCAAGCCCCGGAAGGAACCGAACCGTGACCCTGCCCGTGCCCGCGTCCACGCTCGAGTACTTCGGTGTCGACGCGCTCGTCGACGACGACACCCGGGAACTCCAGGCCGCCGTGCGCGGCTTCGTCGACCGGCGGATCCGCCCGCACGTCGCCACCTGGTACGAGGAGGGCCACCTGCCGGCCCGGGACCTGGCCCGCGAACTCGGGCAGCTCGGCGTGCTCGGCATGCACCTTCAGGGCTACGGCTGCGCGGGCACCTCCGCCGTCGCGTACGGGCTGGCCTGCTTCGAGCTCGAGGCGGGCGACTCGGGCCTGCGCTCGCTGGTCTCGGTGCAGGGATCGCTCGCCATGTACGCGATCTGGCGGTTCGGCTCCGAGGAGCAGAAGCAGCGGTGGCTGCCCCCGATGGCGGCGGGCGAGGCGATCGGCTGCTTCGGCCTGACCGAGCCGGACTTCGGCTCCGACCCGGCCGGCATGCGGACCCGGGCCCGCCGCGACGGGGGCGACTGGGTGCTCAACGGCACCAAGATGTGGATCACCAACGGGTCGATCGCGGACGTCGCGGTGGTCTGGGCCCGCACCGACGAGGGGATCCGGGGTTTCGTCGTCCCCGCCGGCACCCCCGGCTTCACCGCCCCGGAGATCACCCGCAAGCTCTCCCTGCGTGCCTCGGTGACCTCGGAACTCGTCCTCGACGACGTCCGGCTGCCCGCCGACGCGATGCTGCCGGAGGCCGCCGGGCTCTCCGGGCCGCTGTCCTGTCTCAACGAGGCCCGCTTCGGCATCGTCTTCGGGGCGCTCGGCGCGGCCCACGACTGCCTTCAGACGACGATCGAGTACGCCCGCAGTCGGCAGATCTTCGACCGGCCGCTCGCCGGGTACCAGGCGACCCAGCTCAAGCTCGCCGACATGGGCCTGGAACTGGGCAAGGGGATGCTGTTGGCGCTGCACATCGGTGCGCTGAAGGACGCCGGCACGCTCGACCACCGGCAGATCAGCCTCGGCAAGCTCAACAGCGTGCGGGAGGCCATCGCCATCGCCCGCGAGTGCCGGGCCGTCCTCGGCGCGGCCGGCATCACCCTCGACTACCCGGTCATGCGGCACGCGGCGAACCTCGAATCGGTGCTCACCTACGAGGGCACCTCCGAGGTGCACCAGCTCGTCGTCGGGCAGGTGCTGACCGGCCACTCCGCCTTCCGCTGACCCCGCCGACACGGGGAGGGCCCACCGGCTCCGTGCCGGTGGGCCCGTCCCGCAACGACCGGCTCAGACGATCCGGAGATTGGCCATCATGCCCATCGCGCTGTGGTCGACCATGTGGCAGTGGTACGGGTAGACGCCGCGCCAGGTGTCGAACGTGGCCTGGAGGCGTACCGGCTGGCCGGGCCAGACGACCACGGTGTCCTTCCATCCGGACTCGGTGGGGTCGGCCGGACCGTCGCCCCGGCCGAGCACCCGGAACTGCACCAGGTGCATGTGGAAGTTGTGCGGCATGAAGACGTTGCCGTTCGTCACCGTCCACTCCTCGGTGCTGCCCCAGGCGACGGTGGTGTCGATCCGGTTCGGGTCGAAGACCTTCCCGTCGATGTACGCCCGGTGCCCGGTGCCCGGCTCGTCCATCCGCAGCTCGATGGTGCGCCGTACGGTCGGTTTCGGCAGCGGCGGCAGGGTGCGCAGCTTCTGCGGCACCGAACTGCGGTCCCGCCCCCGCGCCGGTACGACGTCGAAACGCATCACGGAGCCGACCTGCTCGAACGGGCCCGGCCCCATCAGGTTGTGCAGCACCACCGAGGTGCCCGGCTGGTAGCGGGAGAAGTCGACCACCACCTCCACCCGCTCGCCTGGCGAGAGCAGCACGTACGGCACGGTGACCGGTGCCTCCAGCAGGCCACCGTCGGACCCGATCACCGTGATCTCCCCGGCGTCGGCGAGCTGGAGCAGGAAGAAGCGCAGGTTGCTGGAGTTGACCAGGCGGAACCGGTAGCGGCGGGCCTGCACCTCGAAGCGCGGCCAGGGCCGGCCGTTGACCAGGAGGGTGGTCCGGTTGTCCGCGTCGTCCATGGTCCAGACCAGCTGGGCGTCGGCGTCCAGGTGCGCGTCACGCAGCACCAGCGGGACGTCGAACTGGCCCCGGGGCAGCGGCAGCTTCGCCTCGGTGCGGTCGCTGAGCAGGTAGAGGCTGGCCAGACCCCGGTAGAGGTGCTCGGCCTCCATGTGGTGGGTGTGGTCGTGCATCCACAACGTCGCGTGCGGCTGCCGGTTGGGGTACGTGTAGACCCGCTCCCCGCCGGGCGGGATCGTGGCGGTACCGGAGCCGTCGTCACCGGGCGCGGTGGCGCCGCCGTGCAGGTGCACCGCCGTCGGCATGCCCAGCCGGTTGCGCTGCCGTACCACCACCTGCCGGCCGGAGGTGGCGCGGATCGTCGGGCCCGGCAGGTCGCCGTTGTACGTGTACACCTCCGTGCGGGTACCGGGCAGGATCTCCAGCCGCCGCCGGTGCATGGTGACCGAGTAGTAGTCGGTGGTGGCGGTCCGCCGCACCGGTCGCAGGGTCTGCGGCACGGTCAACGGGACGGTGAACGGGGTCAGGGTCTGGTTGCCCACCCGGACGGGGCGCGCTGCGGCGGGGGCCGCACCGGACCGTCCGGCGAGGCTGACCAGGCCACCGGTCACGCCGAGGAAACCTGACGCCGCGCCGAGACGCAGCAGTTGACGACGAGTGGACACGGTAGTCCCTCCCTAGGAGCCGCGCGGTGGTCCCGGTCAACCGGAGACCCGAAGACGTCGGCGGTTGTCCCAGGCCTCGATGATGTCGGAGATGCCGGAGTGCGGTCACCCCTGAAAATGACCCCCCTGAGACCGGACAACTCCCAAGAATTCGCTGCTGAACGGGGTTGGGCCCCCAGTCCGGCGGGGTCACGGTCGGGGCTTTTGTGGGCTGCCCTCGTACGGGCTGCGACGTCACCGGCGCGCAGGGCTACCATCCACTCTCGACGGTCCTCGCGGCCGACGCGTCCGTACGGGCCGCGCGGAACGGGTGCGAAGGACACCACCGAGTACGTTCCCGATCGAGGAGAACCCGTGACCGACCAGCAGCCCGGCCCCGACCACACCGTCGCGCCACCGCAGCCCGGCCCCGACCACACCAGTGCGTCACCACAGCCCGGCCCCGACCACGGTGTCGTACCGCAGCAGGCCCCGGGCCCGGCGATGCCGCCCGGCTTCGTCCCCACCGACGGTGCGGTCCCGCCCGGCGGGTCCGCACCCGGTCCGCTCGCGGCGTACCGGGTGCCGCTCGTCGCGGCGGGCGCGGTGCTGGCCCTGCTCCTGGCGGGGGTCGCCGGAACCGCCATCTACCAGGCGGTCAAGGAGGATTCCGGCATCACCGCCTGCAAGGCCATGGCCAGCGGCGGCGAAGGGAACAAGGCGTTCGACGACGACGGGGACGACGAACTCAGCGAGGCCGAGTACCAGGAACTGCGGAAGCAGTTCGCCGACTCCGACCACGAGAAGATCCGGGAGCACGGCACCGCCCTGGTCGACATCGTGTGGGAGGTGTCGAGGATGAAGGGCGACGAGGCGGCCGGGGCGCTCGCCTACCTCGGCCCGATGAGCACCCACATGGCCGGCCTGAAGACGGCGTGTGCGAACGAGGGCATCCAGGTGCAGCTGAGCGGAGACTGATCCGCTGTCCGGCGGCGCCGGAAACCGGGTGGTCACCTTCGGACGGTCATTGGTAGTGTCCCGGCCGGCTGAAGGGAAGATCGGCATGGCGAAGCTCAACCAGATCATCGCGGTCACCAAGGGCGTGAAGGCCCAGACCACCCGGGAGTTCACCGAGGCGCAGCGCAACGTCCAGAAGGCGCCGATGCTGTCCGGTATCTCCCGCAGCTACCAGCCGAAGGACGAGGAGGGTGAGCAGCTCCCGCCGGAGTCGACCCGGGTGCAGGTGTCGGCCACCGACGTGATCGGCGAGGTGTCGACGTCGCTGACCCGGCTCTTCGACCTGGTCCTCACCCAGGACGTGGCGAACACCCGGGCGAAGGCCGACGTGGTGGTGGACGGCCGGACGATCCTCGCCGACGTGCCGGTCACCTACCTGCTCTTCCTGGAGAAGCAGCTCGTCGAGCTGTACGCCTTCGTCGACAAGCTGCCCGTGCTGGACCCGGCCGAGACCTGGACGTTCAACGACGCCGCCGGAGCGTACGCCTCGGACCCGGTGAAGACGGTGCGCAGCCGGAAGGTGATGCGCAACCACGTCAAGGCCGAGGCCACCGAGAAACACCCCGCCCAGGTCGAGGTGTACACCGAGGACGTGCCGGTCGGCTACTGGACCACGGTCAAGCTCTCCGGTGCCCTGCCCGCCACCCGGGTCAAGGAGCTGCGCGAGCGGGTGGCGAAGCTCCAGCAGGCGGTCAAGTTCGCCCGCGAGCAGGCCAACATGACCGAGGTGGAGGACCAGAAGGCCGGCGAGCGGGTGTTCGGCTACCTGTTCGGGTAGCCTCGAAGACGCCCTCCGTGGGAGCGCGGAGGGACGCGCGCAAGCGCGAAAAGCTGAGACTGAAACGTCAGACTGAATTGGACGTGTGATCAGTGCAGGTTCGACTCCTGCCCCCGGCTCCCGGGCCGGGGTAGCCCAATTGGCAGAGGCAAACCGTCCGATAAAACTCAGACTCTCGCTCCAGACTCAGCATTACCGCCGATCGTCGGATGGAGCAGCCGTGGAAAGGGTTCGTGGAGTGTAGGTTCGAATCCTACCCGCGCCTCTCTTCGTGGCGCGGTAGCCCAATGGTAGAGGCGACGACTTTCAAACTGACCCACGGCTTTAAACGCGTCCGACGTGCGAACTGGGCGGAAACCTGGAACCCCCGGCTTGGGTAGGCCGGGGGTTCCGCTGTTCCGTCGGTGGGGCTTCCCCGGTCGAACGGCCGTGCGGTCACGGTCCTCAGAACCGGCCGCCTCCACCGCGCCGGCCGCCTCCACCGCCGAAGCCACCCCCGCCGAAGCCACCGCCCCCGCCGCGCCGGGAGCGGCTGCCGCTGCCGCCGAACCCGCCACCCCAGCCTCCTCCACCGCCCATCCCACCGGCCAGGATGCCGCCGAGCACCGCGCCGAGCAGCGCCTCGGTGCCCTGGGAACGCCCGCCGTAGCCGCCGTATCCGCCGGACGGCCAGCTGTCGACGTCGGAGCGGGCCGACCGGCCCGCCTCGTTCGCCAGCCGCGCCGCCTGGTGGGCCGCCGCCAGCGCGGCCACCGGGTCCGGGCCGGCCAACGCGTGCGCCTGGTCCAGGTGCCGGGTCGCCTCGGCGAGCTGGGCGCGGGCATGGTCGCCCACCGCACCCCGCCGGGTGGCCACGTACCGGCTCGCGGTCTGGATCTCGGCTTGGGCGAACCCGACGGCCTGGCCGAGCATCGCCCGCGCCCGCACCGCCCGCTGCGCCTCCTCCACCGACGTCGCCAACGCGGCGTCGAGCGCCTCGTCCGCCGCCTCGAGCCGCCGCAGAGCGGCGCGCGGGTCGGTGATCGGCGCGGAGCACGCGGCCCGTACGGCGGCCACCACCCGTTCGGCCTCGGCGACGGCAGCGGCCAGCGCGGTGTTCCGGGCGGACGGCCCGGCGAGCGCGGCCCGACCCTGGACGAGCTCACCGTCGATCTCGACGAGCAGGGCGTCGGCGGCGGCACGGGCGGCCCGCAGATCCTCGGCGGCCTCCATCACGGCGTCGAGCAGCATGTCGGCCTGGCCGAGCGCCTCCTCGGCCGAGCGGACGGCGAGGGCGGCCTGCGGCCGGGCGTCGTCGCGTACCGCCTCGTCGGCGTCCGCGAGCACGGTGGCGACGAACTCCAGTCGCTCCCGGGCGAGCTGCGGGTTCGCGGTCACCTCCGCCAGGGCTTCGGCGGTGTACCGGGAGTGGAGCTGTCGGAGGGTGGAGTCGGCGGGCTCCAGTCGTTGCCGGGTGGCCGCCTGCCGGGCCCGCAACGCCACCACCAGTTCCGCGACCCGGGGTTCGATGGCGCGGAGTCGGTCGAAGGGCTCCGCCTCGGCGTCGAGCCGCTGGTCCGCCGCCTCGCAGCGGCTGATGATCTCTTCGAGGCGGGCCCGCCGCGTCCGGTCGTCGAGACCGGGCTCGTCGACGCTCAGCCGCAACCGGAACGCCTCGGCGACCTCCTGCCGAGCCGCTGCCACGGCCGCGGTGAAGGCGGCGGTCGCCGCCTCGCCGTACTCGCCGACGGCCAGCGTCAGTTCGTTCTCGCTGGCCCGGAGTTCGTTGTCCAGCTCCACCAGCAGGGTGTTGGCCCGGACGGACACCTCCTCGGTGCGCGCCCGTTCCTGCTCGCGGGCCGCCCGTTCGGCCCGCCTGCGCCGGGACCGGCGCCACCCGACGATCCCGCCGATCACCGCGAGGGCCAGCAGGATCGGCAGGGCCACCCAGGCGATCGAGGACACCACCTCACCGGTGCTGCGGGTGTCGGGCGGACCGGGGGTGATCCGGGGCCGGGGGACGGGCTGGCCGGAGAGCGCCGCGCGGAAGCCGTCGGCCGCGCCGACCACCGCCCCCGCCCAGTCGTTCTCGCTCAGCGCCGGCTCGATCGCCACCCGGGCCACCTCGGCGAGCTGCGCGTCGGTCAGCGGGAAGTTCTGCGGGACGGAGTACGCGTACGACCGGTCGCGGGTGGCGACGGCGAGCAGGGCGTCCCGGTCGCCGAGACCGCTGCGGACGGCGGTGTCGTCGGCCCAGTCCCGGGCGTCGCGACCGCTGAAGGTGTGGACGAAGACGACGAACAGTTGGACGTCGCTGTCCCGGCGCAGGCTGGTCAGTGCCGCCTGGGCCTCGTCCCGCCGCGATCCGAGCACCTCGGCCTCGTCGGTGAGTTCGTCGGCGAGGCGGAACGGGCGGTCGGTCAGCGGTCCGGGACGCGCGAGCCGTGCCGGCGGCGGTTCGGGCGACACGATCGCGCCGTGTCCGGCCGGCTGGGCCGCGCCGCCCGGACGGACGGTCTCGACCGCCGCGGAAGGAGAAGGCGCGAGCAGGAGCGCGCCCAGAGCGAGAGCCACGGTCACCGCCATCCGCGGCAATATCCACATTTGCCCAGGCTAGCCAGGCGGGGCGGATCCGGCGACCGGGTCACCGGGCAGGGGTGACCACGAGCCGCCGGCCGGCGGATCAGCCGACCAGGCGGCGTTCCCAGGCCCAGGCGGCGATCTCCACCCGGTTGCGGGTGCCCAGCTTCGTCTGCACGCTGCCCAGGTGGGTCTTCACCGTGCCGACGGTGATGAAGAGGCGGGCGGCGATCTCGGCGTTCGTCGCACCCCGCGCCACCAGCCGCACCACCTCCAACTCCCGGGGGGAGAGGGCTACCTCGCCGGGGCGGGGCGCGGCCGGCGGGTTCAGGTGCGCCAGCAGACGTACCGTGATCGACGGGCTGATCAGGGCGTCCCCGGAGACGGCCGCGCGCAGCGCCTCGACCAGCAACGCCGGGCCGGAGTCCTTCAGCAGGAATCCGCACGCGCCGTTGCGCAGCGCCTGGTGGACGTACTCGTCGAGGTCGAAGGTGGTCACCACGACCACCCGGACGGGGTCGGCGACCCCGGGGCCGGCGAGCAGCCGGAGCGCCTCCAGCCCGTCCATCCGGGGCATCCGGATGTCCAGCAGGGCGACGTCCGGTCGGAGCCGGCGGGCCAGCTCGACCGCCTCGACACCGTCGGCCGCCTCGCCGACCAGCGTCATGTCCGGCTGCGCGTCGATGATCATGCCGAAGCCGGTCCGGACCATCGCCTGGTCGTCGGCGACCAACACCCGGATCACCGGCTGCGGCCCGCGTCCACCGGCAGCGCCATGTCCACCACCCATCCTCCGTCCACGCCCGGACCGGCGGCCAGCCGGCCGCCGAGCGCGCCGACCCGCTCGGTGAGGCCGACCAGACCGAATCCGGGTCGCTCCCGGGTCCGCCCGGGGCGCTGCCCGCGTCCGTCGTCGCCGACCCGCACCAGCAGCCAGTCCGGGGTACGGGTCACGTGCACCTCCACCCGCCGCGCCCCGGTGGCGTGCTGCCGGACGTTGGTCAGCGCCTCCATCACCACCCGGTACGCCGAGGATGTCACCTCGACCGGCAGGCCATCGAGGTGCCCCTCGGTGTGCAGGTGCGCCCCGACCTCACCGGCGGCGGAGAAGTTCTCCACCAACTCCGGCAGCTCGGTCAGCCCGGCCAGCGGGGCGAGCGGCGCGTCCGGTGCCGCGTCCTGCCCACGCAGCACCCCCACCATCCGGCGCATCGCCGTCATGGTCTCCGTACCGGCCCGTTCGATCTGCTCCAGGGCGGCCACTGCCCGCTGCGGGTCCCGCTCGGCGACGTACCGGGCGCCCTGCGCCTGCACCACGATCCCGGTGACGTGGTGGGCGATGAAGTCGTGCAGGTCGCGGGCGAACTCGGCGCGCTGCTCCGCGCGTACCGTGTCGAGCTGGCGCTCCCGGGCGCTGGCCGCCATCCGGAAGTACATGCCGGCGGTGGCGCTGCCCGCCGCGAGCAGCGCGTAGCCCATCGCGATGATCGGGTACACGCCGGTCGTGGCGACCCGCAGCGGCAGCACCGACACGGCCAGCCCGGTCGCGGCGACCAGCACCAGCGCCGGTCCCGGGGCAGCCCGGCGGGCCACCACGAAGACGACGCCGAGCAGTCCGACCGACTCGGCCAGCCCCCAGAAGCTCGACACGCTGCGTACGTCCCACGGGCCCGGCAGGTCGGGGTGACGGGTCAGGAGGAGACGTCCGAACGTGGTGACCAGCGACCCGGCCACCACCACGGCGGCGGCGACCGGCAGCAGCCGGGAGCCCTGCCGGTGCGTGGGCAGCCACACCGCTGCGGCGGCCACCGCCAGCGCGACGTGCCAGAGGGCGACCAGCAGGGCGGCATCGCCGCCGAGCACGAAGATGCCGCCGCTCAGCACGTCGAGGATGCCGAGCAGGGCCATCCCGGCCAGGGCCACCGTCTGCGCGGCCCGGCGCCCCCAGGCGTCCAGTCGCTCCATCATCGTGACCCACGGTAGCCGCCGGTCCGGGACGGGGGATCTACCGAAAGACAGACCCCGCACGGCCGGGCCCCGACCGTGGGCGGATGTGCCGACCGGGGCCGACCCGCGACGCTGGCCGGACACGTCCAGCACAGGAGGAAGCATGACGACGCACCCCACCCGGACGGCCGCCGTCGCGGCCGTCGACGTGGTCAAGGTGTACGGCCGGGGCGAGACGGCGGTACGCGCCCTCGACGGCGTGTCGGTGGGGTTCGGCCGGGGCCGGTTCACCGCGATCATGGGGCCGTCCGGGTCCGGGAAGTCCACCCTGATGCACTGCCTGGCCGGGCTGGACACGGCCACCTCGGGCCAGGTGCTGCTCGGCGGGACCGACCTGACCCGGCAGAGCGACAAGGTGCTGACGAAGGTCCGCCGGGAGCGGATCGGATTCGTCTTCCAGTCGTTCAACCTGCTGCCGCAGCTCACCGCCGAGCAGAACGTCACCCTGCCGGTCGACCTGACCGGCCGCGACGTCGACCGGGAGCTCTTCGACCACCTGGTGGAGGTGCTGGGGCTCGGCGACCGGCTGGCGCACCGCCCGAGTGAACTCTCCGGCGGCCAGCAGCAGCGGGTCGCGCTGGCCCGCGCCCTGGTCTCCCGCCCGGAGGTGGTCTTCGCCGACGAACCCACCGGCAACCTGGACTCCCGCTCCGGGGCGGAGGTGCTCACCTTCCTGAGCAGCTGCGTGCGGACCCTCGGGCAGACCGTGGTCATGGTCACCCACGATCCGGTGGCCGCCGGGTACGCCGACCGGGTGGTGCTGCTCGCCGACGGCCGGATCGCCGGTGACCTCGACCGCCCCGACGGCGCCACGATCAGTGCGGCCCTGCGCGACCTGGCCGGTGCCCGGTGAGCCGGCGCAACACCGTCCTGCGTACCCAGCTCGGTGACGCCGCCCGCCGCCCGGCCCGGTTGCTGCTGATGGGGCTGGCCATGGTCATTGCGGCGTTCGTGGCCTTCGGCACCGTCCTCGCCGAGGAGATCGCCGAGCGCACGGTGCTGGGCCGGCTCAGCGGCACTCCGGCGGCGGCCGACGTGGTGGTCGGCCCCGGCGACGAGGAGGGGGCCACCACCCGGGCGCTTGCCGCCGCCCGGCAGGTGCCGGGGGTCGCCGAGGCGGTCGGCCGGACCGACGTGTACGTCGAGATCGACGGTCAGCCGGGCACCGGGCTCTCCCTGCTGGCCGACCCCGGCACCGGCCCGCTCGCCACGGTCCGGGTGCTGACCGGCGGGTACCCGGACGCGCCGGGCGAGATCGCGGTCAGCGAACGTACCGTCGACCGGCTCGACCTGTCGGTCGGCGCGACGGTGCGGGTCTCCACCGGGGTCTCCGAGCAGCCGGTCACCCTCACCGTCAGCGGGGTGCTGGAGGTGCCGGAGGACACCGGCGAGCTGGCGTACACCTCGGACGGCGAACTCTCCCGCCTGGCCGGGCACGACGGCCTGATGCAGGTCGAGGTGCGGTTCGCGCCCGACGCCGACCCGGACGCCGTCCGCGCCGCCCTGGACCGGGCCCTCGCCGGCACCGGGGACGAGGGCAGCACACCGGTGGTCAGCTCGGGCGAGGAGGCCCGGCTCGCCGAGGCCGAGGCGGTCAGCGAACGGGTGCACGACCTCTTCGCCGTGATCGCGATGTTCGTGGCGACCGCCGTCGTCGCCGCCACCCTGGTCGCCACCTCCACGTTCCGGATCGTCTTCGCCCAACGGATGCGGCAGCTCGCCCTGCTCCGGGCGGTCGGGGCCGACCGGTCCCACCTGTTCCGCGCGCTGGTCGCCGAGGGGGCGCTCACCGGACTGGTCGCCGGCCTGACCGGAGTGCTGGCGGCCACCGGCCTGGGGTACGCGGTCCCGCTGGTGCTGCGGGGCCTCGGCCGGGAGGTGGCCCTCCCGGGCCGTCCGGTCGGCGCGGCGGTCGCCGTGGTGCTCGGCACCGTGCTGGTCGCTGTGCTCGCGGTGACCGCCCCGGCGGTCACCGCGGCCCGGGTCGCGCCGCTGGAGGCGCTGCGTACGGCCAGCACCACCGCCGCCCAGCGCGGGGTCAACCGGCTGCGTGCCGTGGTGGGGATCCTCGGCGTGGTCGGCGCGGCGCTGGTGTTCCTGACGGTGCTCCGCCGGCTGCCCGGCCCGACCCCGGGTCCCCACGACCCGATGCGGCTGCTGCTCCTGATCGTCGCCTCCGGCACCCTGGCGTACACGGCCCTGGTGGCGCTCGGGCCGGTGCTGGTCCGGCCGGTGCTGGCCACGATCGGGTGGCCGCTGCGCCGGCTCGGTCCGGTCGGTCGGCTGGCCGTCGGGGGCGTCGGGGGAGCGCCGCGCCGGGCCGCCGCGGTGAGCGTGGTCGTCGCCCTCGGCGTCACCCTGATCGCCGGGGCACTGGTGGGCAGCGCCTCGCTCACCGCGCTGTCGAAGCGGGAGCTGGCCGGGATGGCCCCGGGCGACCTGCACGTGGCGGCGAACCCCGATGGCGGCGGCGGGTTCCTCCCGGACGGGTTCGTCGAGCGGGTACGCGCGGAGCAGGACCTGACCACGGTCGTGCCGTACCGGGGCGTGTCCGGGGTGACCGTGTCCGGTGGGCAGGTCGAGAGCATGACCGCCGTCGACCTGGATCTGCGCCGGCTCTCCACCTGGGCGGACTTCGGGGCCGGCAGCGGTTCCCTGGACGATCTCGGCCCGGGGCGGGTGGTGCTGCTCTCCTACTACGCCGAGGTGGTCGGGGTGCGGCCGGGGGAGACGCTCACGCTCACCCTGGGGGACCGTACGGTCGAGCTGCGCCTGGCGGCCACCCTGGACAACACCCCGGTCGACGCGGGTGTCCTGCTC
Source organism: Micromonospora sp. NPDC050187 (assembly GCF_044459745.1). NCBI lineage: Bacteria > Bacillati > Actinomycetota > Actinomycetes > Micromonosporales > Micromonosporaceae > Micromonospora > Micromonospora sp. NPDC050187. Next base: position 130,551 of record NZ_JBITJH010000003.1, read on the forward strand.
GACCCGGCCGACCTGGACCGGCTCGGTGTGCCGGCACAGCCCACCGGTCTGCTGGCCGACCTGGTCACCGACGGCGAGGACGCCCGGACGGCGGCGCTGAAGACACTGCGGACCCTCGGCGGTGGCGGGGTGGCGGTCCAGGTGCTCGCCGACGCCCGCGAGGACGCCGACGGTGACCTGCGGGAGATCTTCGGGGTGATGCTCGCCCTGCTCGGGCTGACCGTGATCGTCTCCGTGGTCGGTGTCGGCACCACCACCGCGCTGTCCGTGGTGGAACGGATCCGGGAGTCCGGACTGCTGCGGGCCGTCGGGATGTCCCGGAACCGGCTCCGGGCGATGCTCACCGTGGAGGCCGGCCTGTACGGGCTGCTCGGTGCGGTGATCGGCCTGGTGCTGGCGCTGCCGTACTCGTGGCTGACGATGGCCGCCCTCGGCGGGAACGTGCCGGTCGAGTTCCCGGCCGGACGGCTCGCGCTCGTGGTGGTGGCGTTGGCGGCGGCGACGGCGCTCGCCGGTCTGTTGCCGGCCCGCCGCGCCGCCCGGGTCAGCCCGGTGATGGCCCTCGGCGCCGGCGACTGACGAAGAAGCTTTGGTGGCGGGGCCGACAGGTCCCGCCACCATGCGCGACTCGGAGCAGGTGCCGGCGAGGAGTACACGGCGACCGCGTCGGCGGAGGTAAGGCAGGTTCCTGGTCGAGGACACCGGCGGCGTGCCCGGCGAGAGCCACGGCCAGGCGGCCGGAGGTGGATGACATCGCTCGAGACATCCCGGAAACACGCGGTTGACATCAGAAATCAGCGTCCCCATACTTGGCGCATTAAAACGTTTCATGTCTGAGGGGCTTCCTGTTCGGAAGGTCCTGGCGCGCCTGTGGAATGGCGTGCCGGGATGTCCCGTGTGCAGCCCCACAGGCGCAGGCCGTGGCAGCACCAGAGCGGGGAGCGTCTCTCCTCGACCCGGGCGACCCTCGCGGGAAGCAGGAGCGACATGACGGCCCGCCGGCGGCTGACCCCGGCCAGCGGCGAACGCCGGGCTGCCCAGATCCGTTCGAGAATCTTGCCGGATCGAGGCGGTCTTCACTTCATCGAGTGGCAAAGGTGAGGAGCAAGCAATGACGCGCAGGCATCCCATCCGGACGGCACTTTGCTGCATCGCCGCAGCAGAGACGGGGAGCAAGCAGTGACGCGTAAGCATCCCATTCGGACGACACTTGGTTTCACATCTGCAGTGGTGATGGCTTGTGGTGTGGCACTGCTCGGGCCGGCCGCCCCGGCTTCCGCGCTTGCCGGTGAGGCCGAGATTTCGCCGATCGAGAGCAACATCGGCGCGAAGTCATGGGCGAGCGTCAAGGTCAGCAGTGGCGCGACCACCGCAGCTCTGGCGATCGACCAGAACGACCAGACTGCATGGATCGCCGAGGGGACGTCGCCCAGGCAGTGGCTGACCCTTGATCTCGGCGGCGCCTACGACAACGTCAGGAAGGTCAGGGTCCTCTTCCCGGACCCCGGGGCGGTCTACCAGTACGTGATCGAGGCGTCTGCGAAGGGCGACGACTGGGCGGTCATCGCCGACCACTCGGCCAACCACGAGCCCACGCGGGGATCGGTCGATCTCTTCACCCAGCCCGGCACGAGATACGTCCGGGTGACGGTGACGGGTGCCTCGCCCGGAGCGACCGTGGGCATCAGTGAACTGGGCGTCTACAACTACCTGCGCGAGGATCTCGTTCTCGGCGGCGACGCCTCGTGGGTCGACAACGACGTCGCGGAAGGACGGAACTACTGGGTGAGTCCGCTCGCGGCGGACCGGGGCGCGGGTCCTCACCTGCTGGACGTGTTGAAGGACCGTGGTTTCGAGTACACCCGGCTGCGTGTCTTCAACGAACCGCGAAACGAGAGCAGCGGGGCCGTGCAGGCCATCCCGTACCAGGGCCCGGACCGGACGCGCGAGGTAGCCAAGTGGGTCAAGGCCGAGCGGGGCATGGGGCTGGGCATCGACTTCCACTACGCGGACTCGTGGGCCGACCCGGTGAAGCAACCGAAGCCCCGGGCATGGGCGGAGCTTGAGTTCGGCGACCTGACCAAAGCGGTCTACGACTACACCTACGACTACCTCGAGCAGCTGATCGAGCAGGGCACCACGCCGGACAAGGTGGCCATCGGCAACGAGATCCTGAACGGCTTCATGTACGGCAGCGAGAACGCCCACATCGGTGCCACCAACCCGGCGTACTTCCGGAACCAGGCTGACGTCTATCAGTCGAAGCCCGGTGGTGGCCTGCTCTGGAACTACTGGCGATCGGAGGACCCTGCCGAGCAGCGGTTGTACGACGAGGCGTGGGACCGCTTCACCACGCTCTCCGCAGCCGGGATCCGTGCCGTCCGTGACGTGTCGGCAGCCCAGGGCAAGAACATCGCCGTCGAGACGCACATCATCATCGACAACGGTCAGCTCGACAGGACACTCGAGTTCTGGAACCAGTACCTCACCCGGGTGAAGGCCAAGGGCGCCAACCCGGACGTCCTCGCCCACTCGTACTACCCGCAGTACCACGGGTCGCCCGACCACTACGAGCACAACGTCAACGCCGTGGCGGCGGCACACCCGGGTTACAAGATCGACATTGCCGAAACGTCGTACCCGGCGTCGGGTGGCGATGGAACCCCGATGCCCAACTCGCCGTACCCGCGGACCGTCCAGGGCCAGGCGGACGCCCTCCAGCGCGTGTTCCAGATCGCCAACGACATCCCGAACAACCAGGGGCTGGGAGTTCTGGCGTGGGAGCCGGCGAGGTGGCAGTCCCTGTTCAGCCCCGTTCCTGGCATGACGCGTACCTGGGAACCGAACGCGTCGATCGACGTCTTCAGCAAGAGTCACGCGACCCACGTGGTGGAGGACACGCTCTACCCGGCCGTGCTGATCGGTGGCGATGTCGTACTGCCTGACTCGGTCCAGGTGCTGACAATGGCGGATGGTTCGGAGGTGCAGACCCCGGTCACCTGGGACGCGGTGCCCGACGGCGCCACCGACACGGCCGGCCGGCTCACCATCCACGGCTCGACCCGGTTCGGAGCCGTGACCGCGATGGTCGACGTCATCGAGGCATACGTTGGACTTGACTGTGACCGGGTGATCACCGGACGGCATGCCGGGCCGCTGACCGTGACCGGAGGCGTGACGTGTCTGGACGGAGCGAAGGTGTCGGGTCCGGTGTCGGTGCGTGCCGGTGCGTCGCTGCAGATCCGCAACGCGACTCTCTCCGGTCCGGTGCAGGCGGTCGGCGCGAAGGCGGTGGTTGTCTGCGACAGTCGGATCACCGGCCCCGTGAGCATCTCCGGGGGCTCGTCGGTGACCCTCGGGAACCCGGTGCTCGGTTGTGGTCGGAACGCGATCACCGGCCCGGTGACGGTGACCGGGACAGTGGGATGGAACGTGATCGCAGGGAACGCCATCACGGGCCCGTTGGCGTGCAGCAACAACACTCCGCCGCCGGTGAACAACGGCTCCAGCAACACGGCGGCCGGTCCGAAGTCAGGACAGTGCCGCAGCCTGTAGTGGTCTGAGGCGGACCGCCGAGGCGTTGCCGGGCCCGGGAGACCGGGCCCGGCAACCCTGCCGGTACCAGAAGATCCATTTAGCGGAACTCGTCGGCGCGTGTTCCCGTCAGCCTGGAATCATCCACCGCATCGACCCGTGGGGCTACGCGCCAGCAGCCGACGACGCTTGCCGTAGCTTTGACGTCTGTCAATGGGTGGTCTTTCTCGGGGATGTGAAACGATTCATGGATTGGTGGGGATGTTGGTGATCCCCGCCGTGCCGCTTAGGGCACACGCGCCGGTAGCCCTGGCGAAGGAGCCAGGGCTACCGGAGACGGCGGACGGTACGGGAACGAGGTTGGTCGGGACTCGGGCCGGACGCGGGTCGGTCAGGCGGCGGGCACCGGTTCCGGGTCGGTGGTGCGCTGGCCGTCGGTGGCGCGCTTCGCCACGCGGCCCCAGACGCGCGGCCCGATCAGGTTCAGCGCGGCGGGCATCACCAGCAGTCGGATGACCACGGCGTCGAGGGCGACCGCGATGCCCAGGCCCAGGCCGAGTTGCTGGACCACGCTGACCTTCGCCACCAGGAACGAGGCGAAGACCGCCACCATGATCAGGGCGGCGCCGTTGACCAGGCCGGCGGTGTCGCGCAGTCCGTTGGTGACCGCCGCGTGGTGGTCGCCGTGCTGGACGAAGTGCTCCCGCATCCGCGAGATCATGATGACCATGTAGTCCATGCTCAGCCCGAACATGATGGCGAAGACCAGCGCCGGGGTGGTGCTGTCGATCCGCTGGCCGAGCCAGTTCTGGCTGATCGCGGTGAGCAGACCGAGGCTGGCCGCGACCACCAGCGCGTTGAGCGCCAGTGCCAGCAGCGGCAGCAGCCACGAGCGGAACGCGCGGGCCAGCAGGGCGATGGTGATCAGTGCGACCGCGATGAGGATGGCCGGCAGCGTGTCGATCAGGATCTCGTCGAAGTCGACGCCGGTGGCGGTCGCTCCGGCCACCTGGACGCGTACCCCGTCCGGGACGGCGCCGGGCAGCTCGTCGCGCAGGTCGTGGATCAGGTCGTGGGCGGCGTCGCTGTCCGGGTCGGAGCCGGGGATCACCACGACCCGGCTGACCAGACGGTCGCCGTCGACCCCCCAGAGCTGGTCGAAACCGGCCTTCGCCTCGGGCGGCAGCGCCGCCGACTGGCCGCTCACCGCGGCGGTGACCGCCTCGGCGGGGAGCCCGATGCTGGTCACGTCGGTGACCGTGTCGATCCTCTGCTGTTCCCGGACCGTGCCGGCGACCGTGCGTACGGCGTCGAGGAGCGTGGCCGGCGACGTGCCCTCGGGCGCGCTCACCACGACCTGCACCGGGAAGAGGTTGCGGAACTCCAGGGCGGCCTGGAGCCGCTCGATGCCCTGCCGGGAGTCGGCGTCCTCGGGCAGGATGGTCGCGCTGGCCACCGGCGACTGGAGCCGGATGTCGGTCATCGGCCAGGCCATCACCCCGAAGATCGCCACGAGGACGGCGAGGGTGAGGGCGGGCCGGCGCTGGAGCCGGGTGAGCAGGCCGGCGCCGCCCCGCCCGGTGCGCGCGGCGCGCGGCTTGAGCGACAGCCAGTTGATCCGCCGCCCCATCACGGTGAGCGCGGCCGGGAGCAGGCTCATCGACATGGCCAGGGCGACCAGGGTGACCACCACACCCGCGATGGCCATGCTGCTGAACACCATGATGCGGGGGATGAAGAGGGCGAGCAGGGCCACCACCACGGCAAGGCCGCTGAAGAGCACCGCGTGTCCGGCGGTCCGCATCGCGGTGCGCAGCGCCGGGACGTACGTGTCGCCCGCGACCAGCTCGTCCCGGTACCGCTTGATGATGAAGAGCGAGTAGTCGACCGCGACGGCGATGCCGATCAGCGACACCGCGTTGGTGTAGAGGGTGGAGAGGTCCGTCGCGAAGGTGATCAGGTAGCCGATCGCGGAGGCGACCACCAGCGCGAGACCGGCCAGCACGATCGGCAGCAGCATCGCCCCGACCGACCGGAACACCACCAGCAGGACGACGATCAGCAGCGGGAAGGCGATCATCTCGGCGGTGATGGCGTCCTTCTCGGACTGCACGCTGAGGTCGTAGTCGAGGGCCTGCGCGCCGGTGACGTGCACCTGGACGCCCCGGTCCCGCATCGCCCCGGTCATCCGTTCGCGCAGGCCGTCGATCTCGTGCTGGATCGTCGACTTGTCGACGCGGAAGCCGAGCTGGAGGAAAGTCGTGTGCTTGTCCGGTGAGAGCCACTCCGGGTCCTGCCGGTAGTCCTGCACCGAGGCCACGTGCGGGGTCTCCTCGGCCACCCGGGTCGCCTCGGCCAGTTCGGCGGTGACGTCACCGTCCGGTTTGGTCAGCACGACCTGGAGGCTCTCCGGGGCCTCGTCGAAGGTGCGCTCGATGACCTTCTGGCCGGCGGCGGCCTCGCCCCGGGGATTGTCGAAACCCCCGGCCTTCAGCGCCCCGGTGAGCGCGATCATCAGGGGCACGCAGATCGCGGCGAGCACGACCCAGATCGCGATGACGGTTTTCGGACGGGCTATGGAGAACCGGACGATGGCGTTCACGGACGTTGTGCTCCCTGGTCGCTCTCGACAGGGCGACCGATCCACCCGGTCGCCGTCCAGCAGGGTCTCGTGGCTGACTCGTGTCGCACTCGAGTCTCACTGGAGAGCGCTACACGTAGCTACCCTACGTGTAGCACCACTTGGCTCTCATGCACCGTGAGTGATTGTTGAGGAATCCTCGAGTGAGCCTTGAGTGATTCGCGAGTGGCCCGTCCAAGCATTCAACCCCGTTGCGGAGCCAGCACGGCCGAGGTCGCCAACCCCGGGAGTGTGTCGCCTCAGGGCGCTCCGACTGTCGCCGCGTCCGCCTCCGAAGGCGTCCTCATTGTTTCGGATCGGAGATACCCACGTGCTCGGAAGACTTTGTGGGATTCAGCAGATTCGCTGTGACCTTATCACTTTTGGCGAGGAGGGACGATGATCGGTCTCGATGGACACGTGCGGACGCTCGTCGACGACCTGGTCGCCGTGAAGCCGACCCTGCGTCCCGAGGAGATCCGGCCCGAGTCGTCGATCACCCGGGACCTCGGCTTCGACTCGCTGGACCTGGTCGAGCTGGCCGCCCGCATCCGCGACGCGTACCCCGACTTCGACCTCCTGCGCTGGCTGGAGGACGCGATGTCCTCCGAGGTGGACAGCGTCGGATCGATGGCGGAGCTGCTGGCGCGCTCCGGTGTCGCCGGGGAGGAGAAGAGATGAGCACGGCAGCCGCCACCCGCACCGACTACGTGGCCCTGGCCCACGAGCTGGCGCCGACGTTCGCCCAGAACGCGGCGCGGCACGACCGGGACCTCAGCTTCCCGCACGAGAACATGGCCGAGCTGGTCCGCACCGGCTACACCGCGATGACCGTGCCACCGGAGTTCGGTGGCGACGGGGCCAGCCTGGCCGAGCTGTGCGAGGCGCAGCAGATCCTCGCCGGTGGCTGCGCGTCGACCGCGTTCGCGGTCAACATGCACGTGCACGGCCTCGCCATGATCGCCCGCCTCGGTGGTCCGAGCGCCGAGTGGGCCTGCCGGGCGGTCCGCGACGGCGCGGTGATCTCCGGCGGTTTCAGCGAGCCGGGCGTCGGCGGCAACTGGTGGCACCCGACCACGCGGGCCGAAGAGGTCGAGGGCGGCTACGTCCTCAACGGCCGCAAGGGCTTCTTCACCGGCTTCCCGGGCGCGACGCACCTCTTCCTCTCCGCCGCCATGATGGACGACCGGGGCCTGCCCCAGCCGATGGCCTTCCTGATCCCCAAGCCGGAGAAGGGCGTGCGGGTCACCGCCGAGTGGGACGCCGCCGGCATGCGTGCCACCGGCAGCCATTCGCTCGCCCTGGAGGACCTCTTCATCGACGAGAAATGGATGGTGGGGGAGCTCGGCAACCTGCCGCTGCTGTTCATGTCGGGCGTGCACTGGGCCTGGTGCAGCTTCGCCTCCTGCTTCGTCGGCATCGCCCGCGCGGCCCTCGACCACGTGGTGCGGACCCAGCAGCAGCGGGTGATCAGCGTGATCGGCAAGCCGAACGCGCACCTGCCCGGCATCCAGTTCAAGGTCGCCGAGATGGCCGCCAAGGTCGCCGCCGCGCGGGCTCACCTGGAGGCCGCCGTCCACGCCGAGCACGACGACGTGGACCCGCTGCGGCACTACATCGACATGAGCGTCATGAAGACCACCGTCACCCGGCTCGCGCACGAGGTGGTCACCCTCGGCATGCAGGTGCAGGGCGGATCCGGCCTGGCCTCCAGCGACCCGCTCCAGCGGATGTACCGGGACGTCGTCGCCGGCCTGCTGGTGCCGCCGGCCACCGACGTCGTCCTGGAGTGGGCCGGCAAGTTGGCCCTGGACGTGCCGATCTTCGCCGAGCCGCGCTGGGTCGGGTGAGCCGGATGACCACGACGACCAACGGGGAGGCCACGATGTCGAGCGCGGGTGTGGGGGCGGCCGCCGACCTGGCCGCGGACTTCGAGAAGCGCCGGGCCGGCCGGGTGGACGCCGGGGACCTGGTCGCCGAGAACCTGGCCGCGCTCGACGCGGCCGGGGTGATCGCCGCCGCCGACGGCGACGGCGCGGGGCGGCGGCAGGTGCTGCGTACCCTCGCGGGGGGCTGTGGGGCGACGGCCTTCGCCCTCGGCGCGGCGCTGGCCGCGGGGCGGGCCGAGGCGGTGCTGCACCACGCGGCCGTCCAGTTCGGTCTGGCCGAACGGGCGTACGCGGTCGCGGTCGAGCGGGTGCGGCAGCTCGGTGACGTCGCCCGGCAGCCCGGCCCGCAGTTCGCGGTGGCCCGGATGCGCGGGTCGCTGGACACCATGACCGCGCTGCTGGACCGGCAGGCCGGCCGGGCCGTCGGGGACGACGCCGCCGCGCTCGCCGAGGCGTGCACCGCCGGGCTGTTCGTGGCCGGCGAGGCCGAGGCCGTGGTCTCCGCCGCGTACGACCTGGTCGACGCCGACGCCGCCGCGCGGATCGGTCAGATCTGGCACGACCTGAAGGCCACCCCGGCCCCGGTCCCCGGAGCGCTCGCCCGGGAACTGGTCGGCAAGGCCGCCTTCGGCATCGACCCGGACGAGACCCCGAGGTGGGTGTGATGGCGGGCAACGACCGGCACCTGGCCGCGCTCGACCCGGACGCCGTCGCGATCGACAACGAGTACTACCACGAGGTCGGCGACTCCTGGTGGGACGCGAGCGGCCCGCTGCGCGCCCTGCACGACATGAACCCGGCCCGGGTGGCCTACTTCGACGCGACCGCCCGGCGGGCCTTCGGCGAGGACCGCTCGCGGGTGCGGGTGCTCGACATCGGCTGCGGTGGCGGACTGGTCTCCGAGCGGATGGCCGCGTTGGGCTACCAGGTCACCGGCGTGGACCTCTCCGCCGGCTCGATCGAGACCGCCCGCCGGCACGCCACGGCCAGCGGCGTGACCGTCGACTACCAGGTCGGCTCGGCGTACGAACTGCCGAAGCCCGACGGCGCGGTCGACCTGGTGGTCGTCTCGGACGTGCTGGAGCACCTGCACGACCTGCCCGGCGCGGTGGCCGAGATCGCCCGGGTGCTGCGTCCCGGCGGCATCGTCGTGTTCGACACGATCAACCGCACGGTGGCCAGCTACCTGAAGGCGATCGTGCTCTCCGAGAAGATTCTCAAGATCATCTATCCGGGTACGCACAACTGGAAGATGTTCATCCGCCCGGACGAACTGCGCGCGGTCTTCGCCCAGCACGGCCTGAGCCTCACCGAGACCAAGGGCCTCGAACCCGTGGCGCCACCGCACAGGCTCGTCCCCGCCACGCTGCGCGGCCGGGCGGTCGGCCCCTTCCACCTCACCCCGTCCACCGCCGTGAGCTACATCGGCCAGGCCGTCAAGTCCCAGGAGAGCTGACACATGGTTTGGATCAGGACCAAGACCAGGCGCGACACGGTCATCCGCACCAGCCGCGACGAGCTGCGCAAGACGATGCTCGACATCGTGGGCACCGGCCGGCTGATGCCGGGCGTGGAGGAGCTGTCCCAGGTCGGCGACGACCTCTACCACTACCGGCTCGCCGAGGTCTCCAACGGGGTCGTCCGGTTCACCCCGGAGTACACCGCCCGGTTCGACACCTCCGACCCGGACGCCATCACCTGGGAGCCGGTGGGCGAGTCCAACTTCCGCTCCTGGGGCACGTTCCGGATCACCGACGGCCCGACCCCCGACGAGCAGGTGCTGGAGATCGACACCCGCTCCGAGGCGTCCGTCGACGTCGCGCGGGTGGTGGTCGTCCTGATCGAGCCGTTCGCCCAGAAGGAGAGCGACGAGGTCACCGGCGGCTTCGTGAAGGCGATCCGGGAGGCGGTCGAGTCCGGGAGCGTGTCCGGATGATCACCGCGACAGAGCCGACCCGGTCGGCGCGGATCGTCGGCCTGCGCACCGCGCAGGCCGGCCCGGCCATCTCCCAGCGGGAGATGTTCGACTCCTTCTACAAGGGCCTCTACCTCGACGTGCCGGACGCCGAGAAGCTCTTCATGAGCACCCAGGTCGACCAGCGCCGGCTGCTCTGGCCCCCGAAGGCCCACTACGGCGACGGCTGGCCCGGCATGCAGGCCCGGATCGAGGCCTGGGAACAGGGCGTCCTGGCGATGGGCCGCCAGACCGTCGGCGGAGTGCTCGACGACGTCGACACCGACCGGGTGGGCAGCTACACCTTCGTCAGCTGCACCGGCTACGCGGGCCCGACCCCGGAGATGCTGCTGGCCAAGGAGTTCGGTCTGCGGAAGAACCTGCGCCGGACCTTCGTCGGCCACATGGGCTGCTACGCGGCCTTCAACGGCCTGAAGGTCGCCCTGGACTCGCTTGCCGGCCGCCCCGACGAACTCGCCCTGGTCACCTGTGCCGAGGTCTGCTCGGTGCACCTGCGTCCCGAGGCGACCAAGGAGCAGGTCGTGGTCACCGGCCTCTTCGGCGACGCCGCCGCCACCCTGCTGCTGGAGGCGGTGCCGGGGGACGTCGACGCGGTCGAGGGGCCGGTGGTCCTCGGCACGCACACCGAGACCCACCCGGAGACCTCGGCGGCGATGACCTGGAAGGTCATGGACGACGCGTTCCGGATGACGCTCTCGCCGTACGTGCCGGTCTACCTCGCCGAGACGATCCGGCCCTTCGTCGGCCGGCTCCTGGAGCCGCACGGCCTCACGGTCGGCGACATCACGCACTGGGGCATCCACCCCGGTGGCCCGAAGATCATCGACTTCGTCGGCGCGCGGCTGGAACTGCCGGTCGCGGCGCTGCGCCCGTCGCTGGAGATCCTCAACTCCTGGGGCAACTGCTCCTCGCCGACGGTCCTGCTGATCCTCGACCACATCCTGCGCACCTCCCGCCCGAAGCCGGGGGAGTACGGCGTCCTGATGGCCTTCGGACCCGGCCTGACCATGGAATCCGCCCTGGTCCGCTTCTGATTCCGCCGCCTGCCCACACAGAGAAACCCGAGAAACGGAGTCGGCACATGGCCACCCCCAACCCGACCGAGAACCTGGTCGCCGACCTGCTCACCCAGTCCTGGGTGATCGACATGTTCACCGAGATCGGGGAGCGTCAGCGCCAGTCGATCGAGGTCTCCGGCCAGGTCCGGGAGCGCGCCGCGTCCAACCACGTCTTCTGGCCGTTCCACGCGCCGCAGTTCCCGCTGGTCGTCGCCGAGGCGTCCGGGAGCCGGATCACCGACATCGACGGCAACACGTACCTCGACTCGCACCTGGGCTTCGGGGCGCAGGCGCTGTTCGGGCACAACCCGCCGGCCGTGGTCGAGCACGTCCGGGAGCACCTGGGCCGCTCCACCGGCAACGGCTACCTCAACCTCACCGAACTGCAACTGGTCGACTTGCTCGAGGACATGCTGCCGCACTGCCAGAAGTTCGCCTTCCTGAACTCCGGCACCGACGCCACCAGCGCGGCGATCCGGCTCTGCCGGGCGCACACCGGCCGCCGGCTGGTGGCCAAGTTCGAGGGTGCCCTGCACGGCGTGCACGACCTGGCCGCGCACAACACCGCCTTCTGGTACCACGGCCACCCGACGCAGCCCTTCCCGGCGGTGACCGCCGACGGCATCGCCCCGATGCCCGCGCTCACCGGCGTGGCCCCGGCGGACCGGACCGAGCTGCTCATCCTGCCCAACGACACCGCCGCCGCGCTGGCGCTGATCGAGAAGCACCGCGACGAGCTGGCCTGCGTGCTCGGCGAGGCGGTCTCCTCGTCGTTCCCGTACGCCGAGCACACCGTCCCGCTGATCAAGGCGGTTGCGGAGCGCTGCAGGACCCTGCGGGTGCCGTTCGTCCTCGACGAGGTGCTCACCGGTTTCCGGTACGGCCTCTCCGGCGCCGCCGGCCACTTCGACATCCCGGCCGACCTGTACTGCTACGGCAAGGTGGTCACCGGACTCGGCCTGCCGCTGTCCGTCGTGGCCGGTCGCGCCGACATCGTCGACCACATGCAGACCACCGGTCTGCCCCTGACCGACCTGGGCCGCAAGACCTGCGTGCAGACCACGCACGCCGGCAACCACCTCTCGCTGGCCGCCTCGTTCGCCTCGCTGAGCATGCTCCGCGACGCCGGCCCGGCCTACTACGAGCGGACCCGGGCCAAGGTCGCCACGGTGCAGAACCGGCTCGCCGAGTTCCGCGCCGAGACCGGTATCCCGCTGCGGCTGCTCGGCTTCGGCGACTTCATCGGCTCGTTCGGCTTCGTCGCCGGCGAGTCGTACGACGACTACCGGGAGTTCGCCGGCGCGGTGAACCCGATCGGCCTGTTCATGCTGACCCTGATGCTGCGTCGTCGCGGCATCTACACCCTCAGCCTGCCGATGTTCTTCACCGGCGACGCGCACAGCGACGCGGACGTGGCGGAACTCCTCGCCGCCGTCCTCGACTCGGCTCGGGAACTGGACAAGCACGGCTTCCCGTTCGTGCTCCCGGCCTGACCACTCAAATCCCCGAAACACGGATGGGCCAACGCCAATGACGATCGCCGACACCACCCCCGACACCCGTACCCCGGCCGAGATCCTCGCCGATGTCATGTCCCAGCCCTGGGTGGGTGACCTCTTCGCCGAGCTGACGGAGCGGCAGCAGAACTCCCTGGCGTTGGCCGAGGAGGTGCGGGAACACGTGGTCACCAACCACGTGTTCCTGCCCTTCCACGCCCCGATGTTCCCGCTCGGGGTCGCCGAGGCCCAGGGCAGCCGGCTCACCGACGTGGACGGCAACACGTACCTCGACTCGCACCTGGGCTTCGGCGGGCAGTCGCTGTTCGGGCACAACCCGCCGCAGGTGGTCGAGTTCGTCCGCGAGCAGGCGCTGCGCAGCACCGGCAACGGCTACCTCAACCCGCTCGAACTGAAGCTCGGCGAGCTGCTCAAGGAACTCGTCCCGCACTGCGAGAAGTTCGCCCTGCTCAACTCCGGCACCGACGCCATCGCCATCGCCACCCGGCTGGCCCGGGCGTACACCGGCAAGCGGCTGGTCGCCAAGTTCGAGGGCTGCTGGCACGGCACCGGCGACGTGGCCGCGCACAACACCTCGTTCTTCGCCCACGGTCACCCGAAGGTGAACCCGTTCCCGGAGATCGGCCCGGACGGCATCGAGCCGCTGACCGCCTTCACCGGCGTGCCGCAGCTGGAGATGCTGATCCTGCCGCACGACGCCGCCGCCGCGAGCAAGCTGGTCGAGAAGTACGCCGACGAGCTGGCCTGCGTCATCGCCGACGCCGCCTGCCAGTCCTGGCCGTTCACCGACCAGACCATCCCCGAGCTGCGGGAGGTCGCGCACCGCTGCAAGGACCTCGGCGTCCCGTTCATCCTGGACGAGGTGCTCACCGGCTTCCGGTTCGGCACCGCGGGCGCGGCCGGCCACTTCGACATCCCCGCCGACCTGCACTGCTACGGCAAGGTCGTCTCCGGTCTCGGCCTGCCGCTGGCGGCCATCGGCGGCAAGGCGGAACTGCTGGAGGTGGCGCACACCTCGGGGATGCCGCTGACCGACATCGGCAGCAAGACCTTCGTGGTGAACACCCACTCCGGCAACCACCTGTCGATCGCCGCGTCGTACGCCTCGCTGAGCATGCTCCGCGACGCCGGCCCGGCGTTCTACGAGCGGACCGAGGCCAAGGTAGCCCGGGTGCAGTCGCGGCTGGCGGACTTCCGCGCCGAGACCGGCATCCCGCTGCGGCTGCTCGGCTTCGGCGCCTTCGCCGGCACCTTCGGCTTCACCGCCCGGGACTCCTACGACACCTACCGGGACTTCGGCGCGGCGGCCAACCCGCTCGGCCCGGCCGTGCTCACCCTGATGCTGCGCAAACGCGGCGTCTACACGCTGAGCATGCCGATGTTCTACACCGGCGACGCGCACTCCGACGCCGACGTGGACGCCATCTGCGACGCGGTGATCGACGCGGCCCGGGAGATGGGCCGCAACGACTTCCCGTTCGTCATTCCCTGATCGTTCGCCACCCCATCGGAGCCCATCATGAGCATCGACAGCGGCACAGGCCCCGACCTCGCGATCCACCCCGACCGGCGGGGTTACACCCACAACCCCGCCGTCGGGATCGCCCGGCTCACCCCGGCCGGCACGGTGGCCGGCGCGCTCGTGGAGCGGGCGCGCCGGCAACCCGACGCGGTCGCCTACTACCTGCCGGACGAGCCCGAGGCCGACCAGCGCATCACGGTGGCCGGGATGCTCGACCGGGCGCACGCCGCCGGCGCGGCCCTGGCCGCGGCCGGGCTGCGCCGGGGCGGCCGGGTCTGCCTCTGCCTGGACACCTCGGCCCCGCTGCTGGCCGGCTTGTTCGGGGCGGAACTGCTCGGTGCCGTTCCGTCGGTGCTGGAACCGCCGCTGAGCGCCGGCCGCAAGCAGCTCTGGCTGGACCGGGTCCGGCACATCGTGGCGGTCGCGCAGCCGGAGGTGCTGGTCTGCGACGAGGAACTGCGCGAGGACACCGTCGAGGCCCTCGCCGGTCTGGACGTCGCGGTGATCAGCCCGCCGTTCGGCGACGGGGTGGTCGCCGACCCGGTGCTGGCGGCCGGGCCGGAGGAGCCGGCCTTCATCCAGTTCACCTCCGGCACCACCTCGGCGGCGAAGGGCATCGTGCTCAGCCACCGCGCGGTGCTCGCGGCGGCCTCCGCGATCGGCCTCGGCGGGCCGTTCTACGCCGACGACGTGATGGCGAGCTGGCTGCCGCTGCACCACGACATGGGCATGGTGGGGGCGACCATGACGCCGTTCCTGCTCTCCCTGCCGTCGGTGCTGATCCGTCCGCTGGCCTTCGGCACCCGGCCGGACCGCTGGCTGCGGCTGATCCACCAGTACCGGGCCACCATCTCGCCCGCGCCTAACTTCGCGTACCGGCTGGTCGCCGCGCTGGCCCGGAAGGTCGACCTGACCGGGGTGGACCTGAGCTGCTGGCGGGCGGCGTTCAACGGGGCGGAGGTGGTCGACGCGGGCACGCTGCGCGACTTCCTGGCGGTGACCGCGCCGCTCGGCTTCCGCCCGGAGCACCTGCGGCCCTGCTACGGCATGGCCGAGCTCGGGCTCGCCGCGACGTTCTCGCCGGTCGGCACCCCGCCCCGGAGCGAGCCGGTCTCCCGGACCGCGATGGCCGCGCAGGGCCGGGCGCTGGCACCGGAGTCGGCGGAGGACACCCACCACTACGTCTCCTCCGGCATTCCGGTGCCGGGCACCAAGGTCCGGGTGGCCGACGGCAACCACGTGGACCTGCCCGACCGGCACGTCGGCCGGGTGCTGGTGGCCAGCGAGTCGATGATGACCGGTTACCTCAACGGTCCCGCCGACCCGCTGCTCGAACTGCGCGACGGCTGGCTGGACACCGGCGACCTCGGCTTCCTGCTCGACGGCGAGCTCTACGTCACCGGCCGGAGCAAGGACCTGATCATCCTGGCCGGGCGGAACTACCAGCCACAGACCTTCGAGCGGGCCGCCGAGACCGTCGACGGGGTGCGCGCGGGCGGCGCGGTGGCGGTCGGCGTACCGGACCCGCGCAGCGGCACCGAGCGGATGGTGCTGGTGGTGGAGAGCCGGGCCCACCGGGATCCCGAGCGGGCCGCCGAGACCGCCCGCGCCGTCGAACGCGCGGTCAGCGACCTGACCGGGGTACGCCCCGGGAAGGTGGTCGTGGTCGCTCCCCGTACCCTGCCCAAGACCTCCAGCGGGAAGCTCCAGCGTCCCCAGGTGGCCGCGATGGTGGCCGCCGGACCGCTTCCGTGACCGCCGTGGAGCTGGCACTGCTCGGCGGCTCGCTGCGGCCGGGGTCGGTGAGCGAGCGGGTGCTGCGCGCCTGCGCCGACCTCGCCGCCGACCGTGGTGCCCGCTGCACGGTGCTCACCGCGGCGGACCTGGACCTGCCGCTCTATCAGCCCGGAGCCCCGCACCGCCGGCCGGCCGCCGCCGCGCTGCTGGCCGCGGTGCGCCGGGCCGACGGCCTGATCGTCGTGTCGCCCACCTACCACGGCGGCATGTCCGGACTGCTCAAGAACGCCCTGGACCACCTGGAGGACCTGGCCGCCGACCGACCGGCCTACCTCGACGGGAAGGTGGTCGGCTCGGCGGCGGTGGGC
Organism: Micromonospora sp. NPDC050187; assembly: GCF_044459745.1. Lineage (NCBI taxonomy): Bacteria > Bacillati > Actinomycetota > Actinomycetes > Micromonosporales > Micromonosporaceae > Micromonospora > Micromonospora sp. NPDC050187. The sequence goes on from NZ_JBITJH010000003.1 coordinate 146,771, forward strand.
TGGAGCGAGCACGGCGCGGCGACCGCGGTCGCCGCGCTGCGCACCACCGTGACGTCGCTGCGCGGCTGGGTCACGCCGATGGCGGTCGCCGTCAACTCGATCGAGCTGGCCGCCGTCGAGGACGTGGACGCGGCGATCCGCGCCGACGCCCGACTGATGCGCCGGCTGACGATCCTGGTCGGCCAGGTCACCGACTTCGCCGGCCGGGGCTCTGCCGCCCGCCTGGTTCCCAGCGCCTGAACCACCCCCTTTCGCGACAAGGAGAGCGCCACGTGAGCACCCAGACCACCGACACCGGCATGAGCCAGGAGGGCTCGGTCGAGGATCTGCACCGGGCCGTGCGCGACCACTACGACAAGCTCGTCGACCTCTACGAGGACCTGTGGGGCGAGCACATCCACCACGGCTACTGGGACCTCGACGCGCCGAACGTGTCGCGGGACGTCGCGCAGCGGCGCACCACCCAGGAGCTGATGCGGTTCGGCGGCATCCCGCAGGGCGCGAAGGTGCTCGACTCGGGCTGCGGGATCGGCGCGTCCGCGGTGATGCTCGCCGCCGACCTGGGTTGCACCGTCGAGGGCATCACCCTCAGCCACGAGCAGGTCAAGCGGGCCACCGACAAGGCCGCCGGGGCGGGTGTCGCCGACCGCACGTCGTTCCGGGTGCTGGACGCCATGCACACCGACTACCCGGACGACACCTTCGACGTGGTCTGGTCGATGGAGAGCTGCGAGCTCATGCCGGACAAGCGGGCCTACCTCGCGGAGAACCTGCGCATCCTCAAGCCGGGCGGCCGGCTCGTGGTGGCCACCTGGACCAGCCGCGACGACCGGCTCGACCCGAAGGAGGTCAAGCTGCTGCGCCGGCTCTACCGGGACTTCGCCATCTCGCACGTGCTGCCGCTGGAGCACTACGCGAGGCTCTGCGGCGAGCTGGGCTACGCCGACGTGCGGACCGCCGACTGGACCGAGCACGTCCGCGCCACCTGGGCGCTGTCGGCCGACATCGTCAAGCCGCTGATGCGCGACCCCTCGTACGTCTGGAAGCTGGTGCGGGCGAAGGGCGCGGACATCTTCCGTTTCCTCAACTCCGTGCCGCTGATGAAGCAGGCGTACGACAAGGACGTCATGCACTACGGCGTCTACACCGCCGTCAAGCCGGGCTGACAGCCGCCCCGCCACCACACCGGCTTCCCGTCGGGGACGCGTCCGCGCGCCACCCGACGGGAAGCCGCTGTGCTCAGCGCCGCGGACCGTCCCCGCCACCGGCTCCGGCGCGTTCGTCGCCGACCGTCACCGTGGGGGAGTCGTCGGCGCTCGGCACCGCGTGCGGGTCGCCACCGGTCGTCGCGACCCGGTCCGCGCCGGCCGTTGTGGGCCGGTCCGCGCCGGTCGTCGCGTCGGCGGAACGCCCGAGCAGGGCGAGCCCGGCCGTGGTCAGCACCACCGCCGCCACCAGCGCGGTCCAGGCCGCGTACCGGTGGTCGACGGCCGGGACCGGTGCCCAGCCCGTGCGGACCAGGTCGAACCACTCGGCCGACCGCAACCGGTCGCTGCGCCGGACCAGGAGGGCGAAGAGCAGCAGCGCCGCCGTGACGACCGCCAGGACGCCCCCGCCGACCCGACGGGGGCGGTGGCGCAGCACCGTGGCGACCGCCCCACCGGCGGCCAGGAACGCGGTGAGCATCCCCAGGTGCCCGACGTGCCGCTGCATCAGCCAGCTCAACACCGGGGCGAAGTAGGGCAGGTAGAGGCAGGCCACGAAGGCGACCACCGCGCTGACCGGGTGTCCCAGGGCCCGGGCCGGGCCGCTGCGGCGCAGCGTCTCCCACCACTGGAGGGCCCCGGGCAGGTCGGACGTCGGCCCGGAGCGCAGTGTCGCCCGGGCCAGGGCGCCGGGCGCCCCGCCGCAGACCAGCAGCGGGACGACCACCAGCAGGGCCAGGTGCTGGCCGATGTGGTGGGCGTGGGTCACCGCCGCGTACCGGGCGAAGCCCAGGCAGGTCACCGCCACCAGCACCAGCATGCCGGCGAGGAAGCAGAGCGTACGGGCCGTCGGCCAGACCCGGCCGGCCCGCCGCAGTCGACGTACGCCGGTGAGGTACAGGCCCCCGCCGATCACGGCGATGAGCAGGAAGTACGCGTCCGGGACCGGTTGGCCCAGCAGCCGGGCCACGGTCGGCGCGGCAGGCAGCGGGAAGCCGAGGAGTTCGGTGTAGACGTCCGGCTCCGCCGGGTCGACGGTCACCGGCGAGGGGGCCCGGGACATGGCGACCCCGACGGCCACGATCCCGGCGAGTACCAGGACCTCGACTGCGGCGAGCCGGCGGAACGCCCACGCCCCGCCGGCGGCGAGCCGGGGCAGGGTACGCCACCGGTGTGCGGCCCCGAAGGCGCCCAGCGCCACCAGCACGACGCTCTTGACCAGCACCAGCGTGCCGTACCGGGTGCTCCACAGCTCGTCGGGCCGGTACAGCCGGATCGCGGTGTTGGCGATCCCGCTCAGCCCCATCAGCACGAAGCACCAGAGCGCCGTCGTGCTGTAGCGCCGGGCCGCCAGGGGCAGGTCACGGTGATTGGGAAGGGTGAGCAGCGCGACCAGGCCACCGACCCAGAGGGCCGCCGCCGCCGTGTGGATCCCGACGCTGCTGACCGCGATCGCGTGGTTGCCGGAGCCCGCCGAGTGGCCGGTCAGGACCACCGGCAGGGTCGCCGCCACGGCCAGCAGGGCGGTGACTGCGGCACCGGTGCGGGTGATCACCCAGCGGGTCGCGGCGAACACCACGGCGATCATGGCCGCCGCGATGACCAGGCCCTGCCCCTGCGACACCGACATGGCGAGGCTGAACACGGTGACCGTGCTGACCTGGTCGACCGGGTTGCCGAGCAGGCTGGAGGCGGTCAGCGGCAGCGCGACCACGGTCGCCACCAGCCAGAGCGCCGCCGTCCAGGACGCCCGGCGCAGCAGGCGGTACCCGACCGGACCGACCAGCCGGTCCAGGCCGGGCAGGAGGAACGCCGCGGCGACCGTCCAGCCGACGGTCAGGACCGCCCCGACGTAGCTCAGGGTCCGGGCGACCGGCAGCGCCCAGGCGGTGAACGCGCCACCGTCGGGCAGGCCGAGGATCTGCTCGCGGTCCGTGCCGCCGCCGTACCAGAGCGCGAGGGCGAGGACCACGGACCCGACGGCCGCCGTCGCGGCGACGAGCCGGGCCGGGCCGGAGTCGCGCCGGACGGTGAGCGAGGGGTCGGCCGGGCGCTGCTCGATCCGGGTCACCTCGGGAGCTTCCTGGTCAGCCGCCGGGGCATGCGCGTGCGGGAGGCCAGCGCCACGCCGGCCGCCAGCAGCACGAGCCCCCCGCCGGCCAGCAGCACCCAGGGTGTGCCGGAGCGCGAGGTGGGGCCGTCCTCCGCCTCGGCCGGGGGCAGGACCGCCGGCTCCTGACCGGCCGGCAGGGTCACCTGGAAGCGGAACTCGCCCTGCACCGGGTGCCCGTCGGAGCCGACCACGCGCCAGGCGACCCGGTACGAACCGGAGCCGGTCGGATAGACCGGCTGGCGTAGCCGGAACTGGTCGACCTCGACCTCGCCCCGCAGGTACGACCGCCCCTGCGGTCCGGCCACCACGATCGTGACGAACTCGTCCCGGACGCGGTCGTCGAAGGTGAACTCCACCGTCTCCACCGGAGACGAGAGGGTGGCGTCCTTGGCGGGGGAGGTGTCCACCAGGCGGGCGTGCGCGCTGGCCGGGGTGGCGGAGACCGCCAGCACGACCGCCATGGCGGCGGCCGCCGCTCCCACCTGTCGGATCACCAGGCCGGCCGGGCCGGACCATCGGGGCATTCGGAACTCCTCTACTCAGGCCATACGATCAGGAGTCGTTCCTCGTGCCCGTCCGGTTCCATCACGAGTCGGGATCACGTCCGCAGGCTCTCCCGGCGCCGTGGCCGCAGCAGCTCCCGGGAGCCGGCCGCGACGAGGGCGGGACGTCCCTCGTCCCGGGCGGCCCACACCGCGTGGCACAGCACCCGTACGCCGTCGGCCGGGTCCCCGGGGCCACCCGTCAGGACGATGTCGTCGCCCTCCCGACGGGTGCGCCAGGGGCCGCAGGCGTACCGGTCGTCCGCGCCCCGCACCGGCGGTGGCGCCCGGAACAGACCGCGCAGGTCGGTGACGACGTGCGTCGGCCGGTGCGGGGGCGGCGCGTCGAGCAGGTGGTCGACGGAGGTGACCCCGGTCAGCACGAGCACGCTGTCCAGACCGCTGCGTCGGGCACCCTCGACGTCGGTGGTCAACCCGTCCCCGATCATCACGTGTGGACCCGGCCCGCGCCGGCAGGCGTACCCGAAGATCGCCGGTTCCGGCTTGCCGGCCACCAGCGGCACCCGTCCGGTGGCCAGCGTCACGGCGTGCACGAGTGCGCCGTTGCCCGGTGCCATGCCGCCCTCCCGGGGCACCGCGAGGTCCATGTTCGTGGCGATCCAGGGCAGCCCCCGGGCGACGGCGTAGGACGCCTCGGCCAGTTGCCGCCAGTCGACCTCGGGGGCCGACCCCTGGACCACGGCCACCGGGTCGTCGGCAGCCGAGCGGACCGGGGTCAACGCCTCCTCGCGCAGCGCGGTCAGCACCGCTGCCCCGCCCACCGCGAGCACCCGGGACCCGGCCGGCACGGTGGCCGCCGCCATCGCGGCCGCCACCTGCGCCGAGGTGACCACCGACTCCGCCGGCACCGGGACGCCGAGCCGGTCCAGCAGGGCGGCCACCTCGGGTGGCGTCCGGGAGGGGTTGTTGGTGACGAAGATCCGCTCCCGCCCGTGCCGGACCAGGTCGGCGAGGGCCGGCGGGGCGTGGTCCACCGCGGCGGCACCGCGGTAGACCACACCGTCCAGGTCGAACAGCATCGTCCGGTAGCGTTCGACCAGCGGGCGGTCGTCGCCCCACGGTGTCGGCTCCACAGTGGTCACTCAGAGGAGTCAACCACGAAGTGGCTCGGCCGGCCGTCCCGGTACACCAGTTTGCCGATCTTCTCGGCCTCGACCCGGGGCATCAGCGCGAACCGGCCGTCGGTCCGCAGCACCGCCACTGAGTGCCAGGGGGTCAGCCACATGTCCCGGATCTCCAGCAGCCGGATGCCGAACTTCGCCGCCCCGCAGGGCTGCGGGTGGATGGAGAGCCGGACCGACACGGGGTAGTGGTCGGCGATCAGGTCGCCCCAGGCGCGACTGCGCTGGATCACGCCGTACGCCCGCTGCCGGCAGTCCCGCTGGAGCGCCGCCTTGCTGTCGTGCCACTCGCTGACGTCCTCGACCAGGAAACGGGTGATCCCCCGGTAGAGGCTCAGCGTCTTGTCGTCGGAACGGACCTCGTCCCGCAGGCTCTCCAGCGACTGGGCGTACTGCTCGGTCAGCAGCTTGCGCTTGCCGTCGTAGTCGTGACCGGCGTAGACGTCCTGGAGGCTGAAGGCCTCGATGTGGGACAGTCCGTACTGCTCGACCATCGCCTGGATCTCGTCGCCGTACTCGGTGATGTGGTCGTCCGGCACGCGGATCAGGTCGCCGAAGACGTGCCCGTCGCTGCAGAGCAGCATCCGCGCGCCGGGGGTGTGCACCTTGGCTACCTGGTCGCAGAGCTGGTTGAGGAACTGCAGGGAGAGCAGCTCGCCCATGTCGGGCAGGTGACCGAGGACCTTGCGCCGGTTGGGCGACTTGCAGGGAAAGGCCGGCAGGGTGAACAGGATGGGCTCCTGCCGGTCGACGAAGTGTCGGATCGCGCTGAGCTGCTCGGCGAAGCAGTCGGTGTGCTCGTGCTCGCCGGCCTCCGACCGGCGGTGCGGCAGGAGGAACCGCAGGATGACGTTCGAGATCAGCTCGGCGCTGGTGTGGTCCTGCGGCGCGGATCGGGTGGAGCTTGGCATGGTCTTCTCCCAGCTGACATCACGCTACGGAAGGGGAGGGGTCCGAGCCCGCGGTCATCGGTGACCGGGCGTGGGTGGCCCGGTGGCTCGGAAAAGCGCGCGCTCGCGCACGGCCGACGGCGTCGGCCGCGTGGGATGGTGGTGGACGGGTCAGGGAGTCGCCGTGAAGGTGACCGGCAGGCGTTCGACGCCCCGGCCGAGGACGGCCGGGATCCAGCCCAGTTCGTCGGGCTCCGCGGCGAGCTTCAGGTGCGGCAGGCGCCGGAGGATCGTCTCCAGCGCGATCTGGAGTTCCGTACGGGCCAGACCGGCCCCCGGGCAGAAGTGGATGCCGTGCCCGAAGGCGATGTGCGGGTTCGGTGAGCGATCGAGGTCGAGTTCGTCCGCCCGCTCGAAGCGAGCCGGATCCCGGTTGGCGGCGGCGAGGGAGACGATGACCGAGTCACCGGCGGGGATACGGGTGCCGAAGAGGTCGCTGTCCTCCGCGAAGAACCGCCAGGTGGTCAGCTCGAAGGCACTGTCGTATCGCATCAGCTCCTCGGCGGCGCGGGGCAGCAGTGCCGGATCGGCGGCCAGTCGCTCCAGGGCCTCCGGGTGGGTCAGCAGGGCCACCATCGCGGTGTTGATCTGGTTGGTCATCGGCTCCTGGCCGGCCACCAGGAGCTGGAAGATCATCGAGGCGAGTTCCTCGTTGCTCAACCGGCCGTCGTCGTTCGCCTCGACCAGCCTGGAGAGCAGGTCGTCGCCGGGGTCGGCCCGGCGGTCCGCCTCCACCTCGGCGATGTACGCCTGAAGGCCGTGCAGGAGGCCGATGTAGTGCGCGCGGTGCGGCGACTTGGGACCGACCGGCTGGACCACCCGGCACCACTCCCGCCGGAATCGCCGCGCGAGGTGGGGCGGTAGGCCGATCACCGTGCTCAGCACCAGGAACGGGAACTTGGCACTGAAGCTCTCGACCAGGTCACCGTGCCCGACCGGAGCCAGGTCGTCGAGGAGTTCGTCGGCCATGGCCTGGAACTGCGGCCGGAGCGCCTCGAGGCGTCGCGGGTTGAGCGCCTCGGTGACGAACCGCCGCATGAACGTGTGCTTGGGCGGGTCCTGGTGCAGCAGGTGGACCTGGAGCTGCGAGTGCTGCGGCTCCGGCATGATGGCGGCGAGCTTGCGCCAGGCGTCGTTACCCAGGTCGTGGTTCTTCCCGAGTCGTGGGTCGGTCAGGGTACGCACCGCCGCGTCATAGCCGGTGACGAGCCAGCCGGTCACTCCGCTGGGAAACTCGACGGGGTGGACCTCGCCTTTGTCACGTAGCTGCTGGTAAGTGGTGTACGGGCAGCGTTTGAACTCCGGCCCGTAGAGCGGATAGGGATTTTCTGAGGTCATCGGTGTCTCCAGGTAAGGAAGTCGCGGCGCGGATGATGGCCGATCGGACCGCCCCGCGTAACCGATGGCACGGGCGGCACCGGCCGCGATCGGTTCAGATCGGGGAATTCTTTTTCCTGCGATGTCGACACGACGGTGCCATGCGGTACCGCATGCCTGTCTCCTCAGATCAGGAACGAGGCAATGGCCTACTTCGCAGATTGGTTCTACGGGGAATCGTCGACTGGCGGGATGGCGGTTCGACCCCCGGCCATCCTCAGTGATCAGGCACCTTTACCTACAACGATGGTGTCGCCCCGGGCCTGCCGGTGGTCGCGCCGGAAAAGGTGTCGCCGCGTCGAGCCGGACGGATGCGCAGCGAGGTCCGAGGCCGGGAAAAGCCCCTTCCCTGCCGTCGTCCCAACGGCGTCCCGCCTGTTCGGAGTGCTGCCCCCGTGCGGCGGGTGAGGCCACGACCGGAGGTCGTGGCTGCACGGCACCCGCCGCTTGACTTTGTGCATCCGCTCTCCTCTGGTATCGACGCGAGTCTATCGATGGGGTTGGCTCGCGCCGAACCGGTGGTCCATCTGTCAGGCGAAGTCATCCCCCAAGGGAATGTAACGCCCCAACACCAGTTAATCACTCACCTATTGACCTTGAATGGGCTGACGGAATTTTCACATCATCGCCCAAATCGAATGTTCGCCCAGTAACGTTGCACGAAGCGTGCCGCCTTTGCTGCACTTTGCTCGCATTTTTTGCCGTCCGCTGGCGTCGTTGCGGCCCGAGTCGTTCGCGATCCTCGGTGGCGCGCCGCTGTGCGACGCCGGTAGTGTCCGATGTTCCCATGGCTGAAGATGTCAGAGGGAACCATTTGGAGGTCATCAACGACTGCCCGATATAAAATGAAATATATCAATATGATGGAAATGCGGGCGGCGTCGCGAAATGTCGCCATCAATCAGTTGAAGAATGTGCTGAGATGTCGCCCGGGCGCGGCGGGGACCGCTGTCGAGGGCTTCAGCGGGGTGGGACGAGGGCAGGAACGACGGTGGAGGCGGCGGTCGTTCCTCGTCCGGTCCGCCATCGACATGGACCTGACGGCCGGGCCGGACGGCGGTCGGGCCGGGAAGGAGCCGGTCGGGCTGTCCTGCCCGGGGTGGTGTGCCCAGTCTCGGATGAACGGGTCGAGCGCCGCCCGTGCCCGAGTCGAGCGGATCCGTTCGGACGCGGTGGGGCTCCCCGCTGCCGGCTCCGCTCGGAACGGTCAGCTGCTTCGGCGGTCACCCTGCTGGCGGTGCGGTCACGCTGGCGGGGTCTGTCGGTGGTGGTCCGGTGCGGGGGTGTCCACCGGTCGCGCCGACGGACGAGGCCGGGTGCCGGGGCGGAGACGGCAGCTCCGCTGCCGGTGATCGTCCCCCGCCCCGCCCGGAGTGCCGGATGGACGGGACCCGGCGGCGGAACTCGCGCCGGGTCGCGTCCATCCGGGCCGACCGGTCAGCTGTCGGGGCCGCGCAGTGCAGCGGGACGTTCGTTCAGATGCGGATACGGATTGTCCGGCACCGCCACGCCGAGGAACCGGCAGAGCGGCTCCCATCCCTGACCCGGCTGGTACTCGAGAAGGCGATCGGCGGGCACTTCCCGGCGGACCGCCTCGTTGTGCCGCTCGTAGCAGGCGATGACGTGGTCACGGTCGTCGACCCGGCCGTCGAAACTGAGGGGCACGGTGACCCGGTGGCCGACCAGGGTCGCGGTCTGGACGACCTGTTCGGCGGGCAGGTGCGGGAAGTTGGCCACCAACGCGCCCGTCTGCTTCCCGTGCCGCAGCATGCTCAGGATGGTCCTCTCCATCGACTCGTACCAGACGGTCGAGTCGCGGGTGGTCAGGATTACCTTGGCGTGCGGGTACTCCTGCACCAGCTCGCGCCAGAAGGAGGTAGCGGGCCAGTCCACGGTCGCGCGGTACCCCTCGAGTGCCGTACGGAGCGAGGTGAGATCGTTCTCCGCGGCGGCCAGCCAGTACTTGGCCTGGTCCGGCTTCTCGAAGAGCGTGGCGAAGTGGTAGCACGGGTCGAAGCCGAGCTGCACGAGAGCTGCCCGTAGGGAGAGAGTGCCAGTCCGGCCGAAGCCGACCCCGATCACGTCCATCGAATTGCGTCCTTCCACGGTGGAGACAAATGCCGGTGGGTCAGTCCAGAGCCTTCTGGGGCATCACCTCGATCGGTTCGGCGGCGGCGGGCGCCACGGCGCGCCGGGTTCGGCGGGCGGTCAGCAGCAGACCCGCGGCGAGGACGGCGGCGGCGAGCGTGGCGATGGTCAGCGAGGTGGTCAGGGCGTTCCTCATGCCGGGGACCGAGTGGTCGGAAGCGGCCCACACGGCCGTGGCGACGGCCGGACCGAGGGTGAAGCCGAGCATCCGCCCGGACTGGAGGGTGCCTGCGGCGGTCGCGGCGAGCGGGCGCGGGGCGGCCCGCATCGCCATGGCCTGGACGGGCCCGCCGAACAGGGCGGTGCCGGCCCCGCCGACCGCCAGCCGCCAGGCCAGGTCCATCGGACTCCAGTCACTGGCGAGCGGCTGGACCAGCAGCACCGAGGTCGCGACCAGGAGAGCCCCGACGAGCGCCACCGGACCCGGTGCCCAGCGGTCGGCCAGGGTGCCGCCGAGCGGCGCGAACACCGCCATGGCCAGCGGGTAGGCCAGGACCGTCAGCCCGGCGACGGCAGCGCTGGTGTCGAGCACCTGGAGCAGGAAGTACGGCACGACGAACGCCAGCATCGCGTACCCCAGCGAACCGGTCACGATCGCGAGCGCCGCCATCGAGATGTCCCGCGTCCGCAGCAGGTCCAGCACCGGCCGGTTGGTGCCGAGCCGGTGCCAGGCCAGGAGCGCCGGCACGGCGAGCAGCGACAGCAGCAGCCAGGCCGGGCCCCGGTCCGGGGCCAGCGAGATGCCGCCCAGGAGGGCGCCGACCGCCACGGCGATCAGTCCGGCGGCCAGCAGCCACTCCCGGTCCGGCAGCCGGAACGCCTTGCCGGTGGCGGGAATCGTCCGGAGGCCGATCGGGAGTACCACGGCGCACACGGGCACGACCACCAGGAAGGCCGCGCGCCAGCCGATCGAGTCGAGCAGGAGGCCGCCGAGCGACGGGCCGGTGATCGCGCCGAGCGGTCCCATGGTGGCGATGACGCTCATCGCCCGCCCGTGCGCGTCGGCGCGGACCGCGAGAGCGGCCAGGGCGGGGGCCATCGCGAAGATCAACGAGGCGAAGACGCCCTGGAGGACCCGGGCGGTGATCAGGGTCTCGATGCCCGGGGCCAGGCCGGCGGCGAGGCTGGTGAGCCCGAAACCGCCGACCGCGAAGGCGTACGCCGTCCTGCGGTCGATCTGGTCGAGCCAGCGCCCACAGGGCAGCACCAGGATCACCGCCGGCAGCAGGTAGCCGACCGCGACCCACTGCGTCACCCCCTGGGTGGTCCCGAGTTCCCGCTGGATGACGGGGAGCGCCACGTGCACGACGTTGATCTCCAACATCACGAGGAAGGAGATCAGACCCGCGGTGAGCACGACCGCCCAGCTGTTGCGCTGGCGCGGCGCGGCTGGTCCGTTCGGCGGAGGTGTGATCTCCCGGCTCTGCGTCACGTTCCAGCTCCATCCGCGCGGTCGTCGGGGGGTTCGTGTCTGAAGGTAGTCGCTCCACTACCAGATTTGGTTCACACGGATGAAGAGATTCTTGGATATCCCCACGACCTGCGGCGGGACCGGTATGTCCGATCCTGATCGCACAACCGTCGGGAACTTCCCGGGTACGGAGCGCGACTAACGGAACATGACTGAGATGTTGGCAGGGAGGCGGGCCGGCGGGGATGCACGGGTAGCCCGTCCTTTCCATCGGGTGGGACGGGCGCGGCGGTCTCGGCCATCCGGTGCCGGCCTGCGGCGCCGGTTCCCGAGAACCGCCCCCTGGCTCGCCGTCATGATGAGTGGCGTCGTGGTGCTCACCGGTTGCGGCGATGCCGGCGCGGACACCGACACCAGCGTGACCAGCACCGTGACCATCAAGGACTGCCAGGGCCGGGACCTGGCCGTGCCCGCGTCGCCGCGCCGGGTGGTCACCGTGGACGGTTACGCCGCCCAGGCCATGGCGAGGCTGGGGCTGACCGACCGGATCGTGGGAACGGGCTATCCGGCCCCCTTCGGCGCCGACCAGCAGCCCTTCCGGGGCGAGCTGGAGAAGTTGTCCGTGCTCGGGCGGACCGTGGCGACCACCGAGGTGGTGGCCGCCGCCACCCCGGACATGGTGGTGACCGGTTTCTCCACCTTCGGCCAGGCGCCCGGCAGCCCGAGCGACGCCGACCTGGAGACGATGCGGGCCAAGGGTCTGTCCGCCTGCCTGGGCGACGAGAAGAACGGCGGGCCGGCGAGTCTCTCCTCGACGTACGACTTCCTCACCCGCCTCGGCCAGGTGTTCCAGGTGGAGGAGCGGGCCGAGCAGGTGATCGCCGAACTGCGTGCCAGGGAACAGGCCGTGGTCGCGAAGCGGGGCTCCGACAAGCCGCGGGTGCTGATCCTCCAGGACAACCCGGTGGCCGGGCAGCCGCTGAAGACCTCGGGCACGGTGACCATCGCCCATGCCCTCATCGAGGCGGCCGGCGGCCAGAACGCCTTCACCGACGTGACGTCCATGCACGCGGACGTCTCACCGGAGGAGGTGCTCAAGCGGGATCCGCAGGTCATCTGGGTGATCAGTGACTACCCGTTCGCCAAGGTGAAGGGCGAGGAACTGCTGCGGCAGGTCAAGGCGAACCCGCTGCTGGCCAACACGAGCGCGGTCAAACAGGGGCGCGTCGTCGGCACCTCGCAGTTCCTGGTCTCCTTTCCCACCCCACTGAACCTCGACGGCCTGGAGCAACTCGCGACCGGACTGTGGACGGGGCAGCCGTGACGGTCGCGGAGACCCGCGCCGTCCCCGGCACCGGGGCCGAGCGGCGGATCGCCCGGCGGCCGGACCGTGTCCCGTACGCCGTGGTGCTCGGTGGACTGTTCGTGATGCTGCTGGTGTCGCTGGTCGCGGCGACCGGGATCGGGCCGGTCCGGGTGCCCCCCGACGAGGTGGGTCGGATCCTGTTGCACCACCTGACCGGCGGCGGAGACAGCGCGTCGACCTCGGATCTGATCGTGTGGCGGATCCGGTTCCCCCGGGTGCTGCTCGGTGCGGTGGTCGGCGCGGGACTCGCGCTCTCCGGCGCCGTGGTGCAGAGCGTGGTACGCAACCCGATCGCCGACCCGTACCTCCTCGGGTTGTCCTCCGGCGCGTCGGTCGGTGCGGTGGTCGTACTCACCACCGGGCTGGCCGTGCTGGGTGCCCTGACGCTGCCCACGGCGGCCTTCCTCGGCGCGGCGGCCGCCATGGCGGTGGTGCTGGTCCTGGCGCGGCAGCACGGCCGCCTGCTGCCCCTGCGGCTGGTGCTCGTGGGGGTGGCCTGCGCGCACCTGCTCGGTGGGGTGACCTCCTTCCTGCTGACCCGTTCGGAGAGCGCGGCCGTCCAGCAGCAGATCATCTTCTGGTTGCTCGGTGGCCTCTCCGGAGCGCGGTGGGAGTCGCTGGCCGTCCCCGCAGTGGTGGTGCTGGTCGGCACGGCGCTGCTGATGCTGGTCAGTCGCCGGCTGAACGTCCTCGTGCTCGGCGAGGAGGCGTGTGCGGCCCTCGGGGTGTCCGCCACCATCCTGCGGCGTCAGCTGCTGATCCTGGTCACGCTCCTGACCGGCACGGTGGTCGCGGTCTCCGGCGGAATCGGGTTCGTCGGTCTGATCGTGCCGCACCTGGCCCGCATGATCGTCGGAGCCGACCACCGACGGATGCTGCCGGTGACCGTCACGTTGGGGGCGCTCTTCCTCATCTGGTCGGACGTCGCCGCCCGGATGCTGATCTCGCCGACGGAGCTGCCGATCGGCATTCTCACCGCCTTCCTGGGCGTGCCGTTCTTCCTGTTGGTGATGCGGGCCCGGGGCCTGGCGGGGGAGGAGATGTGATGGACCTGTCCGTCGACGGGGTGTCGGTGACGCGGGGCGGCCGAAGGATCCTCGACGAGGTGAGCCTGTCGAACCGGGCGGGTGAGTTCACCGCGCTCGTGGGGCCCAACGGCAGCGGCAAGAGCTCCCTGTTGCGTACGGTCTACCGGGCGTACCGGCCCGACGCCGGGACGGTGCTGGTCGGCGGCCGTGACGTCTGGAAGATGACCGCGGCGGAGGCGGCCCGGCACACCGGCGTGCTGGCCCAGGAACAGCACTCCGGCTTCGAGTTCACCGTCTTCGAGACGGTCTGCCTGGGACGTTCACCGCACCTGGGCACGTTCGACCGGTTCCGCAGCGTCGACCGTCAGGCGGTGGAGGAGGCTCTCGAGCAGACCGGGCTGGTGGACCTGGCGCACCGCCGGGTCGGTCAGCTGTCCGGAGGCGAGCGGCAGCGGGTCCTCCTCGCCCGTGCCCTGGCGCAGGAGCCGCAACTGCTGGTGCTCGACGAGCCGACCAACCACCTCGACATCCGTCACCAACTGGAGTTGATGGAGCTGGTCCGGGGTCTCGGGGTGACCACCGTGGCGGCGCTGCACAGTCTCGATCTCGCCGTGACCTACGCGGACTCGGTCGTCGTGCTCCAGGAGGGACGGGTGGTGGCGACCGGCGCGGCGGAGAGCACGATCACCCCCGAGGTCCTCCGTACGGTCTTCGGGGTCGACGGCCGGATCGACACGGACGCCGACACCGGCCGGGCGTTGCTCAACACCCGCCCGCTGTGCGTCTGCCCCACCCGGACCTGTCACTGGAGTTGCAAGCCGTCGGACGCGTCACGGGTGAGTCAGATGTAACGCCGAAACCCACGGTCGACGCCCGCCTTGTCGCGGGCGCGCGAAGCATGCCGAGAATCGTCGGGAAGGACCATCGAAACATCGGAAGATTGGGTCAAAGGCGCTGCTTCCGGCAACACAACAAATAGACCTCAGTGATTGGAAGGACGTGTCGGCAATCTCGCTCTTGTGGTCATTGCTCTGGGATGTTCATCGATGTTGCTGGTAGATTGCTGCCGTACCTGGGGACGCGCGGAAGCACGTCGGCCGGAGGCTCCGTCAGATGACCTGGTCGACGATGACCGGCCACCGGCAGACCACGTTCGTCCTCGTTCCCGCCGGGGTCGGCGCGGGCCGATCCTGCTGATTGCTGCCAGAGGGGTACGATGACGGCCGACAACACCACGGAAGTGCCCACCTATCCTTTCGGGCCGGTCAACAAGCTTGATCTCCATCCCCGATACACGGAGCTGCGCCGTACCGAACCGATCACCCGGGTCCGCATGCCCTACGGGGGTGAGGCGTGGTTGATCACGGGCTACACCGAGTTGAAGCAGTTCCTCGCCGACCGTCGATTCAGCTCGCTGCGGGCGACCGAACCGGATACCGCGCGGGTGACCCCGTTGCCCCTGCGCAAGGGAAACCTGCTCTCGATGGATCCGCCCGAGCACACCCGGATCAGGCGGGTCGTCGCCGGGGCGTTCACCAAGCGTCGGATCGACGCTCTGGCACCGCGTATCAAGGAGGTGGTGCACGAGCAACTCGACGCGATGGCGAAGCACGGCGCCCCGGCCGACGCGGTCGAATACCTCGCCGTTCCGGTGCCGGTGACGATGATCTGCGAACTCTTCGGGATCGCGTACGAGGACCGGGACCGGTTCCGGCAGTTCTCGGACGTCTTCGTCGCCACCAGCGGCGCGCCGCCGGAGGAGATCGAGCGGTCGCGCAACGAGTTGGAGGCGTACCTGGGCGAGCTCGCCGACCAGCGCCGACGGGAGCCCAGGGAGGATCTCGTCACCACGTTGCTCGAGGCGTTCGAGCGGAAGGACCGGCTCAGCGAGACGGAGATGCTGCGAACCGGCATCGGCATCCTCATGGCGGGCCACGAGACGTCGCTCAGCATGATCGCGAATGTGCTCTACCTGCTGTTGGCCCAGCCCGAACTCTGGGCCCAGTTGCGGGACGACCCACGCCTGGTGCCCAGTGCCATCGAGGAGATGTTGCGGATCATCCCGCTCCGTTCCGTGGGCAGTTTCCCCCGGGTGGCGGTCGAGGACGTCGAGATCGCCGGGGTCACCATTCGTGCCGGTGACACCGTGATCTTCCAGCGGGCGTCGGCGGACCGCGACGAAAGGATCTTCGAGAACCCGGAGGAGATCGACCTGGCCCGGTCACACAATCCCCACCTGGGGTTCGGGCACGGTGCGCACCACTGCCTCGGCGCGTCGATCGCGAGACTGGAGATCCAACTTGTCCTGGAGGGACTCATCGGGCGTTTCCCGCAACTGCGGTTGGCGGTGCCCGCCGACGAGGTTCCGTGGAAGCCCGGACTGATCGCGCGGTGCCCGTCGGCGCTGCCGGTCGAGTGGTAGAAGGACCGTCCGTGACGGAGCGACGGTGGAAGGTGGAGGTCGATTCCTCGTGTATCGGCTCCGGAATGTGTCTGGCCACCGCGCCTGACCGATTCCGGCTGGTGGACGGGTGGTCGCAGCCGGTGGAGAAGGTGGTTCCGGAGGGCGATCCGATGGTCGTCGCGGCGGCGGAGCTCTGCCCCGTCAGCGCGATCGGCGTACGCGATGCCGAGACCGGGGCCGAGCAGCGGATAATCGGTTAGAAAAGCAACGGTGAATTGGTCGGGGGAGCCGTGTCGTCGGGATCGGCTGGAATGTGGCAGGGTCGGTATCGCCCGGCCTTCGGAGCCCGCTGGGCTGGAGTGTGGAACATGAATTTCTGTCCGGACCGGAGGGTGGCCGCCACCCCGTCGCCCGGCGGTGGGCGGACCCCGTACCCCGACGCGGACGACGTCGGTGACGGGGGCGGCCGGCCACGCCCCGACCGCCGGCGGGCGGCCGGTCCCGGCGGCTCTCCCGAGGAGGACCTGTCATGAACGCGATCTGGCGACTCGGCACCTACCTGCTCGTCCTGCTCGTGGTCTTCACGGTGATGCTGATCATCGGCCGGCTCATCGGCCCGATCAGCTCCCCGGCGGAGAGCGGGGAGGGCCACGACATGATGATGTCGGCCGGGCAGGTCGACCGGGTTTCCTCCGCGCCGGCCCTGGTCGGCGCCCCGGTAGAGGTGGCGCGATGAGCGTCACCACGCCCCCCGACGTGTCTCCTGCGGCCAACCGGATCGACCTGGTCATCGGCGGTATGACCTGCGCGGCGTGCGCGAGTCGGATCGAGAAGAAGCTCAACCGGATGCCCGGCGTCCACGCCACGGTGAACTACGCGACCGAGAAGGCCAGCGTGGCGTTCCCCGGCGACGTCACCCCGGCGGACCTCATCGCCACCGTGGTGAAGGCCGGCTACACCGCCGAGGTGCCGCCCCCGCCGGAGGAGGTGGGGCGCGGCGTCGCGCCGGCCGATCCGCTGGACGACCTGCGGAAGCGGCTGATGGTGTCGATTGCGCTCTCCGTACCGGTGATCGCGCTCGCCATGGTGCCCGCCTGGCAGTTCACCTACTGGCAGTGGCTGTCGCTGACCCTGGCCGCTCCCGTCGTGGTGTACGGCGGCTGGCCGATGCACCGCGCGGCCTTCGTCAACCTGCGCCACGGCGCGGCCACCATGGACACCCTCGTGTCGCTGGGGACGCTGGCCGCGTTCGGCTGGTCGGTCTGGGCGCTCTTCCTGGGCGTCGCCGGCACGCCGGGCATGCGGCACGAGTTCTCGCTCAGCGTGTCGCAGACCGACGGGGCGGCCAGCATCTACCTGGAGGTCGCCGCCGGGGTCACCATGTTCATCCTCAGCGGCCGCTACTTCGAGGCCCGGGCGAAGCGCCGCGCCGGGGACGCGCTGCGCGCCCTGCTCCAGATGGGCGCGAAGGAGGCGTCCGTCCTGCAGAACGGAACTGAGGTCCGGCTGCCGATCGACCGGGTGGTGGTCGGGCACCGGTTCGTGGTCCGTCCCGGCGAGAAGATCGCCACCGACGGGGTGGTCGAGGAGGGCAACGGCACCGTCGACGTGTCGATGCTCACCGGGGAGTCCGTGCCGGTGGAGGTCGCGCCGGGCGACGAGGTCGCCGGGGCGACGGTCAACCGCAGTGGACGGCTCGTGGTCCGCGCCACCCGGGTCGGCGCCGAGACGCAGCTCGCGCAGATGGCCAAGCTCGTCGAGGAGGCGCAGTCGGGCAAGGCCCCGGTGCAGCGGCTGGCCGACCAGGTGGCCGGGGTGTTCGTACCGGTGGTGATCGGGCTCGCCGTCGGGACCCTGGGCTTCTGGCTGGGCACCGGGATGGGCTCGCCGTCCTTCGCCTTCGCGGTGGCCGTCCTGATCATCGCCTGCCCGTGCGCGCTCGGCCTGGCCACGCCCACCGCCCTGCTGGTCGGGACGAACCGGGGCGCCCAGCTGGGAGTGCTGATCAAGGGTCCGCAGATCCTGGAGAACAGCCGCCAGGTGGACACCGTCGTGCTGGACAAGACCGGCACCGTCACCACCGGCCGGATGAGTCTGCTGGAGGTGGTGGTCGGCGACGCCGACCGGGACGAGGTGCTGCGGGTCGCCGCGTCGCTGGAGTCCGCCTCGGACCACCCGGTGGCCCGGGCGATCGTGGCCGGGGCCGGGGACCCCGCGCGGCTGCTGCCGGTCACCGACTTCGCCGACCTCCCCGGGCTCGGCGTCCGGGGCACCGTCGCCGACCGGCCGACCCTCGTCGGGCGGTCCCGGCTGCTCACCGAGGCCGGGCTGGAGATCCCGACCGTGCTCGACGAGGCCCGGCAGGCGGCCGAGGCGGCCGGTCGCACCGCCGTGCTGGTCGGCTGGGCGGGCGTCGTCCGGGGCGTCTTCGTGGTGGCCGACACCGTACGGGAGACCAGCGCCCGGGCGGTCGCCGAGCTGAAGGCTCTGCGTCTGGTGCCGGTGCTGCTCACCGGGGACAACGAGAAGGTGGCCCGGGCGGTGGCCGCGGAGGTCGGGATCGACGACGTCATCGCCGACGTGCTGCCCGCCGAGAAGGTCCAGATCATCAAGGAGTTGCAGGCCGAGGGGCGGACGGTCGCCATGGTCGGGGACGGGGTCAACGACGCGGCGGCGCTGGCCCAGGCCGACCTGGGGATCGCGATGGGCAGCGGCACCGACGTGGCCATCGAGGCTTCGGACCTGACCCTGGTCCGGGAGGACCTGCTCGCGGTGGTGGACGCCCTGCACCTCTCCCGGGGCACCCTCCGGGTCATCAAGGGCAACCTCTTCTGGGCGTTCGCCTACAACCTCTGCGCCCTGCCACTGGCCATGGTGGGCATGCTCAACCCGATGATCGCCGGTGCCGCCATGGCACTCTCCTCGGTCTTCGTCGTCTCCAACAGCCTGCGGCTGCGGACGTTCCAACCGGCACGGACGCCGTCGTGACGCCGGTGGGCGGGCGCGGTCCCGGCGCCCGCCCACCGGGACCTCCTCCGGTGCGCCCGCCGGACCGACGGCCGGTTCCCTATGCTCGGCTCATGGAACTGCGCGTCTTCACCGAGCCCCAACAGGGGGCCAGCTACGACCAGTTGCTCGCTGTGGCGCGCTGCGCGGAGGACGCCGGCTACGACGCTTTCTTCCGCTCCGACCACTACCTGATGATGGGCGAGGCGAGCGGGGAACCGGGCCCCACCGACGCCTGGACCACCCTGGCCGGCCTGGCCCGGGAGACCAGCCGGATCCGTCTCGGCACGCTGATGACCGCCGCCACCTTCCGGCTGCCCGGCCCGCTCGCCATCACCGTGGCCCAGGTGGACGCGATGAGCGGCGGCCGGATCGAGTTCGGTGTCGGCACCGGTTGGTTCGAGGCGGAGCACCAGGCGTACGGCATCCCGTTCCCGCCGCTGGCCGAGCGGTTCGACCGGCTGGAGGAGCAGCTCGCCGTCATCACCGGCCTCTGGCAGACCCCGGTGGGGGAGACCTTCGACTTCTCCGGGAGGTACTACACCCTCACCGACTCCCCGGCCATGCCGAAGCCGGTGCAGTCGCCCCGGCCGCCGGTCCTGCTCGGCGGGCTGGGCGCGAAGCGGACGCCCCGGCTCGCCGCCCGCTTCGCCGACGAGTTCAACCTGCCCTTCGTCTCGGTCGACGACACGGCCGCGCAGTTCGGCCGGGTCCGCGACGCCTGCGCCGCGATCGGCCGGGACCCGGCGGAGCTGCGCTGGTCCAACGCGCTGGTGCTGTGCTGCGGCCGGAACGACGCGGAGGTCCGGCGACGGGCCGAGGCGATCGGTCGTGACCCGGACGAGCTGCGGGAGAACGGGCTAGCCGGCTCGCCCGCCGAGGTCGTCGACAAGATCGGCCGGTACGCGGGCGTCGGCAGCCAGCGCGTCTACCTCCAGATGCTGGACCTGGCCGACCTGGACCACCTGGAACTGGTCGCCGCCGAGGTCATGCCGCACGTCTGAGGCCTCCCGGCGCCGACTTCGGGTGCACCGCCGACGACCGAGGGGAGAGGTCATGCCAGATGACGGGCGGGCCACACCGGACACCGGGGTGCCCACGCGGAACTGGGCCGGCAACGTCACCTGGGCGGCGGCCCGCCGGCACCGTCCGGCCACGGTCGACGAACTGCGCGACCTGGTGGCGGCGAGCCGGCGGATCCGCGCGGTCGGCAGCCGGCACTCCTTCAACCGGCTCGCCGACACCACCGGCGACCTGGTCGCGGTGGACGGCCTGCCGCCCACGGTCGAGATCGATCCGGTCGCGGGCACGGCCACGGTGGCGGCCGGGCTCCGCTACGGCGAGGTCGCGGCGCGCCTGCACGAGCAGGGGTACGCCCTACCGAACCTCGCCTCCCTGCCGCACATCTCGGTCGCCGGGGCGGTCGCCACCGCCACCCACGGCTCCGGTGAGCGCCACGGCAACCTGGCCACCTCCGTCGTCGCCCTGGAACTGGTCACCGCCGACGGTGATCTGGTCCGGGTGGACTCCACCGACGCCCGCTTCCCCGGCACGGTGGTCGGCCTGGGGGCGTACGGGGTGGTCACCCGGCTCACACTGGCTCTGGTGCCGACCTTCGAAGTCCGTCAGTACGTCCACCTGGGCCTGCCCCGCGCGGCGATGGACGAGGCGCTCGCCTCGGCGTACAGCGTGAGCCTCTTCACCGACTGGCGGGGCCCCGGGTTCGACCAGGTGTGGCGTAAACAGCTGGCCGACCAGGAGCCGCCGCCGGTCCGGTGGCTCGGAGCGACGGCGGCCGACACGCCCCGGCACCCGGTGCCGGGACTGCCCGGCGACACCTGCACGGCGCAGCTCGGGGTGCCCGGTCCCTGGCACGAGCGGCTACCGCACTTCCGACCCGGCTTCACCCCGAGCAGCGGCGCGGAGTTGCAGTCCGAGTACCACCTGCCGAGGGCGGCGGCGGCCGAGGCGCTGGCCGCGCTGGACGGCGTCCGCGACCGGATCGCCGCGGTGTTGCAGATCTGCGAGCTGCGGACGGTCGCCGCCGACCGGCTCTGGCTGAGCCCCCAGTACGACCGGGACACCGTGGCGATCCACTTCACCTGGATCGCCGACGCCGGGGCGGTCGCCCCGGTGGTGGCCGCCGTCGAGGAGCGACTGGCCCCGTTCGACCCCCGTCCCCACTGGGGGAAGGTCTTCGGTCTCTCCCCGGCGGCGGTGGCCGCCGCGTACCCCCGGTTCGCCGACGCGGTCGCCGCGACCGTCGCCGTCGACCCGACCGGAAAGTTCCGCAACGAGCTGGTGGATCGCTACCTCCCCCGCTGACGCCGTACGACGCGGTCGGCGTGCGGGACCGGGTACGTCAGAATCGGGGCCGTGTTCTTCGGCATCCTGGGCCCGGTCGAGGCGCGCACCGTCGACGGGACGCCCCTGCCCCTGGGCGGGCGGCAGCTGCGGGCCCTGCTCGCCCTGCTCCTGCTCGACGCCGGCCGGGTGGTCGGCGCGGACCGTCTGATCGACGGCCTGCACGGGGAGCACCCGCCGGCCGGCGCGGCGAACGCGTTGCAGTCCCAGGTGTCCCGGCTCCGCCGGGCGCTGCGCGCCACCGGCACCACGGTGACCGTCGAGGCGCACCCGGCCGGCTACCGGCTGGTCGTCGACCCGGAGGACGTCGACGTGCACCGGGCCACCCGGCTCGACCGGGCCGGTCGGCAGGCCCTCGCCGCCGGGGCACCGGCACGGGCGGTCGCCCTGCTCGGCGAGGCGCTCACGTTCTGGCGGGGCGAGCCGCTCGCCGACGTGACCGCCGCGCCGTTCGCCGCCGTCCAGGTCGCGCGCCTGACCGAGCTGCGGCTGGGCATCGTGGCGGAGTACGCCGAGGCGACGCTCGCCGCCGGGGACCCGCACGCGCCGATCACCCTGCTGCGCGAGGTGGTCGCCGCCCACCCGCTGCGGGAAGGCCCCCGGGGGCAGCTCATGCGGGCGCTGCATGCCACCGGCCGGTCGGCCGAGGCGCTACGGGTCTACGCCGACCTGCGCCGCACCCTCGCCGGGGAACTCGGCATCGAACCCTCGGCCGAGCTGGCCGCGGTGCACCTGGCGGTGCTGCGCGACGAGCGCGGCGACCCGTTGTCACCGCCGCCGGCCCGGCTCCCGGCCCAGCTGAGCAGCTTCGTCGGCCGGGAGGGTGAACTGGCCCGGGTGGCCGGACTGCTCGACGCCGGCCGGCTGGTGACCGTCACCGGTCCGGGTGGGGTCGGCAAGACCCGTCTCGCGGTCGAAACGGCCAGCCGGCGTGCCGGCGAGGTCTGCTTCGTCGACCTCGCCCCGCTACCGGCCGGCGCACGGGTCGTGCCCGTCCTGCTCGACGCGTTCGGCCTGCGTGAGTCCGGCCTCGGCCTGCCCGGGGTGACCCGCACCCCACTCGCCGGCCGCCCTGTCGCCGGCTCGCGTGGCACGGGTTCGTCTGTTGCCGGCCCGGATGGCACCGGTTCGTCTGTTGCCGGCCCGCACGGTGACAGCGCGCCGGCCGACGGCGGTGGACCGACGGGTGCCGACGTGTCGGCCGGCGGTGCCGACCCGGCGGTGACCCGTCTGGTCACCGCGCTGTCGGACCGGCGGATGCTGCTCGTGCTCGACAACTGCGAGCACGTCGTCGCCGACGCCGCGCCGGTCGTACGCCGCCTCCTCGCCGCCTGCCCGGAGCTGCGGATCCTGGCCACCAGCCGGGAGCCGCTCGGCCTCACCGGGGAACTGCTCTGCCCGTTGCCCCCGCTGCCCGTACCGCCGCCGGAGGCGCCGGCCGGGACCGCCGTCACCGCCCCGGCGTTGCGCCTCTTCGCCGACCGGGCCGCCGCGGTACGCCCGGACTTCGTCCTCGACCCCGACACCGTCGACACCGTACGCCGGATCTGCGCCGCGCTGGACGGCCTGCCGCTGGCGATCGAACTGGCGGCGGTGCGGGTACGGGCCCTGCCCCTGTCCGAGGTGGCGGCCCGGCTGGACGACCGGTTCCGGCTGCTCTCCCGGGGGGACCGGACCGCCGCGCCCCGGCACCAGACCCTGCACGCCGTGGTCCGCTGGAGCTGGGACCTGCTCAGCGACGCGGAACGGCGACTCCTGCGCCGGCTGACCGTCTTCGCCGGTGGGACGACCGTCTCCGCTGCCGAGCAGGTTTGTGGTTGCAGGGGACCCCTCCTACCGCATTTTGCCGAGGAGGGGTCCCCTGCAACCACCCAGCGCGGGCGTGGGCGCGGACCGGACACCGCCGAACTGCTCGCCGCGTTGGTGGACCGGTCGCTGCTCGAACACGCCGCCGGCCGGTACCGGATGCTGGAGACGGTGCGGACCTTCGGCGCCGATCGGCTCGTCGAGGCCGGCGAGGACGATCCGCTCCGTCGGGCCCATGCCGCGTACTTCCTCCACCTGGCCGCCACCGCCGACGGCTACCTGCGCCGCACGGAGCAGGTCGACTGGCTGCACCGGCTCCGCGCCGAGCACCGCAACCTGGATGCCGCCCTGCGCTGGGCGGTCACCGCCGACCCGCCGATGGCGATGCGGCTGATCGGCGCGTCGAGCGCCTACTGGTACCTACGCGGCCTCCGCGGCGAGATCGCGCCGCTGGCGGAACAGGTGCTGCGCGCGGTCGGGCCGGAACCTCCCGACGATCTGGTCGAGGAGTACGTGCTCTGCGTGGTGTACGCCGTGTCCGGTGGCGCCGGTGCCGGTCTGGCCGACCACGTACGACGGGCCACCGTCCTGGTCGACGCGATGGAACACCCGCCCCGGCAGCCGTTCTTCAACGTCCTGTGGGCACAGTTCGCCGGACCGCCGGGCGCGGAACTGCCCCGGCGCAGACGGCTGATCGGCACGGACCCGTGGTCGCAGGCGCTCGGTCACTTCGGCAACGGCTTCCTCGCCCTGTTCCGGGGGATCGTCGACTCGGCCGAGTCGGAGCTGCGGCAGGCGCTGGCCGGTTTCCGGTCGGTGGGGGACCGGTGGGGCGTGTCGCAGGCGTTGGACGGGCTGGCGACCATTGCCGCCTGGCGGGGCGCGGACGACGAGTGCCTCGCCCTGCGCGACGAGGCCCTGGGGCTGGTCCGGCAACTCGGCGCGTACGAGGAGGTGGCGGACCTGCACTGCCGGCGGGCCGAGCGGCTGCTGCGCGCCGGTGACGCCGACGCCGCCCGCGTCGAGTACGGGCAGGCCGCCGACCTGGCCCGGCGCGGTGGCATGTCGGCGACGGCGGCCCAGGTCGTCTGGGGCCTCGGCGAGGTGGCCCGGCTGACCGGTGACCTGGTGGAGGCCCACCGCCGGCAGATCGAAGCGTTGGCCCGGGTCTCGGAGGACTGGACCGGCGCCGAGGTCCGGATCGCCGCGTTGACCGCGCTGGGCCGGGTGGCCCAGGCCGGCGGCGATCCCGGCGAGGCCCGCCGCCGGCATCGGGAGGCGCTCGACGCGGCCCTTCACCAGCACAACGGGCCGGACATCGCCGATGCGGCCGAGGGTCTGGCCGGGGTGGTGCTGGACGACGGGGCACCCGAGCGGGCCGCGTGGCTGCTCGGGGTGGCCACGGCGGTACGCGGCCTGCGGGTGACTGCCAGCCAGGACGTGGCCGGGGTGGTGGAGGGGACACGGACGGCGCTCGGCGAGGACGCCTATGCCGTCGCCTTCGCCCGGGGTGCCGCGCTCGACCACACCCGGGGCCGTGCCGCCCTGCGGGACCTGCTCCGCGCCTGACCAGCGTCGCGCCCCCGAACCGTGCCGCGTCGCGCCCCCGAACCGTGCCGCGTCGCGCCCCCGAACCGTGCCGCGTCGCGCCCCCGGGCCGGCGTGACGAAGCCGTTGACCGGGCGGCACCCTCCCGGACTCCACGTGTGGCTGACCGGCGACGGGGGTGGCGGTCAGCGTCCGGTGCGTGTCCGGTCAGCCTGCACGACCACCCTCGTCGGCAGCACACTGTCCCCTGTCGACGAGGAGCCCACCGTGGCCGAGACCGGTACGACGCAAACCACCCCGCCCACCGTTTCGACGCCGTCCGGGCCGGACCCCGGTCCACGACCGGGCAGCCGCGCGCCGGCCGCCGGGACGGGTGGGCGGATGCGCCGCCGGTGGTGGCGGCGCCCCTGGATGGCACCCCTGGGTGTGGTGCTGGTGCTGTTCGTGGCGTTCTCCCTGCCTCCGTACCTGACCCTCGACGAGGGGCAGTCACGGGTCACTCCGCCGGAGGGCGCGCCGCTCTACTACCCGCTGCTGGTCGCGCACGTCCTCTTCGCCTCGGTGGCCACGCTGACCTGCTGGTTCCAGGTGTGGCCGTGGTTCCGGCAGCGCTTCCCGGATGCCCACCGTCGGATCGGCCGGGTGTACGTCTTCGCCGGGGTGCTCCCCGCCGGGGTGATCGGCTTCTACCTCGGTGCGGTGACCCCGTTCGGACCGGCGGCCCAGGCCAGCGGGTTGGTGCTGGCCCCTCTCTGGCTGATCTGCACCATGGTCGGTTGGCGGCGGGCCCGGCAGCGCCGGTTCGTCGACCACCGCCGGTGGATGGTCCGCAGCTTCGCGCTGACCGTCTCGATCATCACGAACCGGATCTGGGGCGTGGTCTTCTTCATCATGCTGAACCCGCACCTGGAGACCACCTTCCACGGTGACGAGAAGCTGATGAGCTGGATGATCGCCGGGGCGACCGCCTGGCTCGGCTGGACGCTGCCGTTGCTGGCCGCGCAGTGGTGGCTGGACCGTCACCCCCGCCCCCGTGCGGCCCGCGCCGGCTGACCGGCCCGCGCCGCTGGGCGGGCGGCGTCACCGTCGGGCGGCGAGCTGGTCGCGCATGCTGCTGCGTTGCACCGCCCGGCTGATGTCGCTGGGGGAGACGATCCCGACCAGCTGTTCGTCGACCACCACCAGAGCCCGCCCGTCGGCGCACGCGCTGAGCCGGGGGAGCAGGTCGGTCAACTGCTCCTCCGGCCGGGCGAGCACCAGCTCGTCGGCCCGGCAGGCCACCTCGGCGAGGGTGGTCGCGCCGCGCCGGTCGGCCGCGACGTGCCGGACCCGGTCCAGGGTGACCAGGCCGATCGGCCGTCCGTCCTCGGTCAGTGGCAGCGCCGAGTGCCGGTACGCGAAGAGGTAGTTGTCGACGAAGTCGCCGACGGTCATCCCCGCCGAGGCGGTCTGCGGTTGCGGGGTCATCACGTCGGCGACCCGTACGCCGTGCAGCGCCGAGCCGATCCGGGCCTGCCGTTCCTCCATGGTCGCGGCCCCGATCAGGAACCAGCCGATCAGCACCAGCCAGAGCCCGCCGATGCCGGCCCCGACCAGGAACTGCCAGAGGCCCAGCCCGATCAGCAGCACGCCCAGCACCCAGCCGGCGCGGGCCGCCACCACCGAGGCGCGGGTCGGGTCGCCGGTGGCCTTCCAGACCGCCGCCCGTAGCAGCCGTCCGCCGTCGAGCGGTGCGGCCGGAAGCACGTTGAAGATAGCGAGCAGGAGGTTGATGCCAGCCAGCCAGGAGAGCGCGCCCACCGGCAGCCCCCGCACTCCGGCGAGCGCCAGCACGACCGCGACGCCGCCGAAGAGAACGCCGATGACCAGGCTGACCAGCGGCCCGATACCGGCGATGCGCAGCTCGGCGCCCGGGTTCGGCGCTTCGCCCTTCAGCTCGGAGACTCCGCCGAACAGCCAGAGCGTGATGCCCTCGACCCCCAGCCCGTTCCGTCTGGCCACCACCGCGTGGGCGACCTCGTGGGCGAGCAGGCCGACGAAGAAGACCACCGCGGCGGCCAGTCCGGCGAGCACGTACGCCCAGACCGGCTCCCCGGGGTAGGCGCGGGGGAACTGCCGCGCGGCCAGCGCCCAGGCGATCAGCGCGAAGATGACCAGCACGCTCCAGTTGACGCCGACGGGGACGCCGGCCACCCGGCCGAGCCGGAAACTCGCCCTCATGGGCGGACGGATACCCCAGTCGGCGCGGAGCATGCCGGCGTATCCGATCTGGCACCGCCCCGGCGGGCGCGTCGCCGACGGCGGCGGACGACGGCCGGGACCTCAGCGGGACGCCGGCAGCCGGTCGACCACCACCACCCCGGTGCCGTGCGGCAGCGCGTCGACGAGGCGTTGCTGTGCGCTGGGGGTCAACCGGACGCAGCCGTTGGTGGTGTCCCGTCCCAGTTCCCGGTCGTGGTACCAGCTGTGGATGCCGATGTGCGCGCCGCGCAGCCGGGCGGGCAGGGCGGCGGGGTCCTCCGGCACGGCACCGAGGGCGAGCACGTCCACGCCACCGAACGTCGCCTCGGCGGGTGGGGTGCGGGCCAGCACGAAGGTCCGCCCGAGCGGGGTGACCTGCCCCGGCATGCCGAGGCTGACCGACCAGGAACGCACCGGCCGTCCGTGGCGCAGCCAGGTCAGCCGGTGGGTGCGGCGTTCCACGACGAGCTGGTCGGGCAGCGCAACGGTGTGCCAGCCGCCCGGCGGGACCCAGGCGATCCGTCGGTTCGCCGAGGGCAGCAGCACCGCCACCCAGCCGGCCCGCCGCGCGGTGATCGGCACCACGAGGTCGTACCCGCTGATCTGCGGGGTGAGGAACGCCAGCGGACGGCCACCCGGCGCGGTGTGGGCGGTGATCCGGCGCAGGGGACGGAGCCCCTGGGTCAACGGCGCGGTGTCCAGTGGGTCCGGGTCGGCGGGGAAACCGTCCGGTGCCGGCCGGTAGGTGACGACCGGGAGATCGTCCGGTGCGGGTGGGGCGACCGGGATCCGGCTCGGCGTGGGCGACGGGACCGGGCCGGCGGCCGGGGCGTGGGCGGTCGGGGATGTGCCGACCGGGCTGCGGGTCGGGGTCGACGCGTCGGCCAGGGGAACCGACCGGGGGAGCAGCGCCACTCCGGCGGCGAGGACCGCCGCGACGACCAGGCCGCCGGTGGTGACCATCGCGCGGGTACGGCGATCCGGGCTCGGTCCGTCATAGCGCACAAACGGACTGTACGGTGGCGAAAACCCGAAAACCCCCTCCCCGCGCCGGTGTCGGGGAAGGGATCTCCGGATGACGGAGGACGGATGACGTTTCCGCCGGACACCCGGCGGCCGGAGCCGGTGGCGCTACGACACGCGTGCGCCCACGTGGAGGGCGATCGCGTCGTGGGCCGGGACGTTCCCGACGAACCAGCCGCCGGAGTCGACGGTGACCACCGGCCCGCTGCACGAGCCGTTGCTGAAGGTGCCGTGGATGACGTCGCAGTACCGACCGGCCGGCAGACCGGTCTGGTAGGACCGGCCGTTGACCGCGAAGTCCTCGTCGTTGATCGTGATGAAGCC
Organism: Micromonospora sp. NPDC050187; assembly: GCF_044459745.1. NCBI lineage: Bacteria > Bacillati > Actinomycetota > Actinomycetes > Micromonosporales > Micromonosporaceae > Micromonospora > Micromonospora sp. NPDC050187. The sequence continues at coordinate 174,769 of NZ_JBITJH010000003.1, forward strand.
CTTGCCGGTCCGGCTGAACGCGATGTGCTGGTAGCCGTTGTCCCACCAGTTGGAGACGCCGGCACCCTCGGTGGCGTTGCGGAAGCCGACCATGTTGGCGATCACCGGCCAGCGGTGCTCGCACTCCCAGCCGGAGTAGCAGGTGGTGTTCAGGGTCTTGTTGCTGCCGTCCGAGGGCGGACCGGCGTCGCGGTTGGTGAAGGTGTAGCTCGACATCACCGTCGGTGACCCGTACGGCCAGGCCAGCATGAAGGCGTTGGCCAGGGCGTAGATGCCCCGGTCCTTGTAGGTGAGCACGCCGCCGACGTCCCGCTGGGTGTCGTGGTTGTCGACGAAGACCGACGCCACGCCACCGGGCAGGTGGCCCCAGCCCTCGCCGAAGTTCTTCAGGTACGCCAGCCGCTCGGAGCGGAACACCCGGGCCAGGTCCTTGCCGTAGCGGAACTCGTGCACGTCCCCGTTGCCGGTGTACTCACCGGGTTGGACCGGCTCGCCCGCGCCGTAGATGACCTCCTGCACGATGTACGCCGAGCGGGAGAGCTTGCTCTTGATCGCGGCGATGTCGGCGGCCGGCATGTGCTTGCTGGCGTCCATCCGGAAGCCGTCCACGCCGAGCGAGAGCAGGTCGTTGAGGTACGCCGCGAGCCGCGACCGGACGTACTCCGACTCGGTCTTCAGGTCGGCGAGGTTGACCAGCTCGCAGTTCTGCACCTCGTACCGGTCGCCGTAGTTGGCGATGTCGTTGTTGCCGTTGCGCCCGCAGTAGTGGAAGTCCTGCGACTGGTAGATGCCCGGGTAGGTGTAGTGCTGGTACGACGAGCCGGCCCAGCCGGTACCGCCCGCGTCCTGGCCGGACATGTGGTTGACCACCGCGTCCACGATCACCTTGACCCCGGCGGCGTGGCAGGTGTTCACCATGGACTGGAACTGCGCGCGGGTGCCCTTGCGCGACTCGATGCGGTAGCTGACCGGCTGGTACGCCAGCCACCACTGGTTGCCCCGCACGTGCTCCTGCGGTGGCGAGACCTGGACGTAGCCGTAGCCCTTGGGCCCGAGCGTGCTGGTGCACTCGCTGGCCACCGAGGGCCAGTTCCACTCGAACAGGTTGGCGATGACCTTCTTGGTGCCGGAGGGGGCCGCGGCGGCCGGGGGAGCCGCCACGGTGACCGGCGCGAGCAGACCGGCGAGCAGGCCCACGGCCAGCAGCGCCGAGCGGCGTCGACGTCGAAGCATCCTGAACTCCTGACGGGGGTACGGGGGACGGATGGTGGACGCGCCAGGGAAACCTCGGTGCCGTTCTTGCGGCGGCAATGGAAACTTGCCGAAAGGTTACGAGCGTGTTGCAGTGCATGTCAACGCATGGACACCCATCGCTGCTGGCTGGGGCGGATGTGCCGTCACTGCAAGGGTTGCCACATACTCCGGTGCGCGGCTCTCTTTGGACCCTCCCGCCGACCCCGCAGGTCGGGGCGTCCGCCTCGTGGTCAGCGGTCGACTTGCTGGCGGTAGACGGTGCCGGTCGGGGTGAAGGTGAAGGTGTCCGCGAAAACGCCGTCGCCGTGGCGGATCGCCAGCAGCGCCGGCGGGGATTCCGACTGCGGCTTGGTGGCGTTCCGGTCGTGAGTGCCGACGAAGTGCAGGCAGATCAGGCCGGTGGCGCGGTTGGCGGCGTAGACCAGGGTCTTGGAGGAACGGGCATCGCTGGGGCCAAGCAGCACGGAGGGTGAGCCAAATTCGGCTAGGACCTCGTCCAGGTTGCGGTCTCGGGAACACCAGTGGGCAACGCCGTCACCCAGCCGCTGAAGGTCTTCGGCGGAAAGGGTCCGATCGACCGTGAGCCAACCATGGCGCCAGGCGATGTCGGCGTACACCGAGGCCACCGCTGCGCCGTCGTCGTGGTATCCGGGCAGGATTCTGGCGAAGGCCCCGGGCACGCCGAGCGAGGTGAACGCTCCCCGCGCCCTGAGCTGCTCACACTCCGCCTGCCAGACCTGGTCGATTCCATCGACGAAAGCCACCGCGTCCAGGAACAGTCGCAAGGTGGTTTCGCGGGCCCACATCCCTGGCCGGCGCAGGGCATGGTTGAGTCGCGCCACGTGGTAATCGCGTACCTCGTTCAGGTTGGGCCGACCTGTGCCACCAGTCTTCACATCCAGATCATTCCAACCACGGCTTGGGGCGCTGTTCGAGGTCATCGGTTTGCTGGGCCAGTCCGGGTGCGGGTGCGGTCGACGGTATTGCCCTGCTCCGCTGCTGTGCCTCCTCGGCGGTGCGGAGGACGTTGTGGGCGACGGTCGCTACCGGGCAGTCCGATGTGCGGCAGACCGGGCAGTGGCCGTCGGGTTCGGGTCGGTGCTGACGGAGTACGGCACGCGCGGTGAGGATGATTCGATTGCGGATCTGGGCCAGGGACAGGTGCGGGCCGGTCACCGTTCAGCCCACCCCGAGAGTGTCGGCGAGTTGGGTGACCGTTGCGGGGGCATCGGGGTTGCGAGTTACTTGGGCAAGCACGTCTCGGGCGGCGGGCCGGTGACGGATTTCGGCCGGTGCGGTGCGCTCGGCGTCGACCAGGACCCGGCCGGCGTTGACCGGGTCGCCGACCTGGAGGTACGCGTGGGCGGCGTCGATCAGGTGCGCGGCGCGATGCTCGACGGGCAGCCATCGCCAGCCGTCCCGCTGGATGGCCTTCTCGTGCCAGGTCACCGCTTCGCTGGCGTCGCCCAGTTCGACGGCTGTAGCGGTGCGGGCCAGGTCCACAGCGGTGGGCCCGAACGCGGTGTGGTGGTGGTCGTGTCCGTCGCCGACCCGTTCGGCCATGTCAGCGGCTTCGTCGAGTGACTCGGCGACGGCAGTGTCATCCCCGGAGCGGGCTGCCGCCAGGGCAGCTTGAATGAGCAGCGTTCCGCACAGGGACAGCTCCGGCGGGGTGCCGTACTCGATTACGGGTGGGACGATCCGGTACGCGGCAGCCAGCATCGCCGACTTCGCCTCCCTCGCCCGACCCACCTCACGCAGCACCTGCCCGAGCTGTACGGCGGCGGCGGCGACCGAAGTCCGGTCACCGGTCGCGGCAATCATCGCGCGGTCGACCGCCACCCAGGCCAGGCCGGCGGCACCGAGCTTGACCAGCAGTGACGCGGTGATCCGGTACGCCTCCACTAGCGGCACCCGCCCCGCCACCGGATTACGGGCGTGGGTGCGCTGTGCGTCGGCCAGCAGGTCCGGTACCAGGCCGATCACCTGCGGGTAGCGGGCGTACTGGAAGATGGTCCAGGCGTGCGCGACCTCGCGGGCCATCCGGTCGACGGGCAGGACGGGACGGCGGCCCGCCGGCCTGCCGAGTGGGATCTCGTACCGGGACAACGCCGCCCGGATGTGCTCCACGTCGGCGGTCCGCTCGGTCACCTCGACGGGCTGGACCTCTCGACCCAGTAGAACAGCGGTGTGGATGCGCAGGACGGCGGCAATGTCCTGGAGCGTGGAGACCTTGTCCAGCGCGCGGACGCCCCGCTCGACCTTGTCCACCCAACTCTTCGACTTGCCGAGCCGGTCGGCGAACACCTGCTGCGACAGTCGTCGTCGCACCCGCCACTGCGCCACCCGTCGACCTATCGGCAGTTCATCCACCACTGCGCCACCGCCGGTCGGGTACCGCCCGGGTCATGTCCTCCACGGGTATCCGATCCGCCTCGGCCTGCGCAAGGAGCCGCTGCTTCGCCGCCTCCCGCTCTGTCGCCTCGATCTGCTCGCCCCGGCTTCGCTGTGAAGCACTTTCTGTACCGTCCACCTAAGACCTCCCGAGGAGGGCGTGGCCCGACGCCTCAAGGGAGGCATCGGGACCACACCGGCTCGAACGTGGCGGGGGTGAACGCGCTACCGCTCACCCAACGCCCAACGGAGGTGACGTTAAGTAGTGCGCAGAATGCTCGTGGGTACACCGCGTACCCAGTGACGGGACGTACCTAGTCGGTCACGCCGACGCGGCGGGCCAACTCGACGGCTTCGCTCCGGACCGAGGCCGGTGCCTCCCGGGTCAGCCGGACCAGCATGTCCTGGGCGGCCGGCGAGTACCGAACCGTCTCTGGTGACGTCGCCTCCGCCCGGCCGAGCAGGTGCAGGGCCGCCTCCGGAGCGCCTTCGAGGTCGGCCGAGCGGGCAAGTTCGACGTAGTGCCGGCCCCGCCGCTCGGTCGACGGGATCGACATCGGATCCAGGGCGTGCGCCCGCCGCTGTGCCTCGTCTGGGTCGCCCAGGTCGACGGCGCACATCACCGCGTAGACGTCCACCAGCGGCCGGGACACTCGTGTCCGCAGGCCCACGTACCCGTCGGGTAGTGCGCGCTCGACGACCTGCCGGGCAGTGTCCCAGTCCGACCAGGCGCCCTGGTCCCCGGTGCGAGCCCGGGTCAGTGCGGCACAGAGGTTCAGGTCGGCCAGCATCTCCGCGTACTCCACGCCGCCATCGCCCACCTTCGGTTCGATCAGTGCACGGGCCTCCCGGAGCCGATCCAGGGCCTCGTCGCCCCGACCGACGGCACGCAGCAGGTGGGCGGCGTACCAGATGGACTGGGCGATGGCCAGCAAATCGTCTGCGTCCAGCGCGGCGGTCATGCCCCGGTCCACCGTTAGCCAGCACAGCTCCCGGTCGCCATGCCAGGCCAGATACGCCTGGGCGAGGTGGTACGCCTGCGCGAGCAGGGCGAGACTGGCCCGCCGGTCCTCGCCGGTATGCAGTCGGGCGGCACGTTGGGTGCTGTCGAGCAGGCCGGGCAGGATCAGCCCGGCCTCGGTCCGTTGAAGCCGGGAGGTGTGCCAGGTCTGCCATGCGGAATCCACCGCACCGCGCAGGTACTCAGGGGACTCCGGCGGGCCGTCGACGGTGATGTGCCAGGCGGTGAGCGCACGGCGGACATCCTCGACGGCGGGATGGCTTGGGCGGCCGTCGAGGGAGAGGGTAACGCTTGGACCGAAGAGGTCGGCCAAATCGCGTACGCCGAGGTGTGGAGCGAGTTGCTGGGCCGCTCGCAAAGTAAGGCTGCGCCGGCCGTTCTCGATGAACTTCACAGTGGTCGGACTGAGCCCGGCCAGCCCGGCGAGGCGTTCACGGGAGAGGCCGGCGGCTCGGCGAAGCCGCTCGACACGTTGTCCTGGCGTCGGTTGCTCCTGATGGACCATGGGGTCACCTCACCCGAATCGGGTACATCGTGTACCCATGACGGTACTCCCCGTATGGCTTGATCGGGATGACCGCGCTCTGCGGAGAGAACGTCGGCAGCGAACCCCGCTATACCGTGAGCTGTATGAATCTCCGGTACCCCCGCAGCGGTTCGACCAGAGCGATGGGCAGCGTCTCCCTGGCAGCCGGCCTGCTCATCGCCCTGCTGATGGTGAGTCCGTCGAACCCCCAGAGCGGCGGCTACGTCCTGGCGGGCCTGCTTGTCCTCACTGGACTGGGGCTCCGGATCGAGGCTGGGATCGCCGATTCGGGTGAGGCGGCACCGCCTGGGACCCGGACGCGGTGAGTGGATGACCAGCCCCGCTCAAAGTCCGTCGGGTCAGCGCTGCACGGAGCCGTCCCGCCATGCCTGCGGCTGCAACGACCGGAGGCCGCTGTGCCAGGGATGGTTCGGGTTGCTCTCCACCAACGCCAACTTCTCTCTCATCTTCCCGAGCACCGGCGGCTCCTCGTCGTCGTCGAAGAAGTCGCCCTGGAGGAGCCGGATGAGATCGAGCCGATACTCGGGGTTGCGGATGTAGGAGCTGAACAACACGTTGAGCCGGTAGTAGAGCGTGATGAAGTTGCGCCACCACTGGGTGGCGTTGCGCGACTTGCGCTCGAACTCGGCGAACGCGGACCTGTCGAAACCGAGCGGTGCGGCGGCGATGATGTTGCTCGCGGCGAGCCGCGCGCTGCTGAGCGCGATGCCGACACCGCTGGAGAAGATCGGGTCCACGAACCGCGCGGCGTCGCCGACGAGCACCCATCCGTCGCCGCACAGTTCGCGCATCGAGTAGCTGTAGTCGCCCTCCGCGGTGTATGGGCGCAGTCGTCGGGCGGCGCGTAGGGCCTGTGCCAGGGGTGGCCGGGTGCTCACCCACGCGTCGAAGAAGCAGTTCCAGACCCACGGCGGGGACGACGGTGGCCGCTGACCGTTTCGGAACGTTCCGGGGCGACGGCGCGGACTTCTACTACGTCGCGCGCGGTGCCGGCCCACCCCTCATGCTGCTGCCCAGCGGCGGCGGTGACGCGCACTCCGCCGATCTGCTCGCCACCCGGCTCGCCGAGACCCACACCGTCCTGACCTACGACCGGCGGGGCCAGACCCGCACCGTGGTGGACGACCCGGGGCGCCCGGTGTCACTCGAGCGGCATGACGAGGACGCCGCCGCGCTGGCCGACCACATCTTCGGCGAGGCCCCCGTCAGCGTGTTCGGGTGCAGCACCGGTGCGGTCATCGGCCTGGAACTCGCGTGGCGCCGGCCACGGCGGGTGAGTGTCCTCATCGCCCACGAACCGCCGTTGCGGTCGCTCGCCACCGCGTCCGAGCGCGCCAGGTACGACAGGTTGCACCGCGACGCTCGCCGGGTCCACACGGAGTCGGGGTGGCAGGCGGCGCTCAAGATCCTGAGGGCCGGCTTCGGAGACCCCTCCCACGATCCACGCGACCACGAGGACGGGGTGGTGTGGGAGCCGCCCAGCAGTCGGACTGTCGCGAACATCAACGCCTTCCTCACCGGGGAGGCGCGCGCGACGTGGGAATACCGGGTCAGCGCCGCTGGCTGGGCGGCGCTACGCGCGGGTGCCACGACGATCGTGCCCGCCAGCGGCCGACCAACCGACACCTTCCCCAGCCGCTCCGCGGCCAGGCTCGCGGGCGTGCTCGGTGAACGTCTGGCCGACCTGCCGGGTGGGCACGAGGGGTATCGGACACACCCCGCGGCGTTCGGCGCGGCGCTGCGTGCTCTGCTCACGAGCGCACGACCCACCGGGTGACGCACCGACGGCACCCGAGCGCCCGGTGTTGGTGGCGGCGTCGCCATCGTGAGCTGCCGGTCGACCGGTCGACGAAAGGTCCCCCGCGAAGGAATCTCGCAGGGGACCTGTTCGACGCCGGACTCGGCCCCCGCTCGGGTCGCTCGGGCTGCTGGACTCCGAGGCCCGTCAGCGACCCGGGGGGACGAGGCGGTCGGTGCCGAGACGGTCGCGGAGCACCTCCGGCACCAGCACCGAGCCGTCGGCCTGCTGGAACTGCTCCAGGATCGCCGGGAAGAGCCGGCTGGTGGCCAGCGCCGACCCGTTCAGCGTGTGCACGAAGCGGGTCTGCTTGCCGCCCGGCTCCTTGTACCGGATGGCCGCCCGGCGGGCCTGGTAGTCGCCGGCCCAGGAGACCGACGAGACCTCCTTGTACTTCCCGGTGCTCGGCATCCACACCTCGATGTCGAGGGTCTTCCGCATGGACGCGCTGGCGTCCCCGGCGGAGAGCAGGCTGCGCTGGTAGTGCAGCCCCAGACCCTCGACCAGGCTCTCCGCGTGGGCGAGCATCTCCTCCAGCGCCGCCTCCGCCTGCTCGGGCAGGGTGAACTGGAAGATCTCCACCTTGTTGAACTGGTGGCCCCGGACGGTGCCGCGCTCGTCGGAGTGCGACCCGGCCGACTCGCGCCGGTAGCAGGGGGTGTAGGCGAACGCCTTCAGCGGCAGCTTCGCCGGGTCGAGGATCTCGTCCTGGTACGCGCCGAGGATCGCCGTCTCCGACGTCGGCAGCAGGAACTGCCCGCGCGGGGCGGACTCCCGGTCGAGGTGGTAGACGTCGTCGTAGAACTTGGGGAACTGCCCGGCGGCGAAGCCGGCGCTGTGCAGCAGCAGGTGCGGCGGGAGGAGGAATTCGTACCCGGCGGCGATGTGCCGGTCGACGAACCAGTTGAGCAGCGCCCACTCCAGCCGGGCCCCCAGACCGGTGTACATCCAGAAACCGGAGCCACCGAGCTTGACGCCGCGCTCGTGGTCCACCAGACCGAGCGCGCGGGACAGCTCCACGTGGTCGCGGACCTTCTCGATCGTCGGCGGCTCACCGAAGACCTTGACGACCTGGTTGGCCTCCTTGCCGCCGGGAACCACGTCGTCGGCGGGCAGGTTCGGCAGCTCGCTCATGCTGGCGCGCAGCCGGGACTGCACCTCGTCCAGCTCGGCCTCCAGCTCGGCGAGCTGCTTGCGGCCCGCCTCCGGGGCGGAGACCTCGGGCTCGGTGCCGGCGCGCTTGGCCGCCGCGTACGCCCGCGCCTCCGCCTTGCGGCGCTGCCGCTCGGCGTCGATGGCGCTGATCAGGGCGCGTCGGTCCTGGTCGAGCTGCTGGATCTCGTCAAGGGCACGCGTGACCTCGGCCGGATCGAGCCGCTTGGCCAGCGCGGACGCGACCGCCTCCCGATCCTTCCGGATCAACTCCATGTCGAGCATGCTGCTCCGTACGCTCCGTCCGGGCCGTCGGGTGGGACCACCAGATGCTACCGTCGCGCCCCCGCCGGCCGGGGGCGCCCTCGCGCCCCCGCCGGCCGGCGGGGGGCGCCGAGCCGCCCAGCGCCGTGCGGACAGGGCGCGACCCTCCGTTCCGGCGATATCGGGGCATCAGCCGGCAGGAGGCCCCGATATCGCCGAAACCGCGCCCAAGGGCAGGGACGGGTCAGAGCTTGATCGGCATCAGCAGCGAGTAGGTCAGCTCGTCGTCCGGGCGGCGTACGACCAGCGGGGTGATCGGCCCGTCCAGCTCCAGCACGAGCTGCCCCCGGTCCGCCGCGTCCAGGGCGTCGAGCAGGAACTCCCGGTTCACCCCGACCCGCAGGTCGTCCCGGGTCGGGACGTCCTCGCCGACCACGTTCAGGGCACCCCGGTCGTCCAGGCTGAGCACGGTCACCTCGTACCGGATGCCGTCGTGCTCGCGCAGCACGGTGGGCGCACCGCCCAGCGTGGTCCGCAGCGCCGGCACGTCCACCGTCGCCCGGCGGGCCGGCGTGGCGGCGACCCGGTCGCGCAGCAGCCGCCGGTGGTCGGGGTAGTCGACGTCGACGGCCGGGCCGGTGACCCGGTCGCCGCCGACCGTGACGGTGACCCCGTCGGCGTCCACGGTCAGGGACACGTCCCCGGCCGGTGCGGCGACGAGCAGTTCCCGGACCCGGTCGGCGACGTCGACCGGCACCGGCACCCGCACCGGCGGGCCGCTGACGGCGGCGGGCGCACCGGCCACCGCCAGCCGGAACCGGTCGGTGGCGACCAGGGTCACCGCGTCCGCCCCCACGTCGACCAGGACGGTGGCGAGCTGCGGCAGCTCCGGGTCGGAGCCGACGGCGAACCGGACCGCGTCGAACGCGGCGGCCAGGGCGGTGCGGGGCAGGGTGAGTCGGGTGGTCATGACGGTCTCCTCGAGATCGAGCAGGGCACGGATCCGGGAGAGTTCACGGCGGGCGTCGGCGAGCCCGTCCTCGAGCCGGCGCAGGTGCGCGTCGAGCAACCCGTGCACCACCGCCGGTTCGGCGGCGGCGACGGCGGCGGTGACGCCGGCCAGCGGCATCCCCACCCGACGCAGCCCGGCGACCAGCCGCGCCGCGCGCACCTGGTCGGCGGTGTACCAGCGGTAGCCGGTGTGCGCGTCCACCCACGCCGGCACCAGCACCCGGGCCCGGTCGTAGAAGCGCAGCGCGCTCACCGTCAGGCCACTGGCCCGGGCCAGCTCGCCGATGCTGAGCAGTTCCCTCTCCACGGGCACCGATGCTGGTCCCTCGACCTGGTCGAGGGTCAAACCGTTCTACCGGCCGGGCCGGTCTCCTCGACGACCCGGAAGGTGATCCCGGCCCGGAGCAGGCGCTCCAGCAGCGCGTCCCCCATCGCGGTCACCGGGGTCACCTGGCCGGCGGTGGCCGGCAGGTCGTCGTACGCCAGGCAGAGCGCCGACTCGGCGAGCATCTTGGCGGTCTCGTCGTACCCCGGGTCGCCGCCGGCGACCTCGGTGACCACCCGCCGGCCACCGCCGGTGCCCACGAACCGCACCCGGAACCACGACTTCGCCCGCTGCTCGGGCGTCGGCCCCTGCCCGGAGGCGAGCCGCCCGTGCAGCCACCGCCGGGTCGGCGGCACCTTGACCAGCCCCGCCACCGCCCCGAGACCGACCGCGCCGGCCAGCACGGTGGGCAGCCGCTTCACCGCCGCGAAGTGGCGGTAGGTGAAGTCCGGGCCGTACTCCGGCCGGGCCGTCGCCGACCGGCGGACCACCTGCGGGTCGATGGTCGGCAACGGCACCGCCCAGTAGCCCAGGTCCGCCCGGCGACCAATCTTGCCCGGTACGGCCCGGACCCGGCGACCCTCGGGCCGGGGCTCGGCGGCCCGGCGCTCCCGCGCCGTGCGGCTCATCTGTGTGGACCGCTCGAACGCGGTCAGCGCCGAGTGGTACGTCCCGGCGGAGAACCGCCCACCGGCCCGGACGAACCCGTCGACGGCGACCGGCCCGTCCGTGGGCAGGTGCTTGAGGGTGAACCAGACCCCCAGGTCGTACGGGATCGAGTCGAAGCCGCAGGTGTGCACCAGTCGCGCCCCGGTCCGCTCGGCCTCCGCGTGGTGCCGAAGGTACGTCAGGTCGACGAACTCCGGCTCGCCGGTGATGTCCACGTAGTCGGTGCCGGCGCGGGCGCAGGCGGCCACCAGCGGCTCCCCGTACCGCAGGTAGGGGCCGACGGTGGTGACCACCACCCGGCTGCTCTCCGCCACCGCGCGCAGCGACTCCGGGTGGGTCACGTCGGCGGTCAGCAGCGGCAACCCGGCCAGTGCCGGGTTGACGGCGGCGAGCCGGTCGCGTACCCCGGCCAGCTTCTCCGGGTTACGTCCGGCCAGCGCCCAGCGGAGCCCGGTCGGGGCGGTGCGGGCCAGGTACGCGGCGGTCAGCGCGCCGGTGAAGCCGGTCGCGCCGAACAGGACGAGGTCGTACGGGCGGGGATCGGGCACGAAGCCGAGTCTCCCACCCGGCTGGGTTGGTAGCAGGGGTCCCCTGTTACCGCTTTTTGCGTAGCAGGGGACCCCTGCAACCACCTGAGCTGAGAGCTGCAACCACCTGAGCCGGAAGCTGCACCACCTCAGCCGGGGCTGCAACCACCTCAGCGAGGGGTGAACAGGACGCGGACGCAGCCGTCCGTCCGGTCGCGGAACAGGGCGTACCCCTCCGGCCCCCGGTCCAGCGGCAGTCGATGCGTGGCCAGGTGCTCGGTACGCAGTTCGTCCCGGGTCATGTGCTCCAGCAGCGTCGGGATGTACCGCGGGCCGTGCGGTCGCGTCCCGCGTACGGTCAGCTCCTTCTGCACCACCGCGCCGATCGGGAAGGTGTCCACGAAGTCGGTGACGTCGCCCAGCACGACCACGGTGCCGCCCTTGCGGCAGACGTGCACCGCCTCCCGCAACGCCAACGGGGTACGGGGAGCGCGGCGCAGCCGATCAGCCAGCGACCGGGAGCCGTCCACCGTGCCGGCCGCCTCGACGCACACGTCCGGACCCCGCCCGCCGCTGCGTTCACGGAGTTCGGCGGTGACGTCGGCGCGCTGGTAGTGCACCGTCTCGGCGCCGGTGTGCCGTTCGACCATGCGGAGCCGCTCGTCGTACCGGTCGATGACGACGACCCGGGCCGCGCCCCGCAGCACCGCTGCTCGGGCGACCAGTTGACCGACCGCCCCCGCGCCCCAGACCGCGACCACGTCCCCCGGGCGCACCCCGCCGACGTCCACCCCCGTCCAGCCGGCCGGTGCCGCGTCCGAGGCGAACACCGCCCGTTCGTCGGGAACCCCGTCCGGCACGGTGAACGCTCCGACGTCGGCGTACGGCACCCGTACGTACTCGGCGTGACCGCCGGCGAAGCCGCCACCGGACGGCGGGTGGCCGTAGCAGCCGGCCGGCGCCTGCCCCCAGGCCAGCTCACCGGCGGCCGGGTCGACGCTGCCGTTGTCGCAGCAGGAGTGTTGTCCCTGCCGGCAGTACCGGCACCGGCCGCAGGCCACCGCCGAGGCGACCACCACCCGGTCGCCGACCCGGTGCCGGCGCACCCGGGGACCCACCTCGACCACCTCGCCGAGAAACTCGTGCCCGAGCACGTCCCCGGGGCCCAGGTCGCCGCCGTCGATCAGGTGCAGGTCGCTTCCGCAGGTGGCGCTGCACCGGACCCGCACGATGGCGTCGTGCCCGTTGCGCAGCTCCGGGTCGGGCACCTCGGCGACGGTCAGCCGGTCGCCCTCCCAGCACAGCGCCCTCACCCGGGCACCGCCCGTCGTCCGCGCCAGCGGTTTCCGCCGAGCCGACGGCGCCAGTCCGCCCGCCAGCGGCTTCCGCCGAGCCGACGGCGCCAGTCCGCCCGCCAGCGGTTTCCGCCGAGCCGACGGCGCCAACCCGGCCGGCGATCCTGCACCGGCTGACGGACCTGGGGCAGGTTCGGTCGGTCCGCGAGTCGCTCGGTCCGGGGCCGGTCCGGCCGGAGCGGTTCGCCGGTCTCGGCGAGCTGGCGCACCTCGCGCAGCGCGGCCCGCAGCACCTGGTCCGGGTCGTCACCGACCAGGTGCGCGGCCATCCCGGCGAAGCGGCCGTCCGGCGCGCGGGCGGCCAGCTCGGTGCCCCGGTCACCCGGGGCCGCACGCAACCGCACCTGCACGCCGTCGCCGAGCCGGGCCAGCGGTTCCGGCAGCCGCCCACCGGGCAGTACCTCGTCCGCCGGACGGCCCACGGTCACCACCTGCCAACGCCCGACCGGCCCCGGCCGTCTACCGCGTACCACGGTCGTCCCACCCGCCTTCCGTCCTCCCCGCCGATTCCCACCCGCACCCTGCCGACGGGTCGGGTGAAGCCGGTTCCCCCGGAAGGGGTGAACGGCGTGAGGCCGGGTAACCGCCGCCCGCGACCGGGGGACCACGGGGAGGCCGACAGATGCCGGAGCAGTCGAGCGGGGTGGGTCCGACCGTGCCGCTGCTGGCGTCCCGACTGGCCGCACCGCCGCCGCCGGAGCCGGTGGTGCTCCGTCCCCGGCTGCTGCGCCGGCTGGACTCCGGCACCGACGGACCGCTCACCCTGGTCCGTGCCCCCGCCGGCTGGGGTAAGACCACCCTGCTCGCCGCCTGGGCACGGGCCGCCGGGTCGCCGCCGTCCTGGCTCTCCGTCGAGGCGGGCGACACCGCGACGCGGCTCTGGTCGTACCTGGCCGCCGCGCTGGGGGCCACCGACCTGCCGGCCGACCGGCCCGACCATCTCGAACTGCTCGCCACCGCTCTCGCCGGCCGGGACCGGCCGGTCGTCCTCATCCTGGACGACCTGCACCGGGTGACCGAACCGGCGGCCCTGGCCGGACTGGAGTTCCTGCTCCGGCACGCCGGTCAACGGCTGCGCCTGGTGGTCGCGGCGCGCACCGATCCGGCGCTGCCGCTGCACCGGTGGCGGCTGCGCGGGGAGCTGACCGAGATCGACGCCGACGACCTGGCCTTCAGCGCCGACGAGGTCGCCGACCTGCTGACCACGCACGGGGTTGTGGTGCCGCCCGCATCGGTGCCCACCCTCCGCGAGCGCACCGGCGGCTGGCCGGCCGGGCTGTGCCTGGCCGCGCTGGCCGCCCGGAGCGCCGCCGATCCGGCCGCCGTGGTCACCGGGTTCGGCGGGGAACAGCCGGACGTCGCCGGGTACCTGCGGGACGAGGTCCTCGCCGGGTTGCCGGGCGACGACGTCGACCTGTTGCGCCGGCTCGCGGTGGCCGGGACGGTCTGCGACGACCTGGCCGCCGCGCTGACCGGACCGGCCGGCGGGGACGGTCGCCTCGCCGACCTCGCCCGATCGACCGGCTTCCTCCATCCCGACGGCCTGCGTCCTGGCTGGTACCGCTGCCAACCGCTCCTGGCCGACCTGCTCCGCGCCGAGCTGGCCAAGCTTCCTGACGGACAGCTGCGCGAGCTGCACATCCGGGCCGCCGGCTGGTACGCCGGGCGGGGCCAGCCGGGCGACGCGCTGCGGCACGCGCTCGCCGCCGGCGACTGGGACCACGCCACCGACCTGCTGCTCGTCGGGTGGCCGGAGCTTCTTCCGTACGACCCGGAGCCGGCCGGACCGCCACCACCCGCCCCGCCGGCCGCCCGGACCGACCGGGATCCGGAACTGGCCCTTGCCCTCGCCGTCGACCATGCCCGGTCCGCCGATCCCTCCGCCGCTGCCGAGCACCTACGCACTGCGGTCACCGCCGCCCGCGACCTGCCCGCGCCGCGCCGGGACCGGCTCCGGTGGCTGGCCGTCGCGCTGGAGGTCGCCCTGGCCCGTCTGGCCGGTGACCCCACCGGGGTACGCGCCGCCGCCGCCCGGCTGCGTGCCCTGACCGGCTCGTCGGCCGGCCCCGTCGGCGGCTCCCGTTCCGGTCCCGCCGACGACCCCCGCTCAGGTGCCGGTGACCGGGCTGACGGGCACCTGGTCGCCGGCACCGCCGACGCGCTCGCCGACCTGACCGAGGGGGACCTGCCCGGCGCCTGGGCGGCCTTCGACCAACTGTCCGCCGAGGCCCGGCAGGCGGGACGGACCCGTACCGAGCTGCTGTGCCGCAGCCGGGCCGCCCTGGCGGCGGCCTGGCACGGCCGCCTGCGCGAGGCCGAGCAGAACGCCCGGGAGACACTCGGTGGACCCGTCACCCCGGCCGACCGCAGCCACGCGTACCTGGCCCTGGCGGTGGTGGCGCTGTACCGGGACCGGCCCGACGAGGCCGAGGCGGACCTGGCGCGCGTCGACAGCCCCGGCTACGACCCGACGGTGGCGGCGGTGGCCGCGTTCTGCCGGGCACAGCTCGAACGCGATCCGGCCGCCGCCCAGCGTGCGCTGGCCGGGGCACGCCACCGGCTGGCCGACCGCCCCCGTGCCCGCGCGCTGGCCGACCGGCTGCTCGCCGCCGAGGCCGACCACTGCGCCGCGCGCGGTGACCTGAGGACCGCGCGGGAACTGTTGGACGCCACCGCCGGTCCGGCCACTACCCACCCGGAGTTGGCCGTGGCGCGTGCCCGGGTCGAGGCGTACGCCGGTGACCCGGCGGCGGCCGGCCGCGCCCTGCCCCCGTGGGACACCCCGGACGCCGACCGGTGGCCGGTGCCGGTACGCCTCGACGCCGGCCTGCTCGACGCCCTGCTCGCCCGGCACGCCGGGGACACCCGCCGGGTCGGCCGGGTGGTGGAACAGGTGCTGGAGCTCGCCGCGACGGACGGGCACCGGCGGGTGCTCAGCCGGGCCGTCCCCGGGGTGCGGGACCTGCTCGCCGAGCACCTGGACTCCGGCACCGCGTACTGGGCGTTCGTCACCGACCTGCTCCGCGGAGGCGACCCGTCCGGTGCGGGCGAGCCGGTGCGGTGCGGCGGCGAGCCCGGACGGAAACTGGACGAGCCGCTGACCGAACGGGAGCTGACCATCCTCCGGTACCTCCAGAGCATCCTGTCCAACGTGGAGATCGCCAGCGAGCTGTCCCTGTCGGTGAACACCGTCAAGACCCACGTCCGCAACATCTACCGCAAGCTCGACGCCACGCGGCGTCGCGAGGCGGTGCGCCGGGCCCGCGAACTCCACCTGATCTGAGCGCTGAGGTGGTAGGTGGACGGATCAGTCCTCGGTTGCCTGGTCGACGGCGGTGAGCAGGTCCGCGACGGCGTACCCGCCCTCGTGGCAGACGCCGTTGACGAACAGGGCCGGCACGCCGGTCACCCCGCTGTGGATGCCTCCGACGAAGTCCCGCCGGACCCGGTCGGCATGCACCCGCTGGTCCACCTCGGTGCTCACCTCGTCGGGGGAGACCCCCAGTTGCTCGACGCCGACCGTGAGGTGCACCGGGTCGAGCTGGTCCTGGTGCTCGTACAACCAGTCGTGCATCTCCCAGAACCGGCCGCGCCGGCCGGCCGCCTCCGCGACCTGGGCCGCGCTGTCCGCGTACGGGTGCACGTTGGCGATCGGGAAGTGCCGGTAGACCAGCCGGACCAGGTCGCCCCGCTGGCGCAGCACGTCCCGCAGGTTGCGGTAGGCCGCGCCGCAGTGGCGGCACTGGAAGTCGGCGTACTCGACGAGGGTCACCGGGGCGTCCACCGGCCCCCGCGCGTGGTCGGCGTCGGTGACCGGTGCCCGCAGGCGGGCGACGGTGACCTGGAGCGACGTGGTCATGTGCGCCGCTCACCTCCTCCCGGTCGGCCCGGCCCGGTGGTCCGCGCCGGTCGGCGCAGCCGACGCGGGCCGGTCACGCCTTCCAGCCTGGTGGCGCTTCGGGTGAGGCCGGTTCACCCCGCCGGGGTGGTTCGCACCGCGAGCCGGTTGTGCACCTCGGTCACGCCCGGCGCGGACCAGGCGGCCCGCTCGGCCTCCTCCCGCTGCGCCGTGGATCGGACCACCCCGTCGAGGACGACGGTGTCGCCGTACACGTCGACCGAGACCCGGACGGTGTCGGCGGCGACGCCGCGCTCCAGCGCCCGGAGGATGCCGGCGGCGACCTCCGGGCCCGGGGCAGTGGCCCGTGGGCGTACGGCGATGCCGTTGCTGACGCCGCGCACGCCGGTGAGCTGCCGCACCGCCCGGTCGGCGGCCCGCCGCTGGTACTCCCACTCGACCTGACCGCGCAGCGTCACCCAGCCGTCGGCGACGGTCACGTCCAGCTCCTCCACCGCCACGAAAGCGTCCCACTCCAGGGCCCGGACGACGGCGGTGGCGACCTCCTGGTCGGTCCGGCGGGCAGAGGTGGGCAGCCGGACGGCGAGGTCGTTGGCGACCGCCCGGACCCGGGGGACACGGTGGGCGGCCCGTTCGGCGGCCCACTTCTTGGCGTAGCCGTCCACCCAGCCGGTGAGGGTGACCACGCCCTCGGTGACGGTCACGCCGATCTCGTGCGGCTGGACCCGGGGCTCCCAGGTCAGCTCGTCCAGCACGTCGGTCTGGATGTCCTGGTCGGTACGGATGATCGTCGCGCTGCCCATCGGAAGGCTCCTCTCCGCAGGGGTGGTGTCCTCGCCCGTCGGCCGCGATGCTGCCCCCGGGGAGGGTGAGCCGCCCTCACCCGGACCGGAGGGGTGGTGCCGGCCGGATGGGACGGGCGTGACAGCCGGGCTGCCGTACGGCACGATCTGGATCGATCGAGTCACAGTCGGCGACGAGGGCGGGCGATGAGCACCGAACGGGAGACGGCTTCCACCCCGGCCCGTGTCCGGGACCGGGTCGGCTGGGCGCTGTGGCGGCTGGCCCGGCACGAGTGGACCCTCGTGGTGCTCGGCTCGTTGCTGCTGGCGGCGGTGCTGACCTGGCCGACGCTGCGGGACCTGACCGGGACGATCCCGCAGGACACCGGCGACCCGACCCTCCAGGCCTGGCAGATCGCCTGGGGTGGGCACGCCCTGCTGACGGACCCGACCGGCCTCTGGCACTCGAACACCTTCCATCCCGAGCCGTACACCTACGCGTACTCCGACACCCTGCTCGGGTACGCCCCGTTCGGCATGGTCGGGGACGGTCCGGTGGCCGCGGTGGTCCGCTACAACCTGCTCTACGTGCTGGTGCACGCCCTGGCGTTCGTCGGGGCCTACGCGTTGGCCCGGCAGTTGGGGGCGGGTCGGGCCGGGTCGGCGGTGGCCGGGGCGGCGTTCGCGTACGCCCCGTGGAAGCTCGCCCAGGCCGGTCACCTGCACGTGCTCTCCGTGGGCGGGATCGCGCTGTCGTTGGCCATGTTGGCCCGGGGGCACGGCTGGTCGCTGCGGCACGGATACCGCCCGGAGCGGGTCCGTCCCGGCTGGGCGGCGACCGGGTGGCTGGTCGCCGCCTGGCAGATCAGCCTGGGCTTCGGCATCGGCCTGCCCTTCGCGTACGTGCTGGCGTTGGTCTGCCTGGTCGCGGGGGCCGGCTACGCCTGGGCCTGGTGGCGGCGGGGCAGGCGACCGTTTCCGCGCGGCCTGCTCCTGGCCGACCTGGCCGGCGGGGTGCTCTTCGCCGGGGTGGCCCTGCTGATGGCCGCCCCCTACTTCGAGGTGGTGGAACGCCACCCGGAGGGGCGGCGCACGGTCGCGCACATCGAGATGTTCTCCCCGCCGCTGCGCGGGTTCCTGACCGCGCCGCCGGAGAGCTGGCTCTGGGGTGAGCGGCACACCGCCGCCCGGGAGGCCCTCGGCTTCCCCAACGAGATGACCCTGCTGCCCGGGGTGGTGCTGCTCGGGCTGGCCTTCTCCGGGCTCTTCCTCTCCGCCTGGCGGCTGCGGCACCGGCTGCTGCTGCTGGTCGGGGTGCTGGTCAGCGTGGCGTTGGCCGCCGGCACCGCCTTCCTCGGCGACGGGGATCCGGGCTACGCCACCCTGGTGGAGCACGCGCCGGGCTGGGACGGCATCCGGACCCCCGGGCGGTTGGTGCTCTGGACCACCCTGCTGCTCGGCATCCTGGCCGCCGGGGCGCTCACCCGCGAACCGTCCGGCGGAGGGGACGTGCCGGCCGCGTCCGCCACGCGTACCGACGGGCGCTTCGCCCGCTGGGGGCGGCTGGTGCTGGTCGTGCCGCTGGCGCTGGTGCTGTTGGAGGGAGTGAACCGGACCCCGCACGTGCCGGTGCCGGAGCAGCCGGCGGCGCTGCGCGGGGTGGACGGGCCGCTGCTGGTGCTGCCCAGCGACGGCATCCGGGAGCTGCACGTGATGCTTTGGTCGACCGACGGGTTCCCCCGGATGGTCAACGGGCTGGCCTCGTTCACCCCGGCGAGCCAGGCCGAGATCCGCGCGGCCAGCCTCAGCTTCCCGGACGCGGGCTCGGTGGCGTACCTGCGACAGCGGGGGATCCGGACGGTGGTCGTGCTGCCCGGGTACGCGGTGGGTACGCCGTGGCAGGACGTGGCGGACCGGCCGGTGGACGTGCCGGACGTCCGGCGGGAGCAGGTCGGCGACGGGTTCGTGTACCACCTGGGGTGACCGGACCCGCCCGGGGGTGGGGATACTTAGTTGGGAACGTTTCCAAACCGGGGTTTGACCGGTTAGGGTGAGGTCCTTCCTCGGCTGCGGGAGCCAGCGCGCCGGTGGGGGGAGTCGGGCAGCTCCCCGGACCAGTCACCCGCCCGGCGGCGGCCGTCAGGCCGGCGTGCCGGGTGCCCCGGAGCCCTGCCCGGGGTGCGTACTCCCCGAGAGGAACCGCTGATGCGGAGAAGTGTCGCCGGCGCGGCCGCGTCCGTGCTGGCAGCCGCGGCGGCCGTGCTGGCCGTCCAGGTCACCGTCGCCCCCTCCGGTTCGGCCGCCGCCGCGGCGGCCGAACCCTACTCCTGGAAGAACGTCCGGATCGACGGGGGTGGCTTCGTCCCCGGCATCGTCTTCAACCCCACCGAGAAGAACCTGATCTACGCCCGCACCGACATCGGCGGGGCGTACCGCTGGGAGCAGGCCAGCCAGTCCTGGACCCCGCTGCTGGACTGGGTCGGCAACGACAGGTGGGGCTGGAACGGCGTGGTCAGCCTGGCCACCGACCCGGTGCAGACCAACCGGGTCTACGCGGCGGTCGGGATGTACACCAACAGCTGGGACCCGAACAACGGCGCGATCCTGCGGTCGACCGACAAGGGTGCCACCTGGCAGGCCACCGAGCTGCCGTTCAAGAACGGCGGCAACATGCCCGGCCGGGGCATGGGGGAGCGGCTCGCCGTCGACCCGAACCGCAACAGCATCGTCTACTACGGAGCCGAGGGCGGCAACGGCCTGTGGCGCAGCACCGACCACGGGGTGACCTGGGCGAAGGTCGCGAACTTCCCGAACGTCGGCAACTACGTCGCCGACCCGAACGACTCCAGCGGCTACCAGAGCCAGAACCAGGGCCTCACCTGGGTCAGCTTCGACAAGAGCACCGGTACGGCCGGCAACCCGACGCAGACCGTCTACGTCGGCGTGGCGGACAAGCAGAACCCGGTCTACCGGAGCACCAACGGCGGGACCACCTGGGAGCGGATCCCCGGCCAGCCGACCGGCTACCTCGCCCACAAGGGGGTGGTGGACCACGTCGGCGGCCATCTCTACATCGCCACCAGCGACACCGGCGGCCCGTACGACGGGGCCAAGGGGGACGTCTGGAAGTTCAGCCGGGCCACCGGCGCGTGGACGCAGATCAGCCCGATCCCGTCGAGCAGCACCGACGCGTACTTCGGCTACAGCGGCCTGACCATCGACCGGCAGAAGCCGAACACGCTGATGGTGGCGACGCAGATCTCCTGGTGGCCGGACGCGATCTTCTGGCGCAGCACCGACGGGGGCACGACCTGGACCCGGATCTGGGACTGGAGCAGCTACCCGAACAAGACCAAGAAGTACACCATGGACATCAGCTCGGTGCCGTGGCTGGACTTCGGCGCGAACCCGAACCCGCCGGAGGAGACCCCGAAGCTGGGCTGGATGAACGAGTCGGTGGAAATCGACCCGCACGACTCCAACCGCTTCCTGTACGGCACCGGCGCCACCATCTACGGCAGCACCGACCTGACGAAGTGGGACACCGGCGGCACGTTCACCATCAAGCCGATGGTCAAGGGCCTCGAGGAGACCGCCGTCCTCGACCTGGTCAGCCCACCGACCGGCGCGCCGCTGGTCAGCGCCCTGGGCGACATCGGCGGGTTCCGGCACGACGACCTGACCGCCGTACCGGCGAAGATGTTCACCCAGCCGGTCTTCACCAGCAGCACCAGCGTCGACTTCGCCGAGACCAAGCCGTCGGTCATGGTGCGGGCCGGCAACTTCGCCGACGCCGACCGTCCGGGCGACAGCCACGTCGCCTTCTCCACCGACGGCGGCGCGAACTGGTTCCAGGGCAGCGAGCCGGGCGGGATCAACAACGGCGGTACGGTCGCCGCCGCCGCCGACGGCAGCCGGTTCGTCTGGGCCCCGGGCGACGCCGGCCAGCAGGTCGTCCACTCGGTCGGCTTCGGCAACTCGTGGGCCGCCTCGACCGGTGTCCCGGCGAACGCGACCATCGAGTCCGACCGGGTGAACCCCCAGAAGTTCTACGGCTTCAAGGACGGCAGGTTCTACGTCAGCACCAACGGCGGGGCGAGCTTCACCGTCTCGGCCGCGACCGGGCTGCCCGCCACCGGAAACGTGAAGTTCAAGGCGTTGCCCGGCCGGGAGGGGGACATCTGGCTGGCCGGCGAGGGAGGACTGTGGCGCTCCACCGACTCCGGTGCCACTTTCACCCGGCAGGCCAAGGTCAGCACGTCCGGCAACATCGGCTTCGGCCGGGCCGCTCCCGGGCGGACCTACCCGGCGCTGTACCTGTTCGGCACGGTCGACGGCCAGCACGGCGTGTTCCGCTCCGACGACACCGGCGCGAACTGGGTGCGGATCAACGACGACCGGCACCAGTACGGCAACGCGGGCGAGGCGCTGACCGGTGACCCGCGCGTGTACGGCCGGGTCTACCTCGGCACCAACGGCCGGGGCATCCTGGTCGCCGACCGGCTGGGCACCGACCCGACCACCCCGCCGCCCACCAGCACCCCACCGTCGACCACGCCTCCGCCCACGACGCCTCCGCCCACGACGCCTCCGCCCACGACGCCTCCCCCGACCACGCCTCCCCCGACCACCCCGCCGCCGGGCACCGGCTGCGCGGCGACGTACACGGTGACCGGTTCCTGGCAGGGCGGCTTCCAGGGCGAGGTGACCGTCCGCAACGCCGGCACCACGTCGATCTCCGGCTGGACAGTGGGCTGGACGTTCCCGAACGGCCAACAGATCAGCCAGATCTGGGGCGGCCAGCACACCCAGAACGGTGCCTCGGTCTCCGTCCGGGACGTCGGCTGGAACGGCGCACTCGGTGCCGGAGCCAGTACCGGATTCGGCTTTCTCGCGAGCTGGACGGGGACGAACGGGGTGCCCGCGACACTCACCTGCCTCGCCCGCTGACCCGACCGGCCCGACCGGTCCGGTCCGGCTGACGTGAACGGCCCGACCGTCCGGCCCGACCCGAACGGCCCCGGCACGTGCCGGGGCCGTTCGCCGTCCGCCGGTACGATCGTGCCGCTGACCACGGAGGGGTGTGTCGATGAATCAGACCAGGACGGCGTACCTGACCGGGGCCCGCTCGGCGGTGGCCCTGATCGCCGAACCGGTGGTCGCCCGGCGCTGGGCCGAGCCGAGCGCGCTCGACGGGCTCCGGGTGGGCGGGCTCGCGGCGCATCTCGGCGCGCAGGTCCTCCGGGTTCCGACGGTGCTCGACCAGCCGGCCCCGCCGGGGGAGCCGGTCGACCTGCTGACCCACTTCGGTCGGGTGCCGTGGATCCACGCCGGGCCGGACGCGGAGGCCAACGTGGCCGTCCGGCGGATCGGAGCGGCGGCGGCCGAGGTCGGACCGGAGGCGCTGCTGGCGCAGATCACGGCGACGCTGGACGAGGTGGCCTCGGCGCTGGTCGCCGCCCCGGCCGACCGGGTGGTGGCGGTGCCGTTCGGTAGCTGGGCGTTGACCCTCGACGACTACCTGGTCACCCGGCTGCTGGAGATCGCCGTGCACTCCGACGACCTGGCGGTCAGCGTCGGAATCGACCCGCCCGAGCTGCCCGCCGAGGTGATCGACCCGGTGCTCGACCTGCTCACCCGGCTCGCCGTCCGGCGGCACGGCCAACCGGCGGTGCTGCGGGCGCTGTCCCGGGCGGAGCGGGCCCCGGCCGACATCACCGCCATCTGAACCCGCCACGACAGCGCGAACCCCTGGTCACCACGGCGGTGGCCAGGGGTCCGACAGGTCGGGCCGGTTTCAGGTGTCCAGGCCGGCCGGCGAGTTGGGGCGGTCGACGTCGACGAACTCGATGTCGTCCGTCTCCTGGTCGCCCCGGCTGCCCACGGCACGGGCCGCCGAGCCGGCCGCCCAGCCGATCGCCGCCCCGGCCAGGGCGGCGCCGATGAGCAGCGCCCAGGGCAGCGCCGGTCGGCGGCCGGCGAGCGCGTCGAAGGCGCGCACGGCCCGGCGACGGGCCTCCTCGGCGGCGGTGCCGACCAGGTCGCCCGCGTCGTCGGCGAAGGTGAGACCGTTCCGCCGGGCGGAACGGGCGGTGTCGCGGACGCTGTCGCCGGCCGAGTTGACCGCGGATGTCAGGTGTCGCCACGCCTGGTCCGCGATCCGCTCGGGCCTGCTACGGCGTTCCAGCAGGGTGGATCCGATCATCCTGGCTACCTCCTCGGGATACCGGCGGTCACGGCGGACCACGGCGTCGGGCCGGCGCGGTCGGCGCCACCCGTCCGCCATGTCGCCCGTCCGGGTGGACGACCCGGTCGGGCAAGCGCGGGTTACCTCGTGCCCCGTCCGGCACCCCGACAAACCCGCCCGGTGATGTCGATCACCGAGCGTGACGGGCGCCACCGGGTGTGGTTGTCGGACGGGGTCGCCGGATCAGCGCAGCGTCACCACGGCGACACCGCGGGCGAAGTCGTCGTCGTCATCGTCATCGTCGTCCCCCGCCCCGCCGAAGCCGCAGGCCAGTACGAGGGCCAGGAGGGCGCCCACGCCCGCCAGTCCGAGCAGTCTCTTGATCATCCATGGCTCCTTCGTCGATGCCGGTCGGTTCCGTGGGGCTGATGCTAGGCAGGTCGGTCAATGGCTGGTCGGAGGCGCATCCGTCCGGTCGAACGCGCCAGACCGGACGGATGCGCACCGCCCCGGAAAGCGACCGCTAACCTTGTTCGTGGTGCGCGGGACCCGGGACCGGGGGTTCGGGGAGGGAAGGGGAGTCGGAAATGGGCGACTTGTCGCTCCTGATCCGTGAATTGCTCATCCCCGGGGGTGGCGACCGAGGCTGTCGGAGGAATACTCTCGGTCGCGGCCCGCGTACTGATGAGGCGCCCGGACACGGGCGAGTGGAGGTGCTCGCGTGAGCCTGTCGATTGTCAAGTCGGTCCTGGCCGGTGGCGTCGTCGAGATCGCCCCGCGCGGTGAGATCGACGTCGACACCGCGTACGAGGTACGCGAAGCCGTTGTCGAGGTGCTCGCCAAGAGCCGCCCGGCACGGATCGAACTGAACATGAGGTTGGTGACCTTCATCGACTCGGTCGGCATCAGTGCGATGGTCGCCGGCTTCCAGACCGCCGGGGTGAGCGGCGTCAAGCTGGTCGTCACCGAGCCCAGCCGGTTCGTCCACCGGCAGCTCTGGGTGACCGGCCTGCTCGGCCTCTTCGGCGCGCCGGAGCCGTACTTCGCCGGTGCCACCGCCGCACCCGAACCCGAGGTGCTGCCGGGCGCCTGACCGACCCCACGCGCCGGCCGTCGCCGGCGGGTCAGGCCGGTCGCCATTCCTCGCCGCTCAGTCCGGACAGGTCCACGTCGGTCACCTCGGTGACCGCCCGGATCGCGGTCGCGCAGGCGTACCCCTCCGCGAGCCAGAACAGGTCGGTGCCCGGCTGCACCGCCTGTCCCGGCTCCTCCAGCGAGGTGCGGATGAACCCGTGGCCGGCCTCGGCGACCGTCATCTGCACCTGGCCGAAGCTGGCCAGGGACGCCCGGCGCACCCCCCGGATCCGCTCGAACGGCAGGTCGGGGGCATTGACGTTGAGCACGCTCTCCACCGGCCCGGCGGTCAGTCGGGGCAGCAGGTCCAGGGCCACCCGGGCGGCCGTGGACCAGTGCCGTTCGGTGTCACGTACCCGCGCGGCGGGGTGCACCGCCGCGCCGCCGCTGCCGGCGGTGACGTCGGCGGTCGAGAGCACGTCCAGCGAGACCGCCATCGCCCGGCACCCGTTGGCGGCGGCGGTGAACGCCGCGCCGACCGTGCCCGAGTGCAGTACCGCCCGGCCGGCGTTCGCCCCCCGGTTGATCCCGGAGAGGACCACCGACGGCGGCGGACCGAACGCGCCGTGCACGGCGATCAGGACGATGAAACCGGGGGAGCCGCCGACCCCGTACACCGGCACGTCCGGCAGCTCGGGCAGCGGGTGCTCCCGGACCACCACGTGTCCCTCGCGTTCCAGCGCGGTCATCGAGGCGCTGGTGCCGCTCGCCTCCTCCAACGGGGCCGCGACCACCACGTCCAGCCCGTGCGCGACCGCCGCCTGGGCGAGCCGGGCCAGCCCCGGCGCGGCGACGCCGTCGTCGTTGGTGACCAGCACCCGCAGGCTCATCGTCCGGCCGCCCGGTCGGCCAGCTCCTCCGGGGTGGTTCGCTCCTGGGGGCGGTTGCCCGCCGGGGCCAGCCGTACCCGGTCCACCAGCCCGGCGATCGAGTCGAGACGTCCGGTGCCCAGACCGTGCCGGGTGACGTTCAGGGCGCCGGCCGCCGCGCCGGTGCGGATCGCGGTGCGGATGTCGCCGCCGCAGGCGATGACGGCAGCCACTCCGGCGGTCATCGAGTCGCCCGCGCCCCGGGGATCGGCCGCTTCCAGCCGGGGCATGACGACCTCGAGGACCTCCCCGTCGACCAGGGCGAACGCCGGCTGCTCCGCCCGGCTGACCACCACCGTCTCCGCCCCGGCGGCGTGCAGGTCGTACATGACGCGGGTCAGCTCGTCCTCGTCCGCCGAGCGGGCCCGCCCGTCGCGGAGCAACTCCTCGTGGCTGACCTTGAGGAAGAACAGGCCGCTGGCGAGCACCGCGTCGAGGTGCTCACCGGAGAGGTCGGCGACCACCCGGCCGCCGTTCGCGCCGAGGTCGGCGGCGAACCGTCGGTAGAGGTCGGGCGGAACGAGGGACGGCGCGCCGGGGCCGCTGAGCACACTGACCGGTGCGCGCAGTCCCTCGCCGAGCGCCAGGTTGTACAACTCGTCCAGCTCGTGGCGGGTCAACGGGTGACCGGGGACGTCGGCTACCTCCCGCCGGGCCCCGTCCCGGCGGTCGTGCACGTACCCGCCGCTGGCGGTGTCCCGCAGCACCCGCTTCAGCCGCACCCCCTCGGTGACCAGCAGGGGTTCGAGCACCTGACCGATCTCGCCGCCGAGGCTGGCGCAGAGCACCACGGGCACCCCGAGCGACATGATCATCCGAGCCTGCCAGACCCCCTGCCCGCCCGGATGCAGGTGCAGTTCGGTCTCGTCGCTCGGCTGGTCGATGGTGACCGTCAGCACGGGTGCCGGCGCGAAGACCATCACGTACCCGTCGGGGCCGTCCATGGGTGCCGCCTCTCGTCCGCTCGCGCGGCCCGGTTTCCCCTCCCGGGGGCGCTCATGCGACCCCTTTCGGGGGTTGTGGCGGGAGGTGTCCGGGTTCGCCGGCCGGGGGGCCGACAGCCGTGCGGCCCGCCACCCCGGTCGGGGTGACGGGCCGCGCCGGGTGGCTCAGTACACCGACAGGTGGACGTGGTTGGTGTGGTCGCTGGACGGGTCGCCGTTGGCGCCGCTGTACGACTTCCACCCGCTGCTGGGCAACCAGATCTGCCGGTACCAGATGACGTAGAGCACGCCGAGCCGGCTGGCGTTGTTCTTGAAGTACGCCGCCAGGTTGTCGCCGTACGTCTTGTCGCCGCCGGTGGCGTCGCCACCGAAGCCGTTCTTCTGCGCGGCGAAGTCGCAGGCCCGGCCCTTGGGGTGCTCCCCGGAACCGCCGGGGCGGTAGCAGGAGACGTACCGGGTGAAGCCCGCGGCCTTGGCCTGGTTGAGCGCGTGCAGCGTACGCGGGGTGATGCAGCCGTCGGCGGGTGTCGGGTCGTTGACGCTGCACGACTCGGACGGCCAGGAGCCGTCGGCGTTGCGCGGCGCCGGCTTCGCCGTGGCGGACCGGGTCGACTTGCTGCCCCCGCTGGGGGTGGTGGCCGCCGCTTTCCGGTTGGCGACCACCAGTGCCTGCTCGGCCTGCTGCTTGCGCTTCTCCATCACCGCGACCTGCTTGCGCTGCTCGGTGATCTCCCGGTTCAGTGCCGACTTGGCCCGGTTGGCCTGCTCCCGGGTGCTGAGCAGGCCCCGCAGCTCGCGGTCCTCGTTGGCGGCGACCGCGTCGAGCGCGGCGACCCGGTCCATGAAGCTGTCCGGCGAGTCGCTGGTCAGCAACGCCGAGGCCGGCCCGAGTCGGCCGGTCCGGTACGCCAGCCCGGCGATCACGCCGACCTTCTCGTCGCGGATCGCCAGGTCCTTCTCGATGGTGACGAGCTGTTCGTTGATCTTCTGCTGGCGAGTGACCGACTTCGCGAGCGCGTCCTTCGCGTCGAGCCACCCCTTGCTGGCCGCCTCGAGTTGGGCGCGCAGTGCCGGGGTGCCTCCCTCGGGATCGTCGCCGGGGGCCCTGGCCGCCAGCGGAGGCGCCGCCGCGACAGGGGCCACGACGGCCGGCGTGGCCGCGACGCCCAGGGCGAGTGTCGCGGCGATCAGTGCCGCCATCCGGGCGGCGGTACGTCGTACGGGTGCCACTACTGGCATGCACATGTCCTTCCGTCAGCCGCCGACCGGGTTAGCTGACGGGTTCGGGACGGAAGATCCCTACCGCTCACGCGGATGCACCCCAAGAACGTGGTTCCCCGGCTCGCCGTCACCGGCGATTAGGCGGCGGTCACCGCAGGCGCCGGAGGGCGCCGCCTGGCGGTGGCCGGGTCCGAGACTACCGAAGCCGGTCTCCCACGGGCAGCGTTGGCCACACCACTCCCGCGAGATGACACCGGCATAACTGACATAGCGGGACAATACACTCCGAGATTTAAGTCTGTCCTAATTACCACTCGACCCGGCCGCAGATGCCCGGTGACTCGCCGGGTTCGACCTGGAGGGTGGCGTGGTCGATGTGGAAATCCTCGTGCAGCGCGGTCCGCGCGGCGGCCAGCACGCTGCCGACCTCGGCCGCCGGGTCCGTGGTCAGGTGGGCCGAGGCGACCTCCATCCCCGAGGTCAGCGTCCAGAGGTGCAGGTCGTGCACCTCGACCACGCCCGGTACGGCGCTCAGCCGGTCGTGTACCGCGCTGACCTGGAGGTGCTCCGGCGCGGCCTGGACCAGGATGCGCAGCGCCGCCCGGCCCAGCCGCCAGGTGCGCGGCAGGATAAAGACGCCGATCGCCACCGCGACCAGCGGGTCGGCCCACCACCAGTCGGTGAGCGCGATGACCACCGCGGCGGCGATCACGCCGACGGAGCCGAGCAGGTCCGCCAGCACCTCCAGGTACGCCCCGCGC
This sequence comes from Micromonospora sp. NPDC050187, assembly GCF_044459745.1. Lineage (NCBI taxonomy): Bacteria > Bacillati > Actinomycetota > Actinomycetes > Micromonosporales > Micromonosporaceae > Micromonospora > Micromonospora sp. NPDC050187. The sequence goes on from NZ_JBITJH010000003.1 coordinate 202,843, forward strand.
AGGTTGATGCTCTCCTTCGCGCCCTCGCGCAGCAGCGCGAAGGCAACCAGGTTCGCCAGCAGGCCGAGCACCGCCACCACCAGCATCGGGCCGATGGTCACCTCCGGCGGGTCGCCGAACCGGCGGACCGCCTCGACGAGCACGTAGACCGCGACCCCGGAGAGCAGGACGGCATTGGCCAGGGCGGCGAGCACCTCCAGCCGGTAGAGGCCGAACGTGCGCTGCGGATCCCGGCCGGCCCGTCGGGCGGCGGTGATCGCGGCCAGCGCCATGCCGATGCCGAGCACGTCGGTGAACATGTGGCCGGCGTCGGAGAGCAGGGCCAGCGACCCGGTGCCGAGCGCGGTCACCGCCTCGACCACCATCAGGGTGGCGAGCAGGCCGAACGCGGCCCAGAGTCGGCCGGTGTGCCGCTGCGCGGCGTGCGCGATCCCGCCGTGGTGGTCATGACCTGCGCCCACGCCCCCACCCTCCGTTCCCCGTTCGGTCCGGACCCAATGTATGTTCACATCGCTATGTATGCAAGTAAGTGTCGGTCATTGGCCGGAGCGAAAGCCGCGGAGGTAGCACGGGTAGGTAACAAGGGACCCCTGCTACCAGCGCACCCCCGCCTCGGCAGGCAGGCGGCCGAGGCGGGGGTGCAAGGTAGGAGGTGGGAGTGGGACGGGTCAGGTGACCGGGTCGATGGTGGTGAGCCGCTGGGTGGCCCGGGAGAGGGCCACGTAGAGGGTCCGCACGCCCGAACCCGGCTCGGCGCGGATCTCGCCCGGGGCGACCAGTGCCACGCCGTCGTACTCCATGCCCTTGGCCTGGAGGCTGGTCACCACCTGGAGGCGCGGCGAGTCCAGGTGGGCCAGCCAGCCGGCCACCTCGTCCCGGCGGGGCACCGGCGTGATCACGCCCACCGTCCCGGCCACCTCCGCCAGTAGCGCGCCGACCGCCTCGGCCGTCCGCGTCGCCAGCTGCGCCGCCGGCACGGTCAGCGCCACCGGGTGCACGCCGGTGGAGCGGACCGCCGTCGGCAGCGGCAGGTCCGGGTGGACGGTGCGGATCTCCGCCGCCGCCACCGCGAAGATCTCGGCCGAGTTGCGGTAGTTCGTGGTCAGGGTGAACTCGTGTCGCTTGCGCCGGCCGAGCGCCTGGTCGCGGGCCCGGCCCAGCTCCGCCGGGTCGCCGGTCCAGGCGGTCTGCGCCGGGTCGCCGACCACCGTCCAGGACGCGAGCCGACCCCGCCGGCCGAGCATCCGCCACTGCATCGGCGACACGTCCTGTGCCTCGTCCACCACCACGTGCGCGTAGTCGCGGTAGTCGGCCGGACGCTCCCGGGCCGCCGCCCGCTGGGCGCGCTGCCGGTCGGCGAAGGTGCTGAGCTCCCGGACGCCGCCGGCGAGCTGGAACGGGTCGCGCCGACGACGGGCGGGCTTCATGGGCTGGCCGAGCAGCGTGTCCAGCTCGTCCAGGAGCGCGATGTCGGCGATGGTCAGCCCGTCGCGGTCCAGCGTCCGCCAGGCCGCCGTCAGCGTGCGGATCTCCGCGCCGGAGAGGATCCCCCCGGCGTACGCGCGCAGCCGCTCCGGCCGGGCCAGCCAACCGAGCACGTGACGCGGGTGCAGACGCGGCCACCAGGCCTTGAGGAACTCGCGGAACTCCGTCCGGTCGGCCAGTTCGTCCTCGAAGACCCGCTGCTGGGGTAGGCCGGAGACGCCGATCCGGCGGGCCTGTGCCCAGAGCGCGGCGAAGATCCCGTCGAAGCCGGCCCGGCGCACCTCGTTGCGGCGGGCACCCCGGGGCAGTGCCCGGGTGCGGATCGCGTCCAGCTCGGGACGGGCCAGCCGGAGCAACTGCCCCCGGTAGAGCAGGCGCAGTTCGTCCGGGCCGTCCGGGACGGCGTCCCGGGTCGCGCGTTCCAGCACCCGGCGCATCCGCAGCGAGCCCTTGACCGCCGCCACCTCCGGCGGGTCGGTGCGGGTGGCGGACATGCCGGGAAAGAGGGAGCCGAGGGAGTGCAGGGTGGCCGTCTCCTCGCCGAGGGACGGCAGCACCGAGGCGATGTACTCGACGAAGACCGTCGACGGGCCGACCACCAGGATGCCGCCGCCGGCGTACCGGCTGCGGTCGGAGTACAGCAGGTACGCCGCGCGGTGCAGGGCCACCGCCGTCTTGCCGGTGCCCGGTCCGCCGGAGACGATCGTCACGCCCGAGCCGGGGGAGCGGATCGCCTCGTCCTGCTCCCGCTGGATGGTGGCGACGATGTCCCGCATGCCCCGCCCGGTGGCCCGGGAGAGGGTGGCCAGCAGCGCGCCGTCGCCGACCACCGGCATCTCCGGCGGGGCCGAGGCCGGGTCGAGCAGGTCGTCTTCGATGCGGGTGACCCGCTCGGCGGAGGACCCGATGGTGCGCCGCCGCACCACGCCCAGCGGCTGAGCCGGGGTGGCCTGGTAGAACGCCGCCGCGGCCGGGGCCCGCCAGTCCACCACCAGGGTCTCGGCGTCCTCGCCGCGTACGCCGAGCCGACCCACGTGCAGCACCGACCGGTCCCGCAGGTCGAGCCGGCCGAAGACCAGCCCCTCGTGTTCGGCGTCGAGCAGGTGCCGGCGCTGGGCGGCGTGGAAGACCATCGCGTCCCGCTCGACCAGCGCCCCGAAGTTGCCCACCTTGGCCAGCCGGTAGCCCTCGCGTTCGGCCTGGGCGGCCGACCGCCGCAGCTCGGCCAGCCGGGCGTACACCCGGTCGAGATGCCGCTGCTCGGCGGCCATCTCCTGCTCGAGGGTGCTCTGGTCGGTCACGCACGGGCTCCTGTGCTGGCGGTGGCGGACGGCGCGGACCCGCGCCAACCTGACCCGGCCGAGGGTACGGGCAGCGGCTCGACCGGCGGTCGGGCCATCCCGATCCGGACGCGACCAGTCCCGTTATAACCTGATGGAGGAAGTGGTGCCGGGAGTGGCCAGCGCCTGCCGGAGCACGGCCACGACCGCCGCGTTGACCTCGTCCGGGCGCTCCATCATCAGCATGTGGCCGCCACCGGGGCAGACGGTCAGCTCGGTGGCCGGCAGCACCTGCGCGATCGACTCCGCGCACGGTGGCGGGGTGAGCCGGTCCCGGTCGCCGACCAGCGCCGCCGCCGGCACGTCCCCCAGCTCGGCGAGGGTGTCCAGGCGGTGCTGGGCGCCGATCGAGGCCCGGAAGCCGCCGATCGAGCGCAGCGAGGCGTGGGCCACCGCCGAGGTGACCAGTCGGATGTCCGTCGGGTCGCACCGGTCGCCGAAGAGCAGCCAGCGCAGGGAGGGCCGCAGGGCGCGCAGCAGGGCGCGCGGTGGCCGCCACGAGCCGCACCGGGCCAGCACCCCGGCCCCGGTGGTCTCGGCCAGCCGGATCAGCCGGGCGATCCGGGGCGAGAGTCCGTACGCGGTGTGGGTGTGCCCCTCGGCGGTGGTGGCCACGAAGACCAGGCCCGCCGTGCGGGTGGCGAAGTGCGTGGGGTGGCGGTGCGCGTACTCCATGATCGTCATGCCGCCCATGGAGTGCCCGACCAGCACCACCGGTCCGGTCGGCGCGACCTCGTCCAGGACGGCCGCCAGGTCGTCGCCGAGCTGCGCCAGGGTCGCCGTGCGCAGCGCCATGCAGCTCGACCGGCCGTGTCCCCGGGCGTCGTAGGTGACCAGCCGTACCCGGTCGCCGAACTGCTTCCCGATGCCGGCGAGCTGCCGGTGCCAGCTGCGTCCGTCCAGCGTCCAGCCGTGCAGCAGGACCGCGGTGACCTCGGCGTCGGCCGGCCCGGTCGTCTCTCCGTGCAACCGGACACCGTCCGGCAGCCGCACCTCGAACCCCTCCGGCATCGCCACCTCCCCAAGGCCGGACCGACCCGCACGGGGGTACCCGGCGGTAACCAACGGCTACCCGCCATGGCACCACGCGAATCGTCCGACGGAAAGAATCGCCGTCCCGGGTTCGCGCCCCGAGGGAAATCTACCGATGCGAATGCCGCTCACGACAGAGCCGCCCGCCGGAAGATCCGGCGGGCGGCTCTGGGTGTCGCGGACGGGGCGGCTCAGGCCTCGAACACGCCGGCCTCGACCAGGCGCTTCTCGGTCGCGTCCCAGCCGTCACCCGGGTGGCTGGCGTTCAGGTTGCTGATCTCCGCCCGGATCTTGGCGGCGTGGCCGGCGGCGGCCAGCACCCGGATCTCCTCGACGAACGCCTCGGAGTCGGTGCGCAGGTGCGCGGTCTTGCCGTTGGTCAGGTTCCGCACGTAGGCGTGCTTGCCGCCGTTGAGCGGGATGAGGTACTTGAACTCGCCCAGCACGCTGAGGGCGCCACCCTGGCCAGCCTGGCCGGCCCGGACTGACGCGCGCGCGGTCTTAGAGGTGTTGCTCGCCACGGAGGTACTCCTTGCAAGACGTACGGGAGGACGGAACGTCCGGGGGCGGTGCGGACGACCCCCGGGTAGGAGGCGAGCCCGCGGTCACCTGCGGCGACGAAGCCACGAGGTGATGCACGGCGGCACAGACCGCCGAGTGAACTGTACACGACCACGCCATCCGGCTCGGCCGGTGTGCCCTGCCGACCGGCTGGTCGTAACCGTCGCGCGACGGCGTCGCCGCCGTCACCGGTAGGGCGGGGTGACCGGGTCGCCGCCGCCCGCGCTGCCGACGAGAACGGTGTCCCGCCGTCGCAGAGGGCAACGGCGGGTGCGCGGCCCGCTATTCCCGTGGCGAATTTTCCGATTCCCTGGCGCACCATCCGCCACACCAGTCATCATGTGTGTCCTGGTACCACTTGGTGATCGAGGTCGTAGGGGAAGACGCACCTCGCTCTCCGGGAGGTCCACCGTGCCTACGCGTGGCGTCGTATACGTCCACTCGACCCCGCTCGCCGTGTGCCCACACGTCGAGTGGGCGATCGCGCGCGTCCTCGCCGCGCCGGTCAATCTCCAGTGGACGGCCCAACCCGTCGATCCCGGCGCCCGCCGGGCCGAGTGCGGGTGGACCGGCCGTCCCGGTACGGGCGCCGAACTGGCCGCCGCCCTCCGGCAGTGGCCCATGATCCGTTACGAGGTGACCGAGGACCCCAGCCCCGGAGCCGACGGCGAACGCTTCATGTACGTGCCCGGACGGGGGCTGTTCCGGGCCACGATCGGCGCGGCCGGGGACATCCAGCTCGGCGAGGACCGGCTGCGCAGCATCATGGCCGCCGCCCGGGGGCCGGAGGCGCTCGCCCACGCCCTGGACAAGGCCCTCGGCAGCGCGTGGGACGCCGAGCTGGAGCCGTACCGCTACGCCGGTGACGGTGCGCCGGTGACCCTCCTCACCCGGGTCGGCTGACCCGGCCCTGCCGCCACCCGCACCGTCCCGCTCCCGCCCGGGTCCGTCCGAGGCCGCCAGCTCCCGCCCGGGTCCGCCCGGTCCGTTCCGACCGGCCGGGAGCCACGCCGACCCCGGCCGCGCGTCGTGCCGGGTCGCGGGTCATCCCCCGGACCGGTGACCGGTGCGGACTCCCGGCCCGATTGCCGGTGCCGGTCGGGTAGGTACGGGGGTGCGGCAGATTTGGTGGGTGCGGAGGGAGTTTGATGGGATGGGGCGCGTGCCGAGTCTCCTCCGACGCGTCGGCGTCGCGTCCGTCCTGCTGGCCGTCCTGACCGCCGCCGGGTGCACGGGCTCGTCGGAGCGCCCCGTCACACCGAAGAACCCGGACGCCGCGACCGCGACCCCGTCGGCCGCTCCGGCGCCGGTCGGCGACCCCGCCGCCCGGGCCGCCGCGCTGGTGGCGACGCTCGGCGACGAGGACCTGGTCGGACAGGTGCTCATGCCGTACGCCTACGGCAGCTCGGCCACGGACGTCTCCGCCGGGTCGGCGCAGGGGAACAAGGCGCTGGCCGGGGTCGCCACGCCGGCCGAGATGATCGCGAAGTACCGGCTCGGCGGACTGATCCTGGTCGGCTTCTCCGCCGACGATCCGACCTCGGGCAACCAGGAGACCACCAACGTCGACAACCCGAAGCAGGTTCACGGGCTGACCACCGGACTGCGCGCCGCCGCCGGAAAGCTCCCCGCCGGTACGGCCCCCTTCCTGATCGGCACCGACCAGGAGTACGGCGTGGTCACCCGGATCACCGACGGGGTGACCCAGCTGCCCAGCGCCCTCGCCGCCGGGGCGGCCGACGACCCGGCGCTCACCGAGGCCGCCTGGCGGGCCGCCGGCACCGAACTCGCCGCCATGGGGATCAACCTCGACTTCGCCCCGGTCGCCGACGTGCTCGCCACCCGCAGCACGGTGATCGGCTCCCGCTCTTTCGGGGCCGACCCGAAGCGGGTCTCCGCCCAGGTCGGCGGGGCGGTCCGGGGGCTACAGGGCGCGGGCGTGGCGGCCACCCTCAAGCACTTCCCCGGGCACGGGCACAGCTCCGCCGACTCACACGCCGAGCTGCCGGTGCTCGCCCAGTCCCGCAAGGTCCTCGACACCGGGGCGCTGCCCCCGTTCACCGCCGGCATCGACGCGGGCGCCTGGGCGGTCATGTCCGCCCACCTCGACGTCCGGGCCGTCGACCCGGGCACCCCGGGCACCTTCTCCCGCAAGCTCCTCACTGACGTGCTCCGTGGCCAGCTCGGGTTCCAGGGCGTGGTGATCACCGACGGCATGAACATGGCCCCGGCGAAGCGCTACCCGCCGGGCGAGGCGGCGGTGCGGGCGCTCAACGCCGGCAACGACCTGATCCTCATGCCGCCGAACGTGACCCAGGCCTACGACGGTCTGCTCGCCGCGCTGCGGGACGGCTCGCTGCCCCGTACCCGGCTGGTCGAGGCGGTCACCCGGGTGCTGACCCTGAAGTTCCGGCTGGCCGACCGGCCCACCCCGGACATGTCCACCCTGGCCGACGACGTCCACGACCGGGCGGTGAAGGACCTGGCCGCCGCCGCGGTGACCGTGCTGCGCGGGTCGTGCACCGCCGCGAAGGTCACCGGGCCGGTCACCGTCACCGCCTCCGGTGGGCGGGAGCGGACCCGCGCCGCGCTGACCGAGGCGCTGACCGCCGCCGGGGTGCGGGTCGTGCCCAGCGGCGGCACCGTGGTGCACCTGGTCGGCTACGGTGACGGCGCTGCCGACCTGCGCGCCGGCGCCGACGTGACGGTCGCCATGGACACCCCGTACGTGCTGGCGAAGGCGACCTCGCCGACGCTGCTGGCCACCTGGTCGTCGAGCCGCGCGTCGATGGCCGGGCTGGCCGCCGTACTGGCCGGCAAGGCCCGCCCGACCGGGCGTACCCCGGTGCCGGTGACCGGCCTGCGCGCCCCGAACTGCTCCCGCTGACCGGCGTGCGCGAGGCCGGGTGCAGCGATGGCGACCTGCGTCGTTGAGGGCCCGCTGACCTGCGTGCGCGCGGTCGGGTGCCGGCCCGCGCGGCTCGGTCCGGCGACCCGGTTCCGGCTGGTAGCGTTCGCCCCGAGCACCGGCGGAGCGGGTGGACGGGGGGCGAGTGCGGTGACGCGACCGGAGCCCGTCCTCTCCGTGGTGGTGCCGATGTACAACGAGGAGAGCGTGCTGCCGTCGTTGGCCCGTCGGCTCCGCGCCGTCCTCGACGACCTCGGCGAGACGTACGAGGTGGTGGCGGTCGACGACGGCAGCGACGACGGCACCGCCACCGCGCTGCACGGGCTGCGGGCCGACTGGCCGCACCTGCGGGTGCTGCGGCTGCGGCGCAACAGCGGACACCAGGCCGCCCTGGTCGCCGGGGTGCTCCGGGCCCGGGGCCGGTACGTGGTCAGCATCGACGCCGACCTCCAGGATCCACCCGAGACGATCGTCGAGATGCTCCACGCCGCCCGCGCCGACGCCCTCGACGTGGTCTACGGCGTCCGGACCGACCGGAGCACCGACAGCCCGTTCAAGCGGTGGACCGCCGCCGGCTACTACCGGCTGATGCGTCGCCTGGTCGGCAAGCAGGTGCCCGCGCAGGCCGGCGACTTCCGGCTGCTCAGCCGGGACGTGGTGGAGGCGCTGCGGGAACTGCCCGAGCCCGCCCCGGTGCTCCGGCTGGTGGTGCCGTGGCTCGGTTTCCCCAGCGGGGAGGTCACCTACCACCGGCACCGCCGGGCCGCCGGGCGGACCAAGTACCCGCTGTCCCGGATGGCCGGGCTGGCCGCGCAGAGCGTCACCAGCTTCTCCGCCGCGCCGCTGCGCTTCGCCACCTGGCTCGGGCTGGCGGGGGTGGCGGTCTGCGGCCTGCTGGTGGTCTTCACCGTCGTCGCCTGGTCCGTCGGGGCCACGGTGGACGGCTGGCCCTCGCTCTACGTGGCGATCCTCTTCCTCGGCGCGGTGCAACTGCTCTGCCTCGGCCTGCTCGGCGAGTACGTCGGTCGGATCTACACCGTGGTGCAGGGCCGCCCGGCGTACGTCGTGGCCAGCGACACCGCGACCGACCGGGAAGCCGGCGGCCCGGCCGCCCCGCGGAAGGTCGGCGGCCCGACGACCCTGGCCGACAGCCTGCGGTGACCGCGCTCGCCACCGGAACGCCGTCGGGCGTCGCGCCGGCCCGCCGCCCGGTCGCCGTCCGCGTCGCCCCGCCGCTGGTCGGGTACGCCGTCGTCGCGGCCGTCCTGCTCGCCACCGGCACCCCCGCCGTCGACCTGGCCCGGTTCACCGGGTACGCGCTGCTCGGCGTGCTGCTGCCCGGCACGCTGGTCTACCGGGCGCTCCGCGTCCGCCCGCACACCCTGGTCGAGGACCTGGCGGTCGGCGCGGCGGTCGGGCTGGTGCTGGAACTCGCCGGCTGGGCGGTGTTCACCGGCCTGGGCGTGCCGCATCTGCTCTGGCTCTGGCCGCTGGCGGTGGTGACGCCGTTCGTGGCGGTGCCCCGGCTGCGCCGGCACTGGCGGGTCACCGGGTACACCCCGGTCCCGGCCGGCTGGGCGCGGTCGCTGACCGCCGTCGTCGCCGGCTTCACCTGGTACCTCGCCGAGTCGTTCCTCCGTCCCAACCCGGTGCTGCCCACCAGCGAGGGGCAGGCGCAGTACATCGACCTGGCGTTCCAGCTCTCGCTGGCCGGAGCGGCCACCCACCAGATGCCGCCCGAGGTGCCGCAGGTGGCCGGGGAGCCGCTGCATTACCACTGGTTCGGCTTCGCCCACCTGGCGGCGGCCAGCCTGGTCAGCGGGGTCGACCTGCCCACGGTCTTCTTCCGGCTGGCCGTACCGGCGCTCTGCGCGTTGGCCGCCGTGCTGGTCGCGGTGGTCGGCTGGCGGATCAGCGGTCGGGCGTACGCGGGCGTCGGCGCGGCGGCGCTGATGTTCACCGTCGGCGAGTTCGGCTACGAGAACGGCGTCCGTCAACTCTTCGGCACCCAGGCCACGTTCATCGTCTGGGGCAGCCCGTCGATGACGTACTCCTGGGTGCTGCTGCTGCCGCTCGTCGCGGCGCTCGCCGAGGTCGTCGGGCGGGCGAGGGGCAGCGCCGTGCCGCCGCTGGGCCGGGGCGCGTGGGTGCTCGCCGCGCTCTTCCTGGTCGCCTCCACCGGAGCGAAGGCCAGCTCCGTGCCGGTGGCGCTGGGCGCGCTCGGCTTCACCGCCGTGGTGCTGCTGGTGGTGCGCCGCCGGGTGCCCCGCGCGCTGCTCGGCGCGGTCGGGCTGACGCTGGCCGCGCAGCTCTTCGCCACCGCCGTGCTGTTCCGGTTCGTCAGCCACGGGGTCACCGTCGACCCGTTCTCCGGCCTGCGTGCGTACGTGCCGTCGTCCGGCTCGGTCACCGCGCTGTTCTGGGTCGCCGTCACGGTGGCGTTCCTGCTCAACCTCCAGCTCCGGCTGGCCGGGGTGCTGGCCCTGGTCGGGTTGCGCCGGGGTCGGCTGGAGCCGGTGCAGCTCTTCCTGCTCGGCGGGGCCCTCGCCGGGCCGGCGATCTACCTCCTGGTCGGTCACCCGGGCAGCAGCAACCAGTACTTCGTCCGGGCCGGATTCGCCTTTGGGGTGGTCCTCTCCGCCTGGGGGTACGCCGAGGTGCTGGACCGGGCCGCGCTGTCGCCGCGCGCGCGGGTGGCGCTCGCCGCCGGGGCGGCCGGCCTCGCGCTGCTGCTCACCGTGATCCAGCTGCGGCACCCGGCGACCGCCGGGTCCGACCCGGCGTACGAGCCGGTGCTGCCGCTGCTGCGCTGGGCGGTCGCGCTGGCCGTGTTGGCGACCGTGCTGGGGCTGCTCTGGCCGGCGCTGGTGGGTGGCTGGCCGGCGCTGGCCGGACGGGGCGCGGCGGTGCTGCTGACCGGTGTCCTGGTGGCCGGTGCCCCGGGGCTGGTGCTGGACGCCGCCGCCGCCCGGCGTTTCCCGAACGGCGGGGCGTACGCGGTGGTGCCGATGCCGGCGTCCCGGGTGGAGGCCGCCCGGTGGGTGCGGGACCACAGCGCCCCGGGTGATGTGCTCGCCACCAACGTGCACTGCCGGGTGGTGGACAACGGCTGGTGCGACGCCCGCTCGTTCTGGCTCAGCGGTTACGCCGAGCGCGCGGTGCTGGTGGAGGGATGGTCCTTCGCGCCCCGGATGGTGGGCCGACCCGGTGGCGCCTACGCCCCGTTCTGGGATCCGGAACGGCTGCGCGCCAACGACGCGGCGTTCACCGCGCCCACCGTCGCCGGGCTGACCCACCTGCGCGACCGGTACGGCGTCCGCTGGCTGGTGCTGGACCGCTCGGTCACCCCGGAGCCGCCCGCCCTGGCCACCCTGGCCGACGAGCGCTTCCGCAACGACCGGATGAGCGTCTACCGCCTCCGCTGACCCCGCACCGGCACCCCACCCCACCCCACCCCTGCCCGCCCGCCGGCCCGCCGGTTCGGTGGTAGCAGGGGTCCCCTGCTCATCAAAAAGCGTGAGGAGGGGTCCCCTGCTCATCAAGAAGCGTGAGCAGGGGACCCCTCCTACCACCTGGCCCGGTGGTGGCTGGGCCGCCTCGGGTCAGCGCACGCTGACCTGGTACGCCCGGGCGGCGTCGCCGGACTCGAAGGCGGCCAGCAGCGAGCCGGCCTGTCCGTCCTCGACGGGAACCGTGACGGTCACCGAGCGGCCGGCGGTCAGCTCGACCGTCTTCTCGCCGAGCGCCTTGTCACCGTCCCAGGTGTACAGGTACGCCGTGCCGGTCCGGTCGGCGCGCAGGGTGACCCGCACCCCGTCCCGGGTGACCCGCTGGTCGCTCAGGCGCAGCGCCCGCTCGGGGAGCTTCGCCACGGCGGCCGGCGCCACCCCGTCCACCGCGGACTGCGCGATGGTCTGCGGGCTGTGCACGCTCCGGGCGGCGGTGTCCGGGAAGATCGGCTCACTCGGCTCCCGGTCGGCCGGGGTGTAGCCGGGCAGGGTCACCAGGCCGTAGCGGTACGGGTCGGCCCGCACCCCGGTGAAGGTGGACCAGCCGAGCCGGGACTGCGAGCTGAGGTCCTGGGTGTCCGAGTCGTAGACCAGCACGTTGAAGCCCATCCGCTGCGGGTCGACGGCGTCCGGCAGCACCGAGAACGGGATGCTCGCCTCGATGGTGTAGCCGGTGTAGGGCTCGCTGACCTTGCTGACCACGGTCATCCCCGGCGCGGTCTGGGCGCCCGGACCCTGCCGGTTGTCGGCGTCGCGCTGCCAGCACGGCGGGTTGCCGTTGGCCGGGTCGTCGGTGATCGGGAAGATGCCGGCCTTGAACACCGTGGAGGTGTCCGAGGAGTCGCCCTTCGGGTCGACGATGATCTCGACGCTGTCGGTACGCCGCTGCCGCTTGCAGTCCTGCGGCACGACCTTCTTGCCGAGGACGTCGTCGGTGACCTGCACGATCACCTTCAGCGCGTCCTCGGTGTACGCGATCCGGCCCTTGGCCGAGGCGTCCTGCGGAGTGACCGACTGGCCCTCCCAGATCCGGGAGAAGTCCAGCTCCTCGCCGGGGTACTCGCCCGGCCCGGCCTCGCCGTCGACCTCGTGGTCGTGGCCGGCGTGCGGGACCTCGCTGGTCGGCACGATCTCCAGCGCGCCGGCCTCCACGTTGGTGCCGGACTGGCTGGTGGTGGTGATGGTGATGCCGTAGTCGCCGTTGACGCCGCCCTGGTTCGCGGTCGGCAGCGACGGGTCGCTGTTGGTCACCGTGAAGGTGACCGAGCCGGTCGCCCCGGCGGCCAGGCTGGTGTAGTTCTTCGTCGCCGAGTCGGCGGTGAAGCCGGCCGGCAGGCCGAGGGTGACGCTGCCGCTCTGCGCGGTCGAGCCGTGGTTGCGCAGGTCGACGCGGACCTCGCGGCTCTTGCCGGACCCGAGGGTGAGCACCGGCTTGATCAGGGTGTCGAGCTGCGGGTAGCCCTCCGCGCCGGCCCAGTCGCGGAAGATGCCGACCTCGGGCAGCGGCTCCAGGGTGCCCCGGACGTCGGCGACGACCCGGACGGCCCGGTCAGTGCGACCGGTGCCCTGGGCGGTGGCGAGGGTGGCACCGAGCAGCGACTGCTGGTTGGTGGCGGCGTCGGCCGGGACGGTGACGGTGAAGGTGGCGGTCCGCTCCTTGCCCGGCGCGACCGCGCCGTGCAGCGCACCGGAGCCCTTGGCGGTCCAGCCGTCGGGCAGCCGCAGGGAGACGGTCGGCTTGGTCAGCGCCCGCTTCGCGGTCCGCACGTGGGCGGTGACCTCGACGGTCTGACCGGGGGTGAGGTCGAACCGGTCGGCGGTCAGGTAGAACTCGGTGTCCTCGGGGAGGGCGCCCTTGGCGGCGGGCAGCACCGAGCCGCGCAGGATCGCCTCGGGGGAGGTGTCCGCCGGGTCGTACGGCACCCGGCTGTCGACCAGGGTGTAGAAGTCGCAGCGCACCTGCGCCGGGTCGGTCGGGGCGGCGGCGCTGTTCGCCCAGCCCTGGGTGACGTAGTCCCGGCGGGCGTCCACCTCGATCTCGCCCCAGGTCTTACCGGACTTGCTCCGGGTGCCCTCCCAGACGCCGAAGACCTGGTCGGTGGGGACGGTCGGCCGGAACGTGGTGGCGCAGGCCGGGCCGGCCGAGGAAGTGCCGGTGCCCCCGGTACGCAGGAACTTCGCCGCCCGGAAGGGCTTGAGCCCCTCCTCGCGGATCTGCTCGGGGAAGGCCTTCGGGTCGGCGGCGGCGTGGAACGCCTCGGCGGCGAACCGGGCCGCCTGCTGGTGGTTGCCGTGGTTGCCCGGGGTCGGCGACGGGTTCATCGTCATGACGATCTCGGGCCGGGTCGTCCGGATCACCCGGACGATCTGGGCGAGGGTGTCGTCGTGGCCCCAGATCTGCTCGGACAGGGGCGCGGAGGCGGTGTACCAGAAGTCGACCCGGTCCAGGTTGTAGAGGTTCTCGACCCCGGCGCGGCCGATGGCCGTGCGCTCCTCGCCCTCCCGGATGATGCCCAGCGGGGGGCCCTCCTCCAGGCCGACGGCGTTGCCGCCGCCCTCGCCACGGGTAATGGTGACGACGCCGGAGCGGACGCCGTGCTTCTCCTTCCACTGGCCGAGGGTGGCGAGGCTGCTGGCCTCGTCGTCGGGGTGGGCGCTGACGAAGAGCACGTCCAGGTCGACCGCGTCGGTCGGCTTGGCGCCGGTGGCACCGGTGGGGGCGGCGAAGGCGGCGGGTGCCCCGGACAGGGCCAGGGCGAGCGCGGTGGGTAACAGGAACGCCTTGAATCGCATGCAGATCCTTCCGCTGAAGGCGGTGTCCGGGCAGCGACCGGCGGCGTCGGGCGCACGGCGGCGTTCGACGCTCCGGTCGCGTTCGGACGGCTGATGGGGGACGGCCGGCGCGAGGCGCGGCAAGGGCACCGGGCACCGGGGTACGCAGCGGTACGGGCATCCGTACACACTGGAAGGCCTTCGCCGGTGACGCTAAGGACCGGTGCACCGGCGCGTCAATCCTTTGCAAGGTCTTTCTTTGTTTGTGGAAGAAATAAAGTCACCCTGCAGAGGTCATGATCACCCGGCGCATCCGGCGCGGTCGCGCTCGGTCAGCGGCTCGGCGGTAGGGCGTTTTGCCAGCTAGTCAAGGTGTTTCTCGGGGTCCCGAGATGCTTTCGTGACTTGACTCGTTAATTCGTTCGCCGTAGGAAGGAAGTGTGACTGACGTGGTGACGCCACCGACGAGCCCGGTGAGCCGGGAGCGGGCGAAGGAGATCAAGCGGCTTTCCGTGATCTCCACCGCCCGCCAGGTGCGGGTGCTCTCCCGCGCCGAGCTGACCGAGCTCACCGGGCTGAGTCCGGCCACGCTCACCCCGCTGGTCCGTGAGCTGATCGCCGAGGGCTACCTCATCGAGCGCGGACCCGGGACGTCCCGGACCGGCCGTCCCCGGGCGATGCTGGAGTTCAACCCCCGAGCCGAGCTGGTGGCCGCGGTCTCCCTGGAGCCGTCCCGGCTGAGCTGCGAAATCGCCGACAGCGACGGTACCGTTGTCGCTCACCGCACGGTCCGGCTCGCCGGTGACATCGTCGACACCGTCTGCCGGTCGGTGCCCGAACTGGCCGGCGACGGCCTGCCCGCACTGCGCGGGGTGGCCATCGCCGCGCCGGGGGTCTCCTCCGGTGGGGCGGTCCGGCTCGCCCCCTCGGTCGGCCTGGTCGAGGGGCTCCCGATAGGGGAGTCGGTGCAGCAGCGGCTCGGCGTGCCCGTGGTGGTGGACAACGACGTCAACCTGATGGCGGCCGGTGAGCACGCCTGCGGGGCCGGCAGCGACGTGGCCGACCTGCTGCTGCTGCACGTGGCCGACGGCATCGGTGCCGGCCTGGTGCTCGACGGGCAGGTCCGCCGGGGCTCCGGCGGCGCGGCCGGCGAGGTCGGCTTCCTGCCGCTGGACCCGACCGACCGGGGTCACGACGGCATCGGCCCGTTCGAGGCCCGCTGGTCGGAGAACGCCATCGCCGAGCGGATGGTCGCCCTGGTCCCCGGCCGTCGGCCGGACGCCCCGGTCGCCGCCCTGGTCGAGCTGGCCGGTGCCGACGAGCGGGCCGCCGCCTACCTGGACGAGGTGCTCACCGCCTGGTCCCGGCTGATCGTCTCCTGCGTCTGCGTCGTCGACCCGGGGCGGGTGCTGCTCAGCGGGGCCGCCGCCCAGCTCGACGACGCGGCCGTCAACCGGCTCCAGCGGCTGGTCGCCGCCGCTGTGCCCAGCCCGACCGAGGTTCGCCGGGCGGTCCTCGGCGACCGGGCGGTGCTGCACGGCGCGGTCAGCTACGCGCTCTCCGCAGCCGCCGCCGGTCTGCCCCACCTGCTTCCCACTCCCTGACCCGCAGTTCCCCATCACCCCCTTCGGAGGTACCCCATGAGACGTCGCCTTCTCCTCGCCGGGGCACTCGCCACCGTGCTCGCCGCCGGCACCGCCTGCGGTGGCGGCGGTGGCGGTGACGACGCGGCCAGCGGTGCGACCGCCGAGAAGCTGACCATCTACACGGCCCGTGACAAGAAGGTCTCCGACTACGTGGTGGAGCAGTTCACCGCCAAGTACCCGGAGTACAAGGGCAAGGTCGAGATCCTCAACCTGGGCGCGCAGGAGATCCTGGAGCGGGTCCGGGCGGAGAAGGCCAACCCGCAGGCCGACGTCTGGTGGGGTGGCACCCAGCAGGGTCTCTCCGCGGGCGCGTCCGAGGACCTGCTCGCCCCCATGCAGCCGAGCTTCGCCGGCAAGATGGACGCCAAGTACAAGGACGCCGAGGGCCGCTGGTTCGGGGAGATCCTGCTGCCCGAGGTCATCATGTACAACAACAAGGCGCTCACCCCGGAGCAGGCCCCGAAGGACTGGGACGACCTGCTCAAGCCGGAGTGGAAAGACAAGATCATCATCCGGGACGTGGCCGCCTCCGGCACCATGCGGTCGATCTACTCCGCGATGATCGTGCGGCAGTCGCCCGACGGCAGCAACCCGCAGCCCGGGTACGACTGGCTCAAGAAGCTCGACGCCAACACCGGCGCGTACGCCGCCAACCCGGCCGACCTGTACCTGAAGCTCTCCCGGCAGCAGGGCACGCTCAGCGCCTGGAACCTCCAGGACGTCCTGCTCCAGGCCAACCAGTCGAACATGCCCTTCGGGTACGTGATGCCGGCCTCCGGTGCTCCGGTGCTGGTCGACGGCCTCGCTGCGGTCAAGGGCGGCAACACCGAGGGCGCGCAGAAGTTCCTCGAGTTCCTCTTCGACGACAAGCTCCGCGGTGAGCTGGCCAAGGAGTACTTCCAGATCCCGGCGGTGGAGATCGCCGAGCAGCCGGAGTGGCTGGCCAACCTCGACCTCAAGCCGCTCGACGTCGACTGGGACGTGATCGGCAAGAACGAGACCGAGTGGATCAACCACTGGAACAGCCAGATCAAGAACAAGGGCTGACCGCGCGGACGCCGGACCGGGGTCGACCCCGGTCCGGCGTACCCGCCCGTCAGTGGTGCGTCCGATCAGGCGGCGTACCGCACGAAGGAGAGGGCCTCATGATCGATGTCACGCTGGAGTCGGTGAGCAAGCGCTTCGCGCGCGGTGGCGACACCGCAGCCGTGGACGACGTCGACATCACCATCGCCGCCGGGGAGTTCTTCACCCTGCTCGGCCCGAGCGGCTGCGGCAAGACCACCACCCTGCGCATGGTGGCCGGGTTCTACTTCCCCACCTCCGGGCGGATCCGCTTCGGCACCGAGGACGTCACCCGCCGGCCACCGAACAAGCGCGACACCGGCATGGTCTTCCAGAACTACGCGCTCTTCCCGCACATGAGCGTCGCGCAGAACGTCGCGTACGGACTCAAGATCCGCAAGGTGAGCCGGGCCGAGGCGCGGCGGCGGGTCGAGGAGGCGTTGGGCGAGGTGCACCTCGGCGGCTACGGCGAGCGGCGCATCGACGAACTTTCCGGCGGCCAGCAGCAGCGGGTCGCGCTGGCCCGCGCCCTGGTGATCCGGCCGCGCACCCTGCTGCTCGACGAGCCGCTGTCGAACCTCGACGCCAAGCTGCGCGAGGAGACCCGTACCGAGATCCGCCGGATCCAGCAGGAGGCCGGCACCACGGCGATCTACGTCACCCACGACCAGGCCGAGGCGATGGCCATGTCGGACCGGATCGCGGTCATGCAGTCCGGCCGGGTGCAGCAGATCGGCGCCCCGCAGGAGATCTACCACCAGCCGGCCAACGCCTTCGTGGCCCGCTTCATCGGCCGCAGCAACGTGCTCGACCTGCCCGTGGTCGACGCGGCCGAGCGGAGCGTCACCGTCCGGCTGCCGGGCGGCGGCGACGTTGCCGTCGGCGCGCCCGCCGGGCACGGCCGCAAGGCCGGGGAGAACGCCCTGGTCTCCGTCCGGCCCGAGCACATCGCCCTGACCTCCACCACCGACCCGGGCGCGCTGCCCGGCCGGATCACCGAGGTGGAGTTCACCGGCATGGCCACCAACCTCGTGGTCGACGTGGCCGGCGAGCCGGTCCAGGTGGCCGCAGTGGACGTGCCGGCCGGTCTTTCCGTCGGCGACCAGGTCGGCCTGCGGCCCAACCCGGAGCGGATGTGGGTGGTCCGCCCGTGAGCACCATCCCCGCCACTCCGAGCCCGGCCACGGTCCCGCCGGTCACCGGGGACCCGACGCCGCCGCGCGCCCCGCGCCGCCGGCTCGCCGACCGCCTCGGCGGCGGCGCCGGCTCCCGCTGGTTCCCGTACGTGCTGGTCTTCCCGCTCGCCCTGATCCTCTTCGGGTACGTCGTCCAGCCGATGTTCGCCACCTTCGCCGAGAGCGTCGGCGTGGACGGGGTGGAGAACTACACCGCCTTCCTCAGCGGTGCGGGGGTGGCCCGGTCCGCCCTGGTCACCTCGCTGATCATCTCCGCGGCCAGCGTGTTGCTCTGCGGCATCGTCGGCGTGGCGATGGCCTTCCTGCTCAAGCGCTTCCAGTTCCCCGGGCGGGGACTGATCGAGGCGATCATCCTGGTGCCGGCGGCGCTGCCGCCGCTGATCGGGGCGATCTCGTTCCAGCTGCTCTACAGCGAGACCGGCATCCTGCCGCGCGGGCTCCAGCAGATGTTCGGCACCGAGAACCCGGTGCTGCCGTTCAGCGGCATCGCCGGGGTGCTGGTGGTGCACACCTTCACCATGTACCCGTACTTCTACCTGGCCACCTCGGCCGCGCTGACCGGGATGGACCCGTCGGTGGAGGAGGCGGCGTACAACCTGGGGGCCGGTCGGGTCCGGGTGTGGCGCACCGTGCTGCTGCCGATGCTCACCCCGGCGCTGGTCTCCGCCTCGCTTCTGGTCTTCATGACCTCGCTGGCGTCGTACACCGCCCCGCTGCTGTTCGGGGTGGACCGCACGATGACCATGCAGATCTACATCAACCGCACCAACGGCGACCTGCCGATGGCCTCCACGTACGCCTCGGTGCTCGGCGTGGTCTCGGTGCTGTTCCTGCTCGGCATGCGCTGGTACGAGGGGCGGCGCAGCTACCGCTCCCAGTCCAAGGGCGTGGCCAGCCACCGACGGGAGATCACCAACCCGTTCGGGCGCTGGGCGGCGCTGGCCGCGTCGCTGCTGGCCACCGCCGTGCTGCTCGCACCGGTGGCGACCATCGCCCTGGTGGCCTTCTCCGAGGACGGCACCTGGACCACCGAGGTGATCCCGGCCGCCTACACCTGGCAGAACTTCGTCACGATCTTCTCCGACCCGGACGCGTTCCAGCCGATCCTGAACTCGCTCCGGATGAGCCTGCTCGCCACCGTCGGCTGCATCGTGGTCGGTGTGCTCATCGCCTACGCGGTGCGCCGGCTCGACTTCCGTGGTCGGGGCCTGCTGGACGTGGCGGTCATGCTGGCCTGGGCGCTGCCCGGCACGGTGGTCGCGATCAACCTGATCTCGGCGTTCAGCACCGGTAATGCGTTCAGCTTCGGGCAGGTGCTGATCGGCACCTTCTGGATCATGCCGCTGGCGTACTTCGTCCGGTTCCTGCCGCTGGTGTTCCGGTCCAGCTCGGCCACCCTGGCCCAGATCGACCCGTCGCTGGAGGAAGCCGCCCGCAACCTGGGCGCGTCCTGGTGGCGGGCGTTCGGGTCGGTGACCCTGCGGCTGATGCTCCCCGGCGTGCTGGCCGGCGCGCTGCTCGCCTTCGTGCACGGCGTCGGTGAGTTCGTCGCCTCGGTGCTGATCTACACCTCGGACACCGCACCGATCTCCGTGGAGATCAACAACCGGATGTACTCGTTCGAGGTCGGCACCGCCGCCGCGTACGGCATGCTCCAGGTCGTGCTGATCTTCGTGGTGATGGTGCTCTCCGGTCGCCTCGAGGGCGGCCGGCGGTCCAGCCGGGAGGCAGCGAAGTGGACGGCGTGACGACCTGGCCGGCCGGGGGCGGGCTGATCCCCGCCACCCGGATCCCCGGCGGTGAACTGGCGGCGGTCGCCGCCGCGGCCGACTTCGCGGTGCTGCCGGTCGGCGCGGTCGAGTGGCACGGCCCGCACCTGCCGCTCGGCACCGACCTGATCCTCGCCGAGGGCTTCGCCCGCGAGAGCGCGGTGGACGCGTCGGCGGGCGAGAGCGAGGCGGGTGCGCCGGCCGGCGGGAGCACAGCGGGCGACGACGTGCCGGCCGACGGGGGACCCGGTCCGCGCGGGGTGCTCTTCCCCGCCGTGCCGTACGCGGCCTGCCCCGGGCAGACCCGCCCCTGGCCGGGCACCGTGGCGATCCGCCCGGAGATCGCCGTCGGCTACCTCGCCGACGTGATCGAGGGGATCGTGGCGGCCGGCTTCGGCCGGCTGCTGATCGTCAACGGGCACGACGCGAACATGTCGACCGTCCGGGCCGCGATGGAGTGGGTCTCCGGGCGGCGCACCGCCAGCCTGCTGCTGGTCAACTGGTTCCAGCTGGTCACCCCGGAGGAGACCACCGCGCTGTACGGTCCGCTGCCGGCGCGTGGGCACGGCGGGGCGTACGAGACCTCCGGGGTGCTCGGCTTCGACCCGGACGCGGTCCGCCTCGGCGCGGTCGACGACCTGCCGCCGAAGCCCAAGCTGCCGGTGCCGCACCCGTACGTGCTGGTCGAGTCCCGACCCGACCCGTGGCAGGGCTGGTCCGGGCACATCTCGCTGGCCGACGAGCCGATCGGGCGACGGGTCCGGGAACTGGCCGGCGGACGGCTGCGCGAGCTGGTCGCCGCCTGGGTGTCCGCCGAACCTCCGGCCGCACCCACCGCCCACCCGCTGTCCGATCCGCCCACCGCCGACCCGCTACCGAAGGAGCCCCGATGACCGTCGACCGGGGACTCGACATCGTCGACTTCCACCTGCACTTCCGGATCGGCGCGGACGAGACCATCCGGTCCTGCGAGCACACCGCCGGCATGCACCCGGGCGGAGAGCACGAGCGGGCCGTCCGGGCTGCCGGCTCCGCCCCGTACGCGGGGCAGTGGCGGCAGGCGTGGGGCTTCCCCGACCCGGAACCACCGGCCGAGCGCTGGCAGGACGAGGCGGACCGGTGGGCCGACGAGCTGCGGGCGGTGAACGTCCGGCGGGCGGTCTTCGTCACCGGCGGCGGCAACGACACCCTCGCCGACGTGGTCGACCGGCACTCCGACCTGCTGCTCGGATTCGCCCACCACGACCCGTACGCCCCCGGGGCCGCCGCCGAGCTGGAACGCGCGGTGGTCGAACGCGGCCTGCGCGGGCTGAAGCTCTTCGCCCCGCTGCTGCGCGGCCCCCTCGACGACGAGGCCCTCGACCCGCTCTGGGGTACCGCCCAGCGGCTCGGCGTGCCGGTGCTGGTCCACATCGGGCACTACGGCAGCGCCGGGGGCCTCTCCCACGGCCGGTACGGCGGCCCGGACGAGCTGGCCCGGATGGCCCGGCGCTTCCCCGAGCTGGCCGTGGTGGTGCCGCACTTCGGCGTCCAGCACGTGCAGGACCTGTTCTTCGCCGCGTGGGGCTGCCCGAACATCCACGTCGACACCTCCGGCTCCAACCAGTGGGTGCGTTGGATGCCGTACAAGCTGACCCTGGAGGACCTCTTCCGCCGCTGTTACGAGACCATCGGCCCGCACCGGATCGTGTTCGGCAGCGACTCGTCCTGGTTCCCCCGGGGCTACGTCACCCGTTACCTCGACGACCAGCTGCGAATCTGCCGGGAGCTGGGCCTGCCCGAGGAACACCTGCGCGCCATCTTCGCCGGGAACGCCGAGCGGCTGCTCGGCCTCGACGACTGACCGGCTGACGTCGGGCGCGGCGAGCGACGCACCCGGCCTGGAAGGAAGTGGACACCCGTCATGAGCACACCCCCGCTGACCACCTACCAGCGGCACCACCTGCGGCCCACGTACGACCACCACGTCGGGTACCTGTTTCCGGCGATGGTGCGGGCCAGCCAGGCGCACGTGGTGATGCTGACCGAGCAGGGACTCGTCCCCGCCGCCCGGGGCGCCCGGCTGCTGCGCGGCCTCGCCGAACTGCGCGCCGACGACACGCCCGCGCCGGAGTTCGACGGCACCTTCGAGGACACCTACTACCTGCTGGAGAAGCGGCTCGCCGAGGCGTGCGGCATCCCCGCGTCCGAACTGGACGTGCAGATGGCCCGTAGCCGTAACGACCTGGACGCCGGGGTGTTCCGGATGCTCCTGCGCGACCAGCTCGTCGGCGTACTCGGCCGGATTCTCGCCACCGGGGCGACCACCCTGGACGCCGCGCACCGGTACGCCGACGTGGTGATCACCGGCTACACCCACCGCCGGCCCGCCCAGCCCACCACCATCGGGCACGCCCTCGCCGGCTACGCCGAGGCGCTCGCCGGTGAGGCCGTCGCGTACGCCGACCTGATCGAGGCGCTCAACGTCTCGCCCCTGGGCTCCTGCGCGTTCGCCGGCACCGACCTGGACATCGCCCCCGCCCGGGTGGCCGAGCTGCTCGGCTTCGGCGGCCTGGTCACCAACTCGTACGAGGCGGTGGCCGGGGCCGACCACCTGGTCCGGGTGGGCACCCTCAACGCGCAGGCCCTCGCCACCGGCGCCCGGCTGGCCCGCACCCTGATGGACTGGCTGAGCTGGCGCTGGGTGACCACCCCCGGCGACTTCACCCAGGGCAGCAGCATCATGCCGCAGAAGCGCAACCCGGTGGTGCTGGAACACCTGGTCTCGATGGCCGGTGCCACCGCCGCCGACGCCGCCAGCGTGCTCAACAACGTCGGCGCGGCCTGGTGGGAGGACTCCAACAACGCCACCACCGACGTGCAGGTGCGCCTCTGGGAGAGCAACGACCGCACCGACCGGTTCTTCGCGCTGCTCGGCGGCTTCCTCGCCGAGATCGAACCGTTGGAGCCGCCGTCGGCGGAGGAGATCGTCGCCTCCGGGGCCACCACCACCGCCGCGGCCGACGCGCTCACCCGGCACGGGGTGCCGTTCCGCGCCGCCCACTCGGTGGTCGGCCGGCTGGTGCGGGGTGGCGCCCCGGGCACCTGGACCGTCGACGGGGTCCGCGCGGCGGCCGAGGGGATCGCCGACAGGCTCGACGACGGCGCGATCGACGACCTGATCGCCGCCGCCGTCCGTCCCGCGCAGGTCCTCGACCGCGCCCAGGTCGACGGGCCCGGCACGCAGGCCGTACGGGCCCAGGTGGCGACCCTCCGCGTCGCCTTCGACGCGGTCGCCGGCCGCCTCGACGCGGTCCGTGGCCGGCTGGCCCGGGCCGACGCGGCGCTGGACGCCGTCGCCGTCGAGCGAGCGGCGCGGTGAGCGCGCGTCCCGCCCTGTCTACCGGAGGTTGTGACCGGTGAGTGTTGGATTGTCCGGTCGAGCTGCCCAGCCCGCGCCGGCGGCCGGTGACCGGCCGGTACTGCTCGGCATCGACTTCGGCGGCACCAAGATGGCCGTCGGGGTGGCCGACGGGCAGGGCCGGCTCCTGGCCCGCGAACGGGTTCCCACGCACGCCGAACAGGGCGCCCCACAGGCTCTGGAACGGGCACTGGCGCTGGCCGCAGAACTGGTGGCGCGGGTCGGCGGCCCGGTCGCGGCGGCCGGCGTGGCCTCGCCGGGCGTGATCCGGCCCGACGGCATCGACCTGGCCCCCAACGTGCCCGGCTGGGACCGGCTGCGACTGGCCGACGCCGTCCGCGACCGGTTCGGCGTGCCGGCGGTCGCGGTGGACAACGACCTGAACGCCGCCGCCCTGGCCGAACTGCGCCTCGGCGCGTTGCGCGACGCCGACCCCGGGCTGGTGATCGGTATCGGCACCGGCGTCGCGGCGGCGGTCACCGTGGGCGGCCGGGTGGTCGCCGGCCACCGGGGCGCGGCCGGCGAGATCGGGTACGCCGTGGCCGGTGGCCCCTGGCCCGGCAGCATGCTGGAACTCGACTTCTCCGGCCGGGCGCTGGACCTGGTCGCCGACGAGCAGGGGGTGCCGGGCGGGGCGGCCGGGCTGGCCGCCGCCGCCGCGCGTCCCGGCCCGGCCCGGGACGCGCTCACCGCCCGGGTCGACGAGTTCGCCCGCCACCTGGCCACCTGCTGCCTGCTGCTCGACCCGCAGCGGGTGGTGCTGGTCGGCGGGGTGGCCGGCAGCGACCTGATCCGGGGTCTGCTGACCGAGCGGCTCGGCGCGGTGCTGCCCTACCGGCCGGAGATGGTGCTCTCCCGGTTCGCCGACGACGCCGCCCTGCACGGCGCGGTGATCCTCGCCCGCGAGGCGGTGCCCGCGTCCCGCTGAGTCGGGGCTGGTCGACTCCGTTCCGCCGAAACCGTGGCCTCCACCGTTCTGGACGGCCCCACTTCGCCGGAACGGAGTCGACCAGGGCGGCCCCGGCGCGCGGGCCTCGCCCCGCTTCCGGTCAGCGGGCGGCGCGCAGCGCCTCGATCAGCCACTCGAACGTCGGCACCATCGGCGGGAACGGTGGGCGCCGGTGGAGCACCCCGACCAGCTCCCAGTACCGCTCCACCCGTCGGTCGGTGAAGGTGGACATCCGGTCGGCCAGCGCGACCCGCTCCCCGGCGGAGAGTGCCGGGTCGACGATGCGGTCGACGATCTCCCGGGCGGCGGGGGAGTCCGGGGCGATGCCGGCGGCGAGGGCGTCCCGGGCCGGGGACACGTCGGGCATCGGCTCCGGCGGCGAATCCTCACCGGCCGCCCCGACCACCGCCATCTCCCGGGCCCGGCGGCGGAACGCCGGGTCGCCGACCAGTTCGGCCAGCTCCACCCAGGCGTCCACCTCCTCGTCGGTGGGATCGTCGGGCAGGTCGGCCGGGATGGCTCCCCGCATCGCCGCGCCGATACCGCCGGAGCGGGAGTCCGGGTCGATGCCGGCGAACACCTCCGTCACGAAGTCGTCGATGATCTGCTGCCGCTCCCGGGCGGAGAGGCGGGCCAGGTCGTGCATGAGTCTCAACTCCTCGGTCGTGCTTCCGCGACGGACGACCGACCGCAGCACCGCCCGGCGCAGCCGCAGCGTCCGGATCTCGGCGTCCAACGCCCGGACGTGCGCTCGCGCCACGTCCGTGACGCCGGCCTGCCGGTCCAGGATCCGCCGGACGTCGTCCAGGCCGACGCCGAGGTCCCGCAGGGTCCGGAGCAGCTCCAACCGGGCCACGGCGACGGCGTCGTAGAGGCGGTACCCGCCGCCGGACCGGGTGGTCGGCGGCAGCAGCCCCTGGTCCGACCAGAACCGGATGGTGCGTACGGTCAGGCCGGTACGGTCGGCGAGCTGCCCGATGGCGAACAGCTCGGTTCGGTCGTCCACGACCACAGCGTGCACCCTCCAGCCGCTGGAGACTCAAGTCGTCAAGCGGGCGGGCGGTGGGCGCGCAGCATCAGCGACACCCCGGGCAGCCCCTTCACCGGCAGGTACCGTTCCGCGGCGACGACCGCCCGGAGCCCCAGGTTGACCACGGTGGGCAGGTCACCCAGGTCGCTGCCGGTGGAGGTGCGCCGCCGCCACGCGGCGACCGGCCGCAGCAGCACGTTCCAGCTCCACAACTCGTCGACGACCAGGCCGGCCTTCTCCACCGTCGCCCGCAGCGACTCCCGGTCGTAGCGGCGGACGTGCCCGACCGCCACGTCGTGCGCCGACCAGAGCCGCATGTCGCACGGTACGGCGATCAACGCCGTCCCGCCCGGCCGCAGCGTCCGGTGGATCTCGGCGGCGGCGAGGTGGTCGGCGTCCACGTGTTCGAGGATGTCGAAGGCGACCACCAGGTCCAGCCCGGCCGAGGCGACCGGCAGGTGCCGGGCGTCGGCCCGGATCACGTCCAGCCCACGTTCCTGGGCCACCTCCGCGCCGTCCACGCTGAACTCCAGCGCCACCGGCCGCCAGCCGTACGCCCGCAGCACGCGGGTGTTGCCGCCGCCGGCCGCGCCGACGTCCAACGCCCGGCCGGGACGGTGACCCGAGGCCGCGAGCCGGCGCAGCGCCCGTCCCAGCAGCGTGCGGCGCTCGCGGTACCACCAGTGGGTGTCCTCGAGCGCGGCGAGCTTGCGGATCTCGGTCGCTTCCACGCGTACTCCTCGCAGATCGGGCGACCCTCACCCTATCCACGCCGGCCCGCGCCTCCACCCGGCTCTCGCCGGGTTGGTAGCAGGGGCCCCCTACAGGTGATTTTTGCACCGCAGGGGGCCCCTGCTACCACCTCGGCGGAGCGGGGCGCGGACGGCGGACCCAGCGGAGGAAACGGCGGAACAGCTCGGCCGGCGACGGCGGGTCCGCCGGGTGCAGCGCCCGCAGGTCGGCGTCGGCGTCGAGCATCAGCGGGGCGAGGAACAGGCAGAGTCCGACCCGGTCCTCGGCGTACGCCCGCAGCAGCGCCTCCCGCGCCGCCGGGCAGGGCCAGGTCGTCAGGCAGACCCGGCACAGCCAGAGCGGGCGTAACGGCGGATGTGGCCGCTGGTCGGGTCGGTCCATGGCATCTCCTCTCAGGTCGACGCCGGGCGGCGGTCCGGCCGGCCCCGCACCCTCGCTGGCCTGCCGGGGTCGGTCGTGGCCGGTGTGGGGGCCGCCCCCGGGGAAGGCCCGGCGGTCGCCACGGCCGGGGGAGGGCCGGGCGGTCGCCGCAGCCGGGGCGGCCCCCGCGCTGATCCGGCTGCCGGGCGTCGCCTCCACCAGCCGAATCGCGTGTCTCCACCCTGGACTTCGCCGCTGCCGGGGTCGAGGATGGCGGGGCGTACGCGACGGTTGGTGATGAAGGGGCCGCAGACGGTGAGGAGCGGTGAGTGGTGAGTACGTATCTCGCCCTGGTCATGAAGCACGCCCGGGGCACCCGGGGGCTGACCCAGGAGCAGACCGCCGAGGCGGTGCACGTCTCCGGTTCGCTGATCGCGATGTTCGAGACCGGTCGGCGGGTTCCGCACCCGGACACCGCCCGCGCGCTCGACGGGCTGCTGGAGACCGGTGACCTGATCGCCAAGATGGCGGCCGAGGCCCGCCGGGACGCGCAGCCCCGGTGGTTCCGGCCGTGGGCGGAGGTGGAGCGGGAGGCCACCTCGCTGCGCTGCTTTCAGCCCGTCATCATCCCGGGTCTGCTCCAGACCGAGGGGTACGCCCGCGCGACGCTCGCCAGCGGTCTGCACGTGCCCGGCAAGGTGGAGGAGCACGTCACCTTCCGGCTGGAACGGCAGGCGCTGCTCGACCGGGCCGAGCCGCCGCTGACCACGTTCGTGGTCGACGAGGCGGCGCTGCGCCGGGGCGAGCCGACGGTGCTGAAGGATCAGTTGCTGCACCTCGCCGAGATCGGGCTGCGGGCCCGGGTCTACGTCCACGTGGTGCCGTTCGGTGCGGGCCCCTACATCGGACAGTCCGGGCCGTTCACCATCGCCGCCACCGGCGGCGGCGAGCACTTGGCCTTCCTGGAGGACCAGTTGGAGGGGCGGGTGCTGGCCGACCCGAAGCAGGTTTCCGCGTTGGAGCGGGCGTGGGATGCTGTCCGCGCGGTCGCCCTGCCCCGCGACCAGTCGAGAGACCTGATCCTGAAGCAGGTGAACGAGCTGTGAGCACCCAGCACCCCGTCTGGCGGACGGCCACCCGGAGCAACACCAACGGCGGCGAATGCGTCGAGGTGGCCGACAATATGCCCGACGTCGTCCTCGTGCGGGACAGCAAGGACCGCGACGGCGGCACCCTGGCCGTCGACCGCGACGCGTGGCGGGCGTTCGTCGCCCTCGCCCGCGTCACCAGTGGATCCCACGCCGCCGGCTGAATCGACTCTCAACCAGGCGTTGTCCTGGCGATCATGGCCAGGGTGCCCGAGTGGCTGAGGGATGCGCGTTCTGATCCGAGCGCTCGGGGATGGCATGCCGGATCCCGCGCTGCCGCAACCTCGCCGGGTAGAACCGTGGGCGCAACCCTCATCCGTGATCAGCACATCGGGTCGGTTGCGTTCCGGTAGGTCCCACCACGGGACCGCGACGGCGGCATCCTGGCCTCGCCTGGTGGATGTTCGTCGCCTACGCCCACGCGCGCCCTTACGGCCCACGCGCGCCCTTACGGCCCACGCGCGCCCTTACGGCCCACGCGCGCCCTTACGGCCCACGCGCGCCCTTACGGCCCACGCCCGCGGCACTGGCTGACCTCACGCTCCACACCCCGGCCCGCGCGTCAGCCCCGCTTGGTGATCGACACGATGTGCGGCATCTTGGTGTGTCCCGGCCCTCGGACACCCCGGACTGCGGCAAGGGGAGTCGATCGTCGGGCCGGCGGCCGGTCGGCGCGGCCCCGGCACGTGGCGTCGGGAGCGAGGTCCCCGATCAGGTTCGCGGCGGCGGTGTGGCGTCGGTCGTGCGTGCGCTCCGTCAGGGTCGGTTGGGACGCCTGGGGGACCAGCGCGTCCCGTGCGTTCTTCCAGGGCTTCACCCAGGTCATGTGCTCGGGGACGAGGGCTTCGCCGCAGGCGCTGCACACTTCCCCGTCGTGGTCTCGTTACCGCACGTCTGATGGATCATGGCCATGTGTCCGCCGTCCGCAGGCATTGGCGTGTGCCGCTCGGCTCTTGTCGGACCAGGTGAACCCGAGCATGGTCTTGTTCGTGGTCGTCTACGGCCTCGACTGGGTGGCCACCGTTCCGCCCACCGCGGCGCTGTGTCGCACGATCTTCGGCGAGCGCGGCACCATCGTGTTCGGTTGGGTCTTCGCCTCCCATCAGCTCGGTGCGGCCGTCGCCGTGTTCGGCGCCGGCATCATCCGAGACGTCTCCGGCACCTACACCTACACCTACGCCTGGTGGGGCGGGGCAGCCCTGTGCGTCATCGCCCGCAGATCTTGGACAGTTGACGTCGCATCTCGGCGGTAACTGTCCAAGATTCAAGTGGGAGCCCTCCTGGTGGGGCGACGGGGGTTGCTGGAGGGTCGCCAGCCACGTGTCAGCCCGGGGCCAAGGGAACCCGTCACGGCCGCCCTGCGGCGTACAGGAGCCCCGTTCGGTAAAAATCGCCCACCGGTTACCTGCCGACGTTACGCTCCAAGGCGTCAAGGGGGCAATTATGGGCATTCAGGGCAAAATAGCGATCGTCACAGGAGCGGGTCGGGGGATCGGCCGGGCGATCGCCCTGCGGCTGGCGGACGACGGTGCCGACGTGGCCGTGAACGACGTCCGGGCCGAGAGCGCCGAGGCGGTGGCCGAGGAGATCCGGGCACGAGGCCGACGGGCCGTCGCGGTGCCCGCGGACGTCAGCGACCGGGACACCGTCTTCGACATGGTGGCGAAGGTCGTCGACGACCTCGGTCGCGTCGACGTCATGGTCTCCAACGCCGGCATGGCACAGATCAAACCGCTGACCGAGGTGACCTCCCAGGACCTGGAACCCCTGTTCCGGCTCAACGTCTTCGGCGTCGTCTACTGCATGCAGGCCGCCGTGGCGCAGATGCAGAAGCAGGGCGGCGGCGGAAAGATCATCAATGCCGCCTCGATCGCGGGGCACGACGCGTTCGACTACCTCGGCGCGTACTCGGCGACGAAGTTCGCGGTGATCGGAATCACCCAGGCGGCGGCGAAGGAGTTGGCGCAGTTCGGAATCACGGTCAACTCCTACTGTCCGGGGATCGTCGGCACGGACATGTGGGAGGCCATCGACCAGAAACTCAGCGGCTACCTCGGCCTGAAGCAGGGCGAGGCGCTCAAGAAGTACGCGGGCAGGATCCCGCTCGGCCGGGTCGAGACCCCGGAGGACGTCGCCGCCTTCGTCTCCTACCTGGCCAGCCCCGACTCTGACTACATGACCGGCCAGTCCGTGATGATCGACGGCGGCCTCGTCATGCGCTGACCGGTCGGGCCGCACCGCACGGGAAGGCCCCGCTGCCGTCGACGACAGCGGGGCCGGAACCTACCGGGCGAGCGGGTGTCGCCGTGGACTCCGTGACCTCAGACCCGCGTGAAGACGAGGGCCACGTTGTGACCGCCGAAGCCGAACGAGTTGTTCAACGCGGCCGGGATGTCCATGTGACGCGCCTTGTTGGCGGCCACCTCGAGGTCGAGACCGTCGTCCGGGTCGTCCAGGTTGATGGTCGGCGGCACCACGCCGTCGCGGATCGCGAGGATGGTGGCGATCGACTCCAGCGCGCCGGCCGCTCCGAGCAGGTGTCCCGTCATCGACTTGGTCGCGGTCAGCACGGGGTGGTCACCGATCGCCTTGTGCAGCGCCACCACCTCGGCCATGTCCCCGACCGGCGTGGAGGTGGCGTGCGCGTTGACGTGCACGATGTCCTGCCGGGCCACGTTGGCGTCGGCGATCGCCTTGCCGATGGCCCGGATCGCACCCGCGCCCTCCGGGTGCGGCTGGACGATGTCGTACCCGTCGGAGGTGATGCCGGCCCCGGCGAGCCGGGCGTAGACCCGGGCACCGCGCGCGGCGGCGTGGTCGGCGCGTTCCAGCACGACCACCCCGGCGCCCTCGCCGAGGACGAAGCCGTCACGGCCCTTGTCCCACGGCCGGGAGGCGCGTTCCGGATCGTCGTTGCGGGTGGACATGGCCCGCATCGAGGCGAAGCCGGCCATCGGCAGCGGGTGGATGACCGCCTCGGTGCCGCCGGCCACCACCACGTCGGCCCGGCCCGAGCGGATGATGTCCAGACCGAGGGCGATGGCCTCCGCGCCGGTGGCGCAGGCGCTGGCGACCGCGTGTACGCCCGCCTGCGCGCCCAACTCCAGACCCACCCACGCGGCGGGACCGTTCGGCATCAGCATCGGCACGGTGTGCGGTGAGACCCGGCGCGGGCCGGACGCCTCCAGGATGTCGTCCTGGTTGAGCAGCGTCACCGCGCCACCGATGCCGGAGCCGACGCTGACCCCCAGCCGCTCCGGGTCGAGCCCGGAGTCGGCCAGGCCGGCGTCCGCCCAGGCCTGGTGCGCGGCGATCAGGGCGATCGCCTCGGACCGGTCGAGCCGGCGCAGCTTCACCCTGTCCAGCAGCCCGGACGGGTCGACCGCCAGCTGGGCGGCGATCCGGACCGGCAACTGACCGGCCCACTCCTGGGTGAGCGCACTCACCCCGGAGCGGCCGGCAAGCATGGCGTCCCAGGTCGACGTGACGTCCCCGCCCAGCGGGGTCGTCGCGCCGAGCCCGGTGACGACGACGTCGGTACGACTCATGATCAGGACTGCGCCTCGATGTAGCTGACGGCGTCCCCGACGGTCTTCAGGTTCTGCACCTCGTTGTCAGGGATCTTGACGCCGAACTTCTCCTCCGCCGCCACCACGACCTCGACCATGGAGAGCGAGTCGACGTCGAGGTCGTCGGTGAACGACTTCCCCTCGGCCACCTCGTTCTGGTCCACCCCCGCCACCTCGTCGAGGATCTCGGCGAGGCCGGCGGTGATCTCTTCACGGGTCATTGCGTTGTGCTTCCTCTCATAAGGGTTGTACACACCCGGCGGCGGTACGAGCCGGGCGGGAACGGCGCGGTCGGACCGCGCCGGACTTCAGGGGCAGCGCGGGCGGACCCGCGCCGACATCAGGGGCAGCGGACGACCTGACCGGCGTAGGTCAGGCCACCGCCGAAACCGAACAGCAGCACCGGAGCGCCCGAGGGCACCTCCCGCCGCTCCACCAGCTTGGACAGGGCCAGCGGCACGCTCGCCGCCGAGGTGTTGCCGGACTCGACGATGTCCTTGGCGATGACGGCGTCCGGGATGCCCAGCCGTCGGGCGATGCCGTCGATGATCCGGGCGTTGGCCTGGTGCGGCACGAACGCGGCCAGTTCCTCCGGGCGTACGCCGGCCCGCTCGCAGGCCTGCAGGGCCAGCGGGGCCAGTTCGGTGGTGGCCCAGCGGAAGACCGCCTGTCCCTCCTGCGCGACGTACGGCCGCCAGCCCTCGATCCGGACCGCGTCGCCCTTCTCGGGGACCGATCCCCAGACCACCGGGCCCACTCCGGACGGCTCGCCCTCGGCGGTGGCGGTGACCACCGCCGCGCCCGCCCCGTCGGCGAAGATGATGCAGGTCGAGCGGTCCGTCCAGTCGACGAAGTCGGAGAGCTTCTCCGCCCCGATGACCAGCGCGTTGCGCGAGGCGCCGGCCCGGATCGCGTGGTCGACGGTGCCCAGCGCGTACGCGAAGCCCGAGCAGGCGGTGTTCAGGTCGAACGCGCCCGGCGCGTTGATGCCCAGCCGGGCGGCGACCCGGCAGGCGACGTTCGGGCTGCGGTCGATCGACGTGCAGGTGGCCACCACCACGAGGTCGATGTCGGCGGCGGTGAGCCCGGAGTTCGCCAGCGCCTTGTCCGCGGCGGCGGAGGCCATGTCGGCCACCGTCTCGCCGTCGGCGATCCGCCGGCTGACGATGCCCACCCGGTCGCGGATCCATTCGTCGTTGGTGTCCACGAGCTGGGCTATCTCGTCGTTGGTCACCACCCGCGAGGGCTGGTAGTGACCGAGGGAAAGGATCCGGCTTCCGCTCACGGTTGGAGTCCTCCGATACGGACGAGCGGCTGGCCCGGGGCGACCGGGTCGTCGTGGTGGGCGAGCCACTCGGTGAGCAGCCCACCGGCGTGCGCGGCCACCTCGACCGGCCCCTGCCGGGTCGAGATGTGCCCGATGGCCTGACCGGTCTCGACGGTCCCGCCCTCGGCGAGGCCCTCGGCCGGCGCGAAAATGCCGGCCACGGGCGCGACCACCACGCGGAACGGGGTGGTCGGCTCGTGGTGGGGTGTGGTGCCGTGCCGCGCGATCAGGTCACGGGCGGCCGGCAGGTCGTCCGGGGTGTTCAGGGTGACGATCTCGGGCAGCGCGTCGGAGCCCTTGTACTCCCGCTTGATGAGGTTGTTCAGGGTACCGGCCGGGGGCAGCTCGATCACCCCGGTCACCCCGAGGTCGACCAGGGTCGCCATGCAGAGGTCCCAGCGGACCGGGGCGGTGACCTGGCGGACGAGGCGCTGCACCATCTCCCGGCCGTGCGGCACGGCCGTGCCGTCGAGGTTGGACAGCAGGAGCCGGACCGGGTTCCGGACGGTGATCCCGGCGGCGACGGCGGCGAGCGCGGCCTCGGCCGGAGCCATGTACGGGGTGTGGAACGCCCCGGCCACCTTGAGTCGCATGATCCGGGCCTTGGCCGGCGGCTCGGCGGCGAGGCTGTCGATCCCCTCGGTCGCCCCGGCGGCCACCACCTGCCCGGTGGCGTTGCGGTTGGCCGGGTGCAGGCCGTGCTTCTCGACGGCGGCGAGCACCTCGTCGGCCTCCCCGCCGAGCACCGCCGCCATGCCGGTCGGCTCCAGCGCGCAGGCCGCCGCCATCTCCCGGCCGCGCACGCCCGCCAGGGCGATCGCGGCCTCGGCCGGGAGCACCCCGGCCAGCGCCGCCGCGGCCAACTCGCCCACGCTGTGGCCGGCGGTCAGCCCGACGTCGCGCATCGGCAGGTGCTCGGCGGCGAGCAGCGACGCCGCGACCAGCAGCGGCTGGGTGCGGGCGGTGTCCTTGATCTCGTCCGCGTCGGCGGCGGTGCCGAGGTGGACCAGATCGACACCGGACAGCGCCGACCACCACCGCAGCCGTGTCTCGGTGCCGCTCAGGTCGAGCCACGGGGTCAGGAAGCCGGGTTTCTGCGAACCCTGGCCTGGAGAGAGTACGGCGAGCACGCCTATGACTCTGTCTGAATCTTGGCGGCCGTGTGTTGTCGGCAGGCACCAAACCGCACTAGAACATTTGGAGGGATCCTACAAAAACCCCGGGTCGGGGCCCTTCGGGAGCCCGATCAGCGCTCCTCGCCGCGCCCGCCACCCGGCGCTACGGGAAGCACCGGCGTGACCGGATCCAACCGGCCGACGGTCAACGCTACCTGGAGAGCGAAGGCCCCCCGAGGGACCAACGGGGACAGACCGGTCACCTCGGCGATCCGGCGCAACCGGTACCGCACCGTGTTCGGATGCACGAAGAGGGCGCGAGCCGTGCTCTCCAGCACCCCGCCCGAGGCGAAGAACGCGTCCAGGGTCTCCAGCAGTTCGCCCCCGGCACGGACCAGGGTGGCGTAGTAGTCCTGCCGCAACCGCCGACGGGCCTCGGCGTCCCCGGCCAGCGCCCGCTCCGGCAACAGGGCGGCGGCCTCCACCGGGCGCGGCGCGGCCGGCCAGGCCGGAGCCGCCCGGTACCCGGCCAGCGCCGACCGTGCCGACTCGGTCGCCTCGTCCAGGCTCGGTACGGCGGGACCGACCACCACCGGACCGTCGCCGAACGCCGGCAGCAGCTTGTCGGTGGCCGCCAGCGGGTCGGCCGCGCCGCCGAGCACCACCACCAGCCGGTCGCCGTGCACCCCGCCGATCACCCCGACCCGGATCCGCCGGGCCAGCCGGTAGACGGTGTGCAGCACGGCGGCCACCTCCCCGCCGGGGGAGCGGCCCACCGCCACCGCCACCGGGGGCGCGTCCGCCCAGCCCAGCGCGGCGGCCCGGCTGGCCAGCACGTCCGAGGAGTCGCCGCGCAGCAGCGCGTCCACCAGCAGGGCCTGGAGCCGGGCGTCCCAGTTGCCGCGCACCTCGGCGGCCCGCGCGTACGCCCGCGCCGAGGCGAAGGCGATCTCCCGGGAGAACCGCAGCACGACCTCCCGCAACTGCTGCTCCTCGCCGTCGGCGGCCAGGTGCGGGACCTGCTCCTCCACCACGTCGATGGTCACCTTGATCAGTGCGACGGTCTGCTGGAGGCTGATCGACCGGGCGAGGGCCTGCGGGGCGATGGCGAAGACCTCGTCGGAGACCTCCTGGGTGCTGTCCGCCCGACCGCCCCCGTCGCGCAGCCACTGCACCAGCGACCGGACGCCGGCCTGGGCGACCAACGTCACCCAGGACCGCTGGTCGGCCGGGAGCGCCCGGAACCAGGGCAGGGTCTCGTCCATCCGGGCTACGCTCGCCGTGGCCAGGGCCCCCGCCGCGCGTTCGATCCGGCGCAGCGTGGCCGCCAGTTGCGTACCCCCCGGCTCGATCCCCACCGTCCTAGCCTGACACGCGCCCCGTCGGCCGCCGCGCCCGAACCCCGGGGCGTGCCATCATTGGCGATGATCGCGCGTCCGCCGCTGTTCCTGCCGCTGCTCGCCCTCACCGCTCTGCTCGTGCTGGCCGTCCCGGTGCTCACCGACTGGGCGCCGCTGGACCGCGCCGACCACGCGCTCAGCGAGACCTTCCGGGGGTACGGCGACCAGCGCCCCGGACTGGTCTCGACACTGCGGATCCTCACCGACGTGGCGGCCACCGTGCCGTTCCTGGTCGCTGGTCTGCTCGCCACGATCCTGCTGGCCGTCCGGCGGGACCGCCGGACGGCGGTGTTCTGCGCCACGGTCACCGTGACCGTGCCGGTGCTCTGGGGACTGGCCCACTGGCTGCTGCACAACCCCCGCCCGCTGGACGGTTTCGTCACCGTCACCAGCAACGGCTTCCCGAGCGGGCACACCAGCAACGCCACCGCCGCCGCGCTGGTCGTCGTGCTGCTCGCCTGGCCCGGGCTGGCCCGCACCGGGCGGTTCGTGGTGGTGACGGCGGCCACGGCGTTCGCGGGGTTCGTCGGCCTGACCCGGGTGGCGCTGCTGGCACACTGGCCCACGGACGTGCTCGGCGGGTGGCTGCTGGCGCTGGCCGTCGTGCCGCTCGTCGCCTACGCCGTCCGGGAGCGGGCCCCCGCCTGCGCGGGCTGACCGATCGGCCCCAGCCGGTCCCGTCTGCCGCGGGCCGCGGGTCCCCGCCTGCGCGGGCTGACCGTACGCGGTGGAGTCGCCCACCAGGTCCCGGATCAGCGCCCCTGCCCGCGCGGGCTGGCCGTCGAGCAGCCACGCGGCCGTCGCCACCAGGTCCAGCGGCCCCGACCGCGCGCGCCGACCGTCGCACCTGCCGGATCGGGCCCGGAGCCGGCCGTACCCGGCGTCGTGGCGGTCCCCACCCGATCACGCGTCGATGGACATTACGCATGCGACGTACCGCCGGACGCGCGCGGCCAGTACGGTGACAGGGCACGGTGCGGCACGTGGAAGTTCCACGGACGTGATCGCGCGACCCGCCGCCGGGCGTGACCCGGTGCCGGGTCGAACAGGGCCCAGGGCGAGTGTGAGGAGACCGGAGATGCCGCACGGGGAGGCCGAGCACGGCTGCGCCCAGGGCGACGCCTGCCGGCCGGGTCACCAGGACCAGCAGGCGCCCGGCAAGCACCACACCCACCGCCGGTCACCGGTGGGCACGCCGCAGTTGGCCGAGCCGGTCGTCCGGCCCGCCGAGGAGGATCCTCCGGTGCCCCGCCAGCGGGGCGCCGAGTGCGTCGACCCGGAGCCGGTGCGTGCGGCGTCCTGCCGCAGCGACCTGCCGGGCTGGGCCGGCGCACACCAACACGGGCCGGTCCGGCCGAGCCAGCGCGCCACCCGTCGGGAACGCCCGCCGCGCCGCTGGTGCTGACCGCCACGAGGGTCCGGAACCGCCGACACCGCTGACCGGGCGGCCCGACCGGCCACGACACGAGGCCGGGCGCTCCCTCGTGGGAACACCCGGCCTCCGATGGGTCCGGTGCGGCGTCTCAGCGGGTGCGCCGCCGGATCAGCAGCGCGATACCGGCCAACCCGACCGTGATGACGATCACCACGCCCGCGTTCAACAGCAGCAGGCGCTGCAACTCGCTGAGCGCCTGGTCGATGTCCCGGCCCGGGTCGAGGGACTCCTCCGGGAGCATCCGCTCGCCACCGCCGACCCCGCCGCTGACCGTCTCGACCTGCCGGGGCAGGGGCACGCCGGCGGTCCGCAGGGTCTCGGACATGTTGAGCCGGCCGAGGAACCAGGCCGCGTTGCTCTTGGCCGCGTTCGGCTGCTTGGCCGGGCGGTAGGCCCGCGGTCCGCCCTTGGCGAGCGGGTAGAGGTCGAAGGTCTGCTTCGGCTGGTCGCCGGCCAGCACCACGACCGTGTACTTCGGACCAAGATCGGCCGCCTTGGGCGCCGAGCGTGCGCCGTCGGTGCCGAACCAGTTGACCTGGTCGATGACCGCGGTCACGTGGGCCGCGGCGGTCTCGGTCCGTAGCCGCAGCGGTTCGGCCAGTCCCTCCCCGGTGATGTCCACTCCCGGCGGCGCGGGCTTGGGCGTGGCGTGGGCCGTCCCGACCGACATCACCGCCACCAGGGCCGCCCCGACCGCCGCGACGAGTAGCCGCCTCATCCTCCGGACCACTGCCGCCTCCTCGCCCCGTTTCGATGGATGGCCTTGCTGCGGGTCACGCGCTGACTGGAGATGGCACGAGCACACCGGGCAGAGCCGGACGTACTTATCACAGACTCCGCCGGCCGTCGTTCGGTTGCAGCTTTCAGAACAGTATTTTGAACTATCTGCGATCTCAGCCCGACTAATGACAGGGCGTCTGATCGGTGGGCGGATCGTACCTTTACGGAGGGATGCATGGGGGGCAGGGTCCTACGGCTGGCGGGTTGGCTGGTCACGATCGGCGTGGCACTCGGTGTGTCGCTGTGGTCGGCGGCACCGGCCGCCGCGCACAACTCGCTGACCGGCAGCAGTCCCGCTGACGGGGCACGGTTGGCGCAGGCTCCGACCCGGATCGAGCTGCGTTTCCTCGCCCGACTCGATCCGAACACGACGAAGATCACAGTAACCGGACCGGACAACGTGCCGGCGTCCCGGGGTGCCCCGACGGTGAACGGCTCCCGGGTGGGCGTGGCCTTCGTGCCGGGCGCGGCCGGGCTCTACATCGTCGAGTACCGGGTCCGGTCGGCGGACGGCCATCCGGTGAGCGGCGAGATCCGGTTCACCCTGACCACCGGCACCCCGGCCGACCCGTCGCCGTCGCCCGCAGCGACCACCGCGTCACCCACGCCGGCCCCGGCCGACCCCGCACCGACGACCGCCGGTGCCTCCGCCGCACCGGCCGCCCAGCCGGCCGCCGACCGCGACGACGACGGCACACCTGTCTGGCCCTGGGCGGTCGGCGCGGTCGCCGTGCTCGCCGCGCTCGTCGCCGGGCTGCTGCTCCGCCGCCGTCCCCGGTCGGGCGGCTGAGCCGGAACGAGGCCCGGTCGCGGGACCACCGCGCAAGGTCGGGGTCGTCAGCGCGCGGCCGACCGGGGCGCGCTCGACGTGCAGTCGGTGCGCCTGCCGGTACGCGTCCAGCCACCGGGTCTCGTCGCGTCGCTGCGCCGTGCGCCCCCGTAGCCAGCACCTCCCGCGCCTGACCTCCGTCACGGCCCGTCGAGTCTGGTCCGGCTCCCACCGGCCACGCCGCCAGACCTTGGACAGTTACCGTCGTCACCGGACGGCAACTGGCCAAGATTCCCGTCGCCTGGGCGCCGCGCCGTCCGGTGTGGTGCCGTCGTCCGCGCGGCTTCCGCGACCCGTACGGTCAGGGCAGCCGGACCCGGGCGGCGCGCAACCGGGTCAGGGTGCGCTCGCGGCCGAGCACCTCCATCGACTCGAACAGCGGCAGCCCGACGCTGCGCCCGGTGACCGCGACCCGGACCGGAGCCTGGGTCTTGCCGAGTTTGAGCCCGCGCTCCGCGCCGACCGCCTCCAGGGTCGACTTGAGGGTCTCCGCGTCCCAGGTCTCCAGCGCCTCGAAGGCGGCGACCGCGGCGTCCAACAGCTCGCCCGCGCCCTCCTTCATCGCCTTCGCCCAGGCCGCCTCGTCGACCAGCGGGGAGGCGAGGAAGAGGAAGTCCACGTTCGGCACGATCTCGCTGAGCACCGCGATCCGGGTCTGGGCCAGCGGGGCGACCGCCGCGAAGGCATCCGCGTCGAACTCCGCCGGCTGCCACGGCGGCGGCGGAATCGTCGCCGTGCCGGTCAGCCATGGCTGGCAGGCGACGACGAACTCGTCGACCGGCAGCGCCCGGATGTACTCGCCGTTGAACGCGCGCAGCTTCTTCTCGTCGAAGAAGGCGGGGGAGGGGTTCACCTCCTCCAGCCGGAACTCCTCCTCGATCACCGACCACGGGACGATCTCCCGGTCGCCCGAGGGTGCCCAGCCGAGCAGCATCAGATAGTTGCGCATCGCGTCGGCGAGGTAGCCCTCGTCCCGGTACGCCTCCAGAGCGACCTTGTCGCGGCGCTTGGAGAGCTTCTGCCGCTTCTCGTTCACCACCACCGGTACGTGCGCCCAGACCGGCGGTGCGGCGCCGAGCGCGTCCCAGAGGAGCTGCTGCTTGGGGGTGTTCGGCAGGTGCTCCTCGGCGCGGATGACGTGGGTGATCCCCATGGTCATGTCGTCGACCACGTTGGCCAGCAGGAACACCGGCGAGCCGTCGCCCCGGGCGATGACGAAGTCCTCGATCAGCTTGTTCTCGAAGGTCGGCTCACCCCGGATCAGGTCGACCACCCTCGTCGTCCCCTCGTCGGGCGTGCGGAAGCGCAGCGCGCGCCCCTCGCCGGATTCGAGCCCCCGGTCCCGGCAGAAGCCGTCGTAACCGGCGTACTGCGAACCGCTGCGGGCCTGCACCGCCTCCCGGGTGCAGTCGCAGTAGTACGCCCGGCCCGACTCGTACAGCCGCCCGGCGGCGGCCCGGTGCTCACCGGCGTTCTGCGACTGGAAGTACGGCCCCTCGTAGGAGCCGCGGGCGATGCCGATCCACTCCAGCGCCGACAGGATGCCCTCGGTCCACTCCGGCTTGTTGCGGGCCGCGTCGGTGTCCTCGACGCGGAGCACGAACACCCCGCCCTGCTGCTTCGCGTAGATCCAGTTCTGCAGGGCCGACCGGGCACCGCCGACGTGGAACATACCTGTCGGGGAAGGGGCAAAACGCACACGTACCGTCACGCCTTCCAGCGTACGGCTGCTGCGTGTTGGTGGTAGGAGGGGCCCCTTGCTACCGCTTTTTGTCGTGCAGGGGACCCCTGCTACCACCCAGACCGCAACCGGGCGGGGAGATACGGCGGTGGGGGGTTCGGGTGGGGCCGGTCAGCGGACGGTGCGGATCTTCAGGACCAGGGCGCTGCCGAGCAGGGTCACCAGGGCGGTAGCCGCATACAGCGCCGGATAGCCGCCGAGGTGCACCACGATCGGCGCGGAGATCGCCGGACCGAGCACCTGCGGGGCCGAGTTGGCGATGTTGATCACGCCGAGGTCCCGCGCCCGGTCGGCGGCGGCCGGCAGCACCTGCGTGATCAGTGCGGCGTCCACCGACAGGTAGACGCCGTAGCCCGCGCCGAGCAGCGGCGCGGCGACGACGGCGACCGACCAGACCGGCGCGGCGGCGAGCAGCAGCGCCGCGACGCCCATCACCACCCCGGCGGCGATCACGAAGACCTTCCGTCGCCCGGAGCGGTCCGACAGCCAACCGGCGACCACGGTGGTGAGGGTCAACCCGGCGGTGTAGAGCAGGATCAGCGCCAGCAGCGCGCCGTCCGGGTCGGGGTGGCGCACCTCGTCGGTGAGGAAGTACAGCAGGTAGAGGGTGCCCAGCGCGTTGCCGAGCTGGACCAGGAACCGGGTGATCCAGGCCCAGCCGAAGTCGGGGTGCCGACGCGGGTCGACGGCGGCCAGCAGCGCCCGTGGTCGCAGCGCGGGGCGGTGCGCGTGGGGCAGTGGGTCGTCCGGAGTGAACAGGGCGAAGGGGAGGGCGAGCAGCAGCACGACCGCCGCGATCGCCAGGTAGCCGGCGGCGTTGCCGGTGACCAGCGCGGTCACCAGCAGCACCCCGAGCACCAGTCCGAGCGCCTGCGGGATCCCGACCCAGCCGGAGACCGCGCCCCGCTGGGCGACCGGCACCCGGTCCGGTACGGCGGCGGTCAGGCTGGCCAGCATCGCGTTGAAGCAGACCTGGGCGGCGACCCAGCCCACCGTCACGCCGAGGATGGTCTGCTGCCGGGCCAGCAGGACCAGGGCGAGGGCCCCGAGCAGCGCGCCGCCAGCTGTCCAGAGGTGCCGGCGGCCGAGGTGCCGGCGACCGAACCGGGCGACGGTACGGTCCGACAGCGCGCCGGCCAGCGGGTTGGCGAGCACCGCGGCGAGCGCCCCGACCCCGGTGACCACGGCGAGCATGGTCTCCTTGCCGTCCGGGGCGATCCGTTCGACCTGCTGCGGCAGCAGCACCTGGATCGGGGTGAAGAAGGCCATCCAGACGCCGAGGTTGGCGGCGACGAGCAGGGCGATCCAGCCGCGCCGTACCGGCCGGGTGGGTTCGGCGAGCGCGGCCGGCAGCGAGCCGGGGGTCGGGTCGACGGTGCTCACCGTGGTCCGCCGCTCACCACCGCCGAGCCCGGGCATTCCTGCCGCGCCGCCGAGCCGGGGAGCGCGTCTCCCAGCGCCGGGCCCGGGGGCTCACGCCGCGCCCTTCCGGCTGCGGGCGATCAGGTCGCGGTACCAGGCGTACGACGACTTGGGCGTGCGCGCCCGCGTGTCGACGTCGACGTGCACCAGGCCGAACCGCTTGGTGAAGCCCTCCGCCCACTCCCAGTTGTCCAGCAGGGACCAGACGAAGTAGCCGCGCACGTCCACTCCCTCGGCGATGGCCGTCCGCACCGCGCGCAGGTGGCCGTCCAGGTAGGCGATCCGGTCCGGGTCGTGCACCCGCCCGTCGGCGTCGGGTTCGTCGTCGTAGGCGCAGCCGCTCTCGGTGATCTCGATCGGGGGCAGCGCGTCGCCGTACCGGTCGCGCAGGCCGACCAGCAGCTCGCGCAACCCTTCCGGGACCACCGGCCAGTCGAAGGCGGTGCGCGGGTACCCGTCCAGCTCGGCCTGTTCGAACGGCAGTGGCGAGCCGTGCTCCGGGGCGCGGACGCCGGTGGGGTTGTAGTAGTTGACGCCGAGTACGTCGATCGGCGCGGCGATGGTCGCCAGGTCCCCGTCGCGGACGACCCCCGGCCCGGGTTCGAGGTCGGACGGGTAGCCGAGACCGAGCACCGGGTCGGTGAACAGCCGGTTGTGCAGCGCGTCGTACGCCGCCCCGGCGGCCCGGTCGGCGTCGGTGTCGCCGAGGACCCGCACCGGTGAGTAGTTGTTGGTCAGGGCGACCGGGCTGGTCGTCCGGGCGCGCAGGGCGGCGACGGCGAGTCCGTGCCCGAGAAGTTGGTGGTGGGCGACCGGGACGGCGTCGAAGAGGAGCTGCCGGCCGGGGGCGTGGGCGCCCAGACCGTAGCCGAAGCTCATGTGCACGAACGGTTCGTTGAGCGTGATCCAGAGCCGCACCCGGTCACCGAGGCGGGCGGCGACCAGGTCGGCGTACTCGGCGAACCGGTGGGCGGTGTCCCGGTGCAGCCAGCCGCCCGTGTCCTCGAGGGGCTGCGGCAGGTCCCAGTGGTAGAGGGTGGCGACCGGCTCGATGTCCCGGGCCAGCAGCGCGTCGGTCAGACGGTCGTAGAAGTCCAGGCCGCGCGGCGAGGCCGGGCCGGATCCCGTCGGCTGGACCCGGGGCCAGGCGACCGAGAACCGGTACGCGGAGATGCCGAGCCCGGCCATCAGCGCGACGTCCTCGGCGTACCGGTGGTAGTGGTCGCAGGCGACGTCCCCGGTGCTGCCGTCGGCGATCCGTCCTGGTTGGTGGGCGAAGGTGTCCCAGATCGACGGGCCGCGACCGTCGGTGTCGGCGGCGCCCTCGACCTGGTAGGCCGAGGCGGACACTCCCCAGCGGAATCCGGCGGGAAACGCGGGCGTCGGCGTCGTCATGCACCCCTCCACGAAAGGTGAAACGTATTCGGGACTCTAGATCCCGAGCCGGGATTGCGCCATGGGTCACCGGGCGTTCGTCAAGGGATTGCGGCGTGTCTTTTCCGAACCCGTCCGCATCTGTCCGTTTTGACGCATAGAGTGCGGAATATCGTGGGATGTCCTCAGTGGGGGAAAGACAGAGATGATCCTCGTGGAACGCAGTGCGCACGTGGCGGCGCCGGTGGAAGCGGTCTGGGACGTGGTGCAGCGGGCCGAGCAGTTGCCGGCCTGGTTGGCCGGCGTACGAGCGGCCGAGGTGCTCTCGGGAGAGGGCTATGGTCGCCGGCAACTGGTCCAGGCCGGGCGCGGCGCGGCGCATGAGGCGGAGGTGATCGCCTTTCAGGAACCCAACCTCATCGGTTGGCGGGAACGGGCCAAGGGCGCCGGTGCCCGGGCGGAGGCGCGTACCGAGATCTACGTCCAGCTCACCGCCGACGAGGAGGAGGAGGGCGGCACGGTCGTCCGCCTCATCGTCGTGCGCTGGCCGGCGGGTCCGGTCAAGGCGGCCCTGCTCCGGCTCGGCCTGCGTCGGGTCGGCGCCGACCTGGAGGACTCGCTCGCCCGGCTGACCGACCTGGCCGCCGTCGGCTGAGCCGGGCCGGGTCCGGCGACGCCCGCGACGGCGGTGGCCCGGGAGTCCCCGCCAGGAACTCCCGGGCCACCGCCACGGTTTCGGATAAGACGAGGACCGGCCACGGTCCGGACACGACGAGGGCCCGGCGCGGTCGTCCCGCGCCGAGCCCTCGTCGTGTCGTCAGATCAGGAGTCGCCGCCGGTCTCGCCGACCGGAGCGGCGTTGACGTCTCCGATCGCGTACTTGCGGGCCGCCTCGGCCGGCACCTCCGCCGGCACCACACCGCGCAGCGCGAGCTGCCGCAGCGTCGCGACGGCCACCGACTCGGCGTCGACGTGGAAGTGCCGGCGCAGCGCGTGCCGGGTGTCCGACATGCCGAACCCGTCGGTGCCCAGCGAGGTGTAGTCACCCGGTACCCAGCGGGAGATCAGGTCCGGTACCGCGCGCATCCAGTCGCTGACCGCGACCTTCGGCCCGTCGGCGTCGGCCAGCTTCTGCTGGATGTACGGCACCCGCTGCTCCCCGCCCGGGTTGAGCAGGTTGTGCTCCTCGCACTCCACCGCGTCGCGGCGCAGCTCGGTCCAGGAGGTCACCGACCAGACGTCGGCGGCCACACCCCAGTCCTGGGCGAGCAGCTGCTGGGCCTTCAGCGCCCACTGCATGCCGGTGCCCGAGGCCAGGATGTTGGCCCGGGGGGCGTCCCCGTGGGAGTTCACCGACGGGGCGGGGGAGTAGCGGTAAATCCCCTTGAGCAGCCCCTCGACGTCCACCTCGGCCGGTTCGGCCGGCTGGAGGATCGGCTCGTTGTAGATGGTCAGGTAGTAGAAGACGTTCTCCTGCGCCTCGCCGTACATCCGGTGCAGGCCGTTCTCGACGATGTGCGCGATCTCGAACGCGAACGCCGGGTCGTATGCGACCACCGCCGGGTTGGTGGCGGCGATCAGGTGCGAGTGGCCGTCCTCGTGCTGGAGGCCCTCACCGTTGAGCGTGGTCCGGCCGGCGGTGGCGCCGAGCACGAAGCCCCGGGCCATCTGGTCGGCCGCCGCCCAGAACCCGTCGCCGGTGCGCTGGAAGCCGAACATCGAGTAGAAGATGTACAGCGGGATCATCGGCTCGCCGTGCGTGGCGTACGCGGAACCGGCCGC
Source organism: Micromonospora sp. NPDC050187 (assembly GCF_044459745.1). Taxonomy (NCBI): domain Bacteria; kingdom Bacillati; phylum Actinomycetota; class Actinomycetes; order Micromonosporales; family Micromonosporaceae; genus Micromonospora; species Micromonospora sp. NPDC050187. Next base: position 246,540 of record NZ_JBITJH010000003.1, read on the forward strand.
GGTGAACGAGGCCACCGAACCGGCCTCGTTGATCCCCTCGTGCAGGATCTGCCCGGTGGTGGACTCCTTGTACGACAGGAACAGCTCCCGGTCGACCGAGGTGTACTTCTGGCCGTGCGGCGAGTAGATCTTCTGCGTCGGGAAGAGCGAGTCCATCCCGAAGGTGCGCGCCTCGTCCGGGATGATCGGCACCCAGCGCTTGCCGAACTCCTTGTCCTTCATGATGTCCTTGAGCAGCCGGACGAAGGCCATCGTGGTGGCCACCTTCTGCTTGCCGGACCCGCGCTTGACGTCGGAGAACCGCTCGCTGCCGGGGATGACCAGGGGCTTCTGCTCGGTCCGCCGGGACGGCAGGTAGCCGCCGAGCTGCTGCCGCCGCTCGCGGAGGTACGCCATCTCCTCGGAGGACTCGCCCGGGTGGTAGTACGGCGGGAGGTAGGGGTTCTCCTCCAGCGCCTTGTCCGGGATGTCCAGGTAGAGCCGGTCGCGGAAGGTCTTCAGGTCCTCCAGCGTCAGCTTCTTCATCTGGTGGGTGGCGTTCCGGCCCTCGAAGTGCGAGCCCAGCGTCCAGCCCTTGATGGTCTTGGCCAGGATCACCGTCGGCTGCCCGGTGTGCTCCATCGCCGCCTTGTACGCCGCGTAGAGCTTGCGGTAGTCGTGCCCGCCGCGCTTGAGGTTCCAGATCTCGTCGTCGCTGAGCTGCTCGACCATCTTGCGGGTCCGCTGGTCGCGGCCGAAGAAGTGCTCCCGTACGTACGCCCCGGACTCCGCCTTGTAGGTCTGGTAGTCGCCGTCGGGGGTGGTGTTCATCAGGTTGACCAGCGCGCCGTCGGTGTCCGCCGCGAGCAGCGGGTCCCACTCCCGGCCCCAGACGACCTTGATCACGTTCCAGCCGGCGCCCCGGAAGAACGCCTCCAGCTCCTGCATCACCTTGCCGTTGCCCCGGACCGGGCCGTCCAGCCGCTGGAGGTTGCAGTTGATCACGAAGGTGAGGTTGTCCAGCTCCTCGCGGGCGGCCACGCCGATCGCGCCGAGCGACTCGACCTCGTCCATCTCGCCGTCGCCGAGGAACGCCCAGACGTGCTGCTGGCTGGTGTCCTTGATGCCCCGGTGGTGCAGGTAGCGGTTGAACCGAGCCTGGTAGATCGCGTTCAGCGGGCCGAGGCCCATGGAGACCGTCGGGAACTCCCAGAAGTCCGGCATCAGCCGCGGGTGCGGGTACGACGGCAGGCCACCACCCGGGTGGGACAGCTCCTGCCGGAAGCCGTCGAGCTGGTCGTCGCTCAGCCGGCCCTCCAGGTACGCGCGCGCGTACATACCGGGGGAGGCGTGCCCCTGGTAGAAGATGTGGTCGCCGCCACCCGGGTGGTCCTTGCCCCGGAAGAAGTGGTTGAAGCCGACCTCGTAGAGGGAGGCGGAGCTGGCGAAGGTGGAGATGTGACCGCCCACGCCGATCTCGGGACGCTGCGCCCGGTGCACCAGCATCGCCGCGTTCCACCGGATGTACGCCCGGATCCGCCGCTCGATGTGCTCGTCACCCGGGAACCACGGCTCGCGCTCCGGCGGAATGGTGTTGATGTAGTCGGTGGTGGTCAGCGACGGCACCCCCACCTGACGCTCCCGGGCCCGCTCCAGCAGGCGCAGCATGACGTAGCGCGCGCGCTTGGTTCCGCGCTCGTCGATGACCCCGTCGAGCGACTCGACCCATTCGCTGGTTTCTTCAGGGTCGATGTCCGGAAGCTGGCTCGGCAGACCGGCGGTGATCACCGGGCGCTTGCGTTCCGTGGCCACAGGCGTTCCCTCGGTTGTGTGTGGGATAGGTCTCTAGCGCCATCCTGCCCTCTGGTGGCACCCCTCGTCACGTCTGCCTCCCCCAGACGCGACGCTCAACACAGGTACCGACCAGTAACTTTCGACCGGGTTGCGACCGGCGCCCCAGCAGGTCCGCCAAGTGCGCTTTCACGCCCCGGGTGGACGCGCCGGTTCGCTACCCGTTCACCGCGCGGCAACACCGGGCCGTGGTCAGCGCGGCAACCGCCGGCCGGCGGGTGGCTGGTCCGGCTCCGACAGCGGTGGCTTCTCGGGCGGCGGCGACAGCGGCGGCGGCTACTGACGCCACGGACCTGCCCCACCGCGCCGGCTGCGGCAGAATGCGGCGTATGCGCAGTGAGGTGATCACCGTCCAGACCGGTTCCCGGCCCACCGTCCGGGACATCACCGCCGAGGCCGAGCGGTTCGTCTCCGGTCAGGGCGACGGCCTGCTGCACGTCTTCGTGCCGCACGCGACCGCCGGACTGGCGATCATCGAGACCGGCTCGGGATCCGACGACGACCTGCTGACCGCGCTCGACGAGCTGTTGCCCACCGACGACCGGTGGCGGCACCGGCACGGGGCGCCCGGCCACGGCCGGGACCACGTGCTCCCGGCGTTCGTCCCGCCGTACGCGACCGTGCCGGTGCTCGCCGGCCGGCTGGCCCTCGGCACCTGGCAGTCGATCTGCCTGGTCGACACCAACGGCGACAACCCCACCCGGAAGGTCCGCTTCTCCTTCCTCCCCGCCTGATCCCCTCACCCGACCGGGCGGTGGTGCGGGACAGGACTACCCTCGCGGCGATGAAGGCAGAGAACGTCGACGCACCCATCGTCGCGGTGACCGTCTACGCCGACCGGGCCCGGGTCACCCGGCGCGGCAGCGTCCCCCTGGGCACCGGCGAACACCGACTGCGGATCGGGCCGCTCCCGCTCAACCTGCGCCGGGACTCGCTGCGCGTCGGCGGCCGGGGACCGGCCACCGTGCTCGGTGTCGACCTGGTGACCCGACACCAGGCGCGCAGCACCGACGAGCAGGCCAGCGACCTGGAGCAGCGCCGCCGGGCGCTCACCGACGAACTGGCCGCGCTGGACGGCGCGGACGCCGTCGAGGCCCAGCGGGCGGAATTCCTCACCCTGCTGTCCCAGCGCGCCGGCGGGACGTACGCCCGGGCGTTGGCCAGCGGCGACGCGGCCCCGGGGGACGTCGCCGCCTTCGCCGACTCGGTCGCCGGGCAACTCGCCGCCGGGTACGAACGGCAGCGGGAGCTGGCCCGGCGGCGGACCGACGTGTCGGAGTCGCTCGCGGCCGTCGACCGGCAGCTCAAGGACGTGCGCGCCAAGCGGGCGCCGGACCGCCTGTTCGCCGAGGTGACCGTCCTGGTCACCGACGAGGCCACCACCGACGGGTCCGCCACCACCGACGGGTCCGCCGCCACCGACGGGTCCGCCGCCACCGCCGGGTCCGCCGCCACCGCCGGGTCCGCCGCCACCGCCGGGTCCGCCGCCACCGCCGTCCCCGCTCCCGCCGCCTCCGTCGTCGACCTGGAACTGGAGCTGACGTACGTGGTGGACGGCGCCCGCTGGCAGCCCTCGTACGACCTGCGGCTGGTCGACGAGGTCGTCACGTTGACCTGGTTCGGCCTGGTCAGTCAGGAGACCGGCGAGGACTGGCCGGAGTGCCGGCTCGAACTCTCCACCGCCCGCCCGTCGGTGACGGCGACCGTGCCCGAGCTGTCGCCCTGGTACCTGGACCGCGTCCGGCCGCTGCCCCCGCCGATGCCCATGTCGGCGCCGTCCGGCGGTGCGGTCCCGAGGTCGGCCCCTCCGGTCGGGACGTTCGGTGCGGCGGAATCCGCCCGTGCCGGTGCGTCCCGGTCCGCTCCGGTACGACAGAGCGTCGCCGAGGTGGAGCAGGGGATCGCCGCCGCGACGTACCGGCCGGCCCGGCCGGTCGCGGTACCGGCCGACGGCACGGCGCACCGGGCGACGGTCGCGGTGCTGGACCTGCCGGCGACCCTGGACCACGTGACCGCGCCGGTCCGCGAGCCGGTGGCCCACCTGCGTGCCACCGTGCGCAACACCTCCACGCACACCCTCCTGCCCGGCCCGGCGGCCATCTTCCACGGCGCCGACTTCGTCGGCAGCACCCGGTTGCGGGCCTGGGCACCGGGGGAGGAGACCGAGTTGGCGCTCGGACTGGACGACCGGGTGCGGGTGGAGCGGAAACTGACCCGGCGCAGTGACACCCGTGCCACGCTGGGCTCGACGCGGCGGCGGGACGTGGAGTACGTCATCACCGTCGCCAACCACACCCCGCGCGTGGCGACGGTGACCGTACGGGACCAACTGCCGGTCTCCCGGGACGAGGGCGTGGTGGTCCGGGAGACGCGGCTCGACCCGACTCCGGACGAGCGTACGGAGCTGGGTGAGCTGACCTGGCGGCTGCGGCTCGCACCCGGCGGGACCGGCGAGGTTGCGCTGGGCTTCCGGGTGGAGCTGGCCAAGGGGGTCGACCTCGCCGGCTGGCGCGACTGACCCGCACCCGGACCGGTGGCGGGGGCTCCGGCCCCCGCCCCGACCAGGGGCGGAGGGGCTGCGGAAGGGCCCGCCGGCGCTCCGGTGAGCATGCCATCGGCGAGAACGATGCCGATGGATGATCAACCCGTAGGATGTAAGACATGACTCAGGGCACCGTGACCTCCGCCACTCCTGGGGTGGCCGACAGCGCGGGGCTCGCCGGGGAAACGGTGCGCCGGATCATGCACCTCGCCTCCGCGATCCGTCACTACCAGGACGTCGACATCGCGGAACTGGGCCTCACCCCGGCGGTCGCCCGTGCGTTGCACGAACTCGACCCCGACCACCCCGTGCCCGCCCGGGACCTCGCCGAGCAGCTCCGCTGCGACCGTTCCAACGTGACCGCCCTGGTCGACAAGCTGGAGCGGGCCGGACTGGTCGAGCGCCGGGTCGATCCCGCCGACCGGCGGCTCAAGACCCTGGTGGTGACCGAGGCGGGCCGGAAGGTGCGCGCCCGCGTGCACCAGGTGCTGTCGGACTCCCGACTGCTCGACGCCCTCGGCAACGACGAACTGGCCGCGCTGCGCCACCTCGTCTGGAAAGTCTCCGGCAACTGCTCTCCACCGGACTGCGGCCACGACTGACCCGGCCGGAACGCGCGGACCAGGGCAGGAACCACGGGGTCGACGGGGCCGCCGGCCGGGCGGCGATCCCCGCCGGTCCGTGTCTGAGTGGGCAGGGTTGGCCGTTGTCGGTAATGCTGTGCGACGTGACCACCCCGCAAGATCTCGACGACCGGTTCCGGGAGAGCCTGGCCGCGCTGGCCGGTGCGGCGCAGCGACGGGACCCGGACCAACCCGTCCGGGACGGCGCCACGCTGACCGGGACGCGAGCGCTGGAACTCTTCGACGCGCAGGTCACCAGCCGGCAGCTCGACCTGGCGGCGCGCTGGCTGCGCAGCTTCGGGGAGGGCTACTACACGATCGGCTCCGCCGGGCACGAGGGCAACGCGGCGGTGGCCGCCGCGCTGCGCCCCACCGACCCGGCGCTGCTGCACTACCGCTCCGGTGCGTTCTACTGCGTCCGCGCCGCCCAGGTTCCGTCCGGGGATCCCGATGCGGACGCCCCGGGCGGGGACGACGCCGACGGCGCGACGCCCGGCCCGCACGCCGGTGCGATGCGGGACGTGCTGCGCGGCATGGTCGCCTCCGCCGAGGAGCCCATCGCCGGCGGCCGGCACAAGGTGTTCGGTCGGGCCGACCTGGCGATCGTCCCGACCACCTCGACCATCGCCTCCCACCTGCCCCGCGCGGTCGGCATGGGGCTGGCGCTGGAACGGCTGCGCCGGCTCGACGGCATCGGCCGGCGGCTCGGGGGCCGGACCGGCGGCGCGGGCCTGAACCGGCCGTCGTGGCCGTCGGACGCGCTGGTGGTCTGCTCGTTCGGGGACGCCTCGATCAACCACGCCAGCGCCACCGCCGCGCTGAACACCGCCGGCTGGTGCGACCACGCCGGACTGCGGGTGCCCGTGCTGTTCGTCTGCGAGGACAACGGACTCGGCATCAGCGTCCGCTCCCCGGAGGGCTGGGTGGAGGCGACGCTGCGATCCCGGCCGGGAATCCGCTACTTCGGCGCGGACGGGTGCGATCTGTTCGAGGCGTACGAGGGGGCGGCCGAGGCCGCGGCCTGGGTTCGTCGGCACCGGCGTCCGGCCGTGCTGCACCTGAGCACCGTCCGGCTGATGGGGCACGCCGGAGCGGACGTCGAGACCGCGTACCGGGGCACCGACGAGATCGCCGCCGACCTGGACCGGGATCCGCTGCTGGCCACCGCGCGGCTGCTCGTCGACGCCGGTCTCGCCGACCCCGCCGAACTGCTCGCCCGCTACGACGAGATCGGCTGGGAGGTCCGCAAGACGGCCGAGGAGGTCATCGGCGAGCCGAAGCTCACCTCGGCGGCCGAGGTCGTCGCCCCGCTCGCACCCCGCCGACCGCTCCGGGTGGCCCGCGTGGTCGCCGACGCCGCCGCCCGCGCCAGCGGCCCCGGGGCGACCGCCCGGGCCGCCGCGTTCGACGGGAAGCTCCCCGAGCTGGCCGGGCCGTTCACCCTCGCGCAGAGCGTCAACGCCGCGCTCGCCGACGGCATGCTCGACCATCCCGAGATGGCCGTCTTCGGCGAGGACGTCGCCGCCAAGGGCGGGGTGTACGGCGTGACCAAGGGGCTGCGCGAGCGCTTCGGCGTCTCCCGGGTCTTCGACACGCTCCTCGACGAGACCTCGGTGCTCGGGCTCGGCCTCGGCGCGGGAATGGCCGGGATGCTGCCGGTGCCCGAGATCCAGTACCTCGCGTACCTGCACAACGCCGAGGACCAGCTGCGCGGCGAGGCCGCGACGATGCAGTTCTTCTCCCGGGGGGCGTTCCGCAACCCGATGGTGGTGCGGGTGGCGGGGCTGGCGTACCAGGAGGGGTTCGGCGGGCACTTCCACAACGACAACTCGGTGGCCGTACTCCGGGACGTGCCCGGCCTGGTGGTCGCGGTCCCGGCGCGGGCCGGCGACGCCGCGCCGATGCTGCGCTCCTGCCTGGCGAGCGCGGCGGTGGACGGCAGCGTCTGTGTCTTCCTGGAGCCGATCGCGCTCTACCACACCCGGGACCTCTACGTCGACGGCGACGGCGAGTGGCTCGACCCGTACCAGGGACCGGGCGGCTGGGTGGGCGCGCACGTGCCGATCGGTCGGGCCCGGGTGTACGGCGTCGGATCGGCCGAGGACATCACCATCATCACGTTCGGTAACGGGGTGCGGATGTCGCTGCGCGCGGCGGCGCATCTCGCCGCCGAGGGGGTCGGCACCCGGGTGGTGGACCTGCGCTGGCTCTCGCCGTTGCCGGTGCCGGACATCATCCGGGAGGCCTCGGCGACCGGTCGGGTGCTGGTGGTGGACGAGACGAGGCGCTCGGGAGGGGTCGGCGAGGGGGTGATCGCGGCGCTGGTCGATGCCGGGTATGTCGGGGCTGCCCGGAGAGTTGCCGCAGTCGACTCATTTGTGCCGTTAGGCCCGGCCGCGCGGCAGGTTCTGGTGTCGGAGGAAGCCATTACCCAGGGTGCCCGTACGCTGCTGGCGCGGTAAATTCCGTTCCACCCGGTGCGCCACTTGCGCCGGAGGGCTCGAGTGTGTGGACTTTGCCTAACGGTGTCGGAGGAGATGCCGGGAGCAGCGACGAGATGAGGAGGCACGCGACAGTGAGCGCGACCGCTGGTCAGGCCGCCGACGGGGTACGCAGCCTGGCGGACCGGTTCGGGATCGAGCCGGGGATGGTCGTCATGGAGATGGGGTACGACGAGGACGTCGACCACGATCTCCGGGACGCCCTTACCGACCGCTGTGGAGAGCTGGTCGACGAGGACACCGACGAGGTGGTCGACGCGGTGCTGGTCTGGTACCGGGACGGCGACGGTGACCTCTTCGAGCTTCTCGTCGACGCCCTCGGCCCGCTGGCCGACAACGGCGTCGTGTGGCTGCTGACGCCCAAGGCCGGGCGACAGGGGCACGTCGAGCCGAGTGAGGTCGCCGAGTCCGCGCAGACCGCCGGTCTCCAGCAGACGTCGACCATCAACGCCGGCCGGGACTGGAGCGGTGCCCGTCTCGTCCCGCGGCGTGGGTCCAAGAGCAAGAAGTAGCGTCGCCACCCCCGCCACCGGGTGTGGCAGGCTGGTCCCACCCGTGACTAACCAAGGAGCTTGTATGCCGATCGAGGTTGGCGCCGAGGCGCCGGACTTCGTGCTGAAGGACCAGAACAACCAGGAGGTCCGCCTCTCGGACTTCCGTGGCAAGCGCACCGTGCTGCTGGTCTTCTACCCGCTCGCCTTCACCGGCATCTGTCAGGGCGAACTCTGCGAGGTGCGGGACAACCTCAACGAGTACGTCAACGACGACGTGCAGGTCCTCACTGTGAGCGTCGACTCGGTCTACGCGCACAAGATCTGGGCCGAGAAGGAGGGGTACCAGTTCCCGCTGCTGGCCGACTTCTGGCCGCACGGGGCGGTCGCCCAGGCGTACGGCGTCTTCAACGAGGTCGCCGGCATCGCCAACCGGGGCACCTTCGTGATCGACAAGGCCGGTGTGGTGCGCTTCGCCGAGATGAACATGCCCGGCGAGGCCCGCGACCAGCAGGGTTGGCGCAAGGCGCTGGCGGAGACCGCCGCCGCCTGAGATCCACCCGGCACACGGTTCGACCGGCCGGTGGTCGGCAGGTAAGCTGCCAGCCACCGGCCTGCCGTACCGGGCGTCCGGGCGCGTAGCTCAGTGGGAGAGCACTCGCCTTACAAGCGAGGGGTCGCAGGTTCGAAACCTGCCGCGCCCACATCCTGACCAGCACACCAGCAGGGCACCGGACGGCCGGTGCCCTGCCTCGTCTCGATCGTCGTCTCGGTCCCCAGAACCTGTCGCACCCACCAACCACCACCAGCGCGGAAGCGCCTCTGAAGATCAGGTTCCGGCCGTCGACAGCAACGGTGACAGCAACCGGCGTCACGACAACCGCCCGCCGGAGCTTGCCGAACGCCTGACGCATCACGTCAATGCCGCGTACCTGATCGACGTCGCCCGCTCGTACCTGCATGTCGATGACCCGGTCAACGCCGGCCGGGTGCTGATCGAGGCCGACCGGATCGCACCGGCCGAGATCCGCCACCGACCAGCCGGCCGGGATGTACTCGCCGAGATCGCCCGTGACCCCGCCGCCCCGACGACGCTCACCCACCTCGCCGTCACTCTCGGGGTGGGCTGAGCGGTGACCGCGCCGTTCCTGTCCCTGGCACAGATCCGCAACCGATTGATCCTCACCGTCCGAGCGATCCTCCGCGACCATCGACCCGGACCCGATAGCCGCTGTCCGATCTGCCGGACCGCAGGGTGTTCGGTGGCGACCGCCGCCCGTAACGTCCTGCGCACCGCCGAGGAAGTACAGCAGCGGAGTACCGCAACCGAGCCGACCACACCCGACCCGGACGACCCTCAGCAGGCCGGATGACCTCGGACGACACCCGATCCGACCGCCTCGCCGACGGTTCACACCGAACAGTTCATTGATTCGATCCCGGTATCGCCCATCATCGACATAACGCAGAAGAGGCACCCTCGAGAGAGGGTGCCTCTTCTGCGGCAGCTGACCAGCGGCCAGAAGGTGAGAGGTTCCTATCTACCAGTTGCAGTTGGCGGCCGGGATCCAGCCGTCCTGCCCCGGCGCCTCGGCCCCGTGGCCGTAGTACCAGGTGCCGATGTCACTGCCGCCGTAGATCGAGTGGACGCGGAAGCCTCGCCCGGGGCTCAGGGTGCGGAGGACGTTGCCCCAGGGCTGGTCGCGCAGCCAGGTGGCCTGGTTGGTCACGCAGATGTCACCAGGGCTGTCGCTGGCGACGGCCGGCGTGGACACCACGGCCGACCCGGCGGCGACGACGGCCATGACCGCCAGCACGCGTACAACATTGCGCTTCAATGCGCTTCCTCTCGATCGGGTGCCTTGCGGGCGGACCGATTATGCCCAACGCCTCTGACATGGCAAGTCGGGCAGCCCGGGCACAGACCCTCCTCATGAGGTCGGACGACGCCCGCTTCTCGACGTGGGACACTCACCAGGTCGATGCCTTCGTCGACCTGCTCGCCGATGCCTTCGTGCTCCGCGACACCACGATCAGCGCGCCGATCACCACCAGGGACGGCGTGCGTGACTACGCCCGGGCGTGGCTGACCGCCTTTCCGGACATGCGGATTCGCCGTACCAGCCGCCTCGTGGACGAGGCTGACGACACGGTCGCCGCCGAGGTGGAGTTCACCGGCACGAACACCGGTCCCCTGACGGTGGGTGCGAGGCAGGTGCCGCCGACCGGCAAGGCGGTTGTCGGGCGGGGAGCGTACTTTGCTCGGATGAAGGCCGGCCGGTTCGTGGAGCTCAGCTTCCACCCCGACCAGGCGGGCGTCCTGGCGCAGCTTGGCCTGATGCCCTGACCCCGGCGTGCAGACGACACCGCCACCAGCACCGCCGCGCCTGACAGGATCAGGCACGGCGTGACGACGAGATCAGGACGCCACCGGGGCCGTGGTCGCGCTACCGCCTGGGCCGACAGGCTGGGGGCGAGCGGCAGCACGAAGAGGCCGTCCGCCAGGAAGAGACGAGCGGGCCGCCGGACGGCCGGCGGCCCGCTCTGGTTCCTACCGGCGGACGTCGCGAACGTCGCCGCCGAACGTGGGATGCCAGTCGCTCTGGCTGGCTGGCGCCTCGTGCCCGAGGGAGGTGACTCCTGGTGGAGCTACCTGCGCATCCGCGTGTCCCCTCGACGACTACTGCGCCAGGGCGATGTTCCCGAAGCTGCTGCCGATCGCCGCCGGCGAGTTGTAACCACCGGTGCCGTTACCGTGCCACCGGTAGAGGTTTCCGTTTCCGCCTGCGTAGTACTGGATGGCCACGAGGTCGCCCCGGCCGTCTCCGTTGAAGTCGCCCAGGCCGGACAGGCTGCCTTCGTAGGCGGTCCACCCGCAGCCGAGCTGCACGCCGCTGCTGATTCCGCCGCTACCGTTGCCGTTGAACCGGTACAGGCAGCCGTTGCTCGAGTTCACTCCGACGAGGTCGGCGTCCCCGTCGCCATTCAGGTCGCCCGCGCCGGTCAGGTTCCCGCGGTAGCCGTCCCATCCGCTGCAGCCGAGTTGCACGGCAGCGGCGAAGCCGCCGTTGCCGTTGCCGCTCCAGCGGTACAGGCACCCGTTGCTGTCACTGATGCCGACGAGGTCCCCGTCCCCGTCGTTGTTGAGGTCGCCGGCGCCGGCGAGGCTGAAGGAGAAGGGGCTCCAGCCGCAGCCGAGCTGCACGCCGCTGCCGATTCCGCCGCTACCGTTGCCGTACCACCGGTACAGGCACCCGTTGTCGTAGTTGATGCCGACCAGGTCCCCGTCGCCGTCGCTGTTGAGGTCACCCGGGGTGGCCAGGCTGTCCCGGTACGGCAGCCATCCCGTGCCCAACGTGACGCCGCTCTGGATGTCGCCGCTGCCGTCGCCCTTCCAGATGTAGAGCGTGTCGTAGTTGACGCCGATCACGTCGCCGATACCGTCGCTGTCGAAGTCGTTGCGCTTGTCGGCGATCGTAGTCGGTGCCGCACCCTCCGCCAGGGTTGCCGACTCCGTGTCGGTGATCGTGGCCTGTGCCGGGCTTCCCGCCAGGGTTACCGCCCCTGCCGCCGCGACCGCAAGGGCAGCGATCCATCTCCGCATTGACACACTCCTCCCGTGACACGGCGCCTTTCGCGCAGAGTGCGCGGAAGGTCACCGTGAGTGGGGACGTTATCAATCCCTGCTGGGTGGTCGAGCGCCGATTTCCCCCTGCGGGCGGGAGTTTCTGTGGTGATGCGTCCTGGTCTGTAGGTATATTTTTGCATTCAAAGTGACCGATGTCTCAGTGAGGGTGCGAAGCGTCGACGGACGATGCGTGTCGGTTGCGGAAACATCCGTTGGCCGGCCCGGCGCCCGTCAGCCGCGCCTGTTCCTCGGCTGGACACGGAACGGGCCGCCGGTGGTCCGGCGGCCCGCTGCCGGTGCTCCGGCGGCCGTCATGTGTTGAGGCAGCCCCGCCCCTCGCCAAACTGGGACTTTAGCCGCTACGGCAGCTCAGCCAGGGCAGTGCACGTGGCTCTCGAGGATCCACCCGTCCGTGGTGTCCGCCTCGGCGCCGTGGCCGAAGATCCAGATGCGGCCGTGGACGTCCCGGATGCTCGACAGGTGGTAGCGGAACCCGCGACCGGCGTGCAGCGTACGCAGGTAGCCGACCCCGCCGTAGCTGTCGTACGAGGCGAACAGCCATCCGTTCGAGCTGAGGTTGCAGAGCAGACCGAACGTGCCAGTGGCGTGTGCGGGGGTCGCCGTGGCCAGCGTCCCACCACCAACGGTGATCGCCAGAGCGGCGAACAGGCTGACAAGTTTCCGCCTCATGGATTTCCTTCCCGGCTTACGGTTCGTCGAACCCGGGAAGTGTCGCATTACAGATCCGCGACGGTGTATGGGAAGGGTTTCCCAGGGCATGACCGGGCCCGGCACCGGCGCATACGCTCGGCGGATGGTCGGCCCGTTCTCCACCGCGCGTCTGGTCCTGCGTACCTTCACCCTGGACGACCTCGACGACGTCTGGGCCTACCAGCGCCAGCCGGAGGTGGCCCGGTTCATGTCCTGGTCCGCCCGGGACCGCGAGCAGTCCCGCCGATCACTGGAGCAGATGGTCCGCGAGGACGGGCTCCGCGCCGAAGGCGACTGCCTGGCCCTGGCGGTCGTCCGCCGGGACACCGGTCGGGTGGTGGGTCACGTGGAGCTGGTGTGGCGCAGCCGTGAGCACCGGCGGGGCGAGCTGGGGTACGTCCTCGACCCGCGCCACCAGGGCCACGGCTACGCGACGGAGGCCGCCACCGCCCTGCTCCGGTACGGCTTCGAGGAGTTCGGCCTGCACCGGATCGTCGCCCGCTGTTCCGCCCGGAACACCACGTCGGCCCGACTGGCGGAGCGACTGGGCATGCGCCGGGAGGCGCACTTCCGGGAGTGCGCGTTCGGCAAGGAGGAATGGCGGGACGAGTACGTCTACGCGATGCTCCGCGCCGAGTGGACCCGGACCGCGCACCGGCGCGGCGGTTGACCGCGCACGGCGTGTCGACCAGGCGGACCACGCGGAGCAGGTACTCCTCACGGCGTAACCGCTCGGGCAGGCTCACCGGCGTCGACATGCGCCAGGACCGGTGGGATCCGGGCCACCGGTTTACCGCGCCCGGCCGGACTGTCCGGCCGGGCGGGGGGAACTACCGAGGGTCCGACGATCCGTGGGCCGGAGGGGACCGTGAGCTACGCCGACGTCAACGGGGTGCGCCTGTGGCACGAGAGCCACGGGTCGGGCCCTCCGCTGGTGCTGCTGCACGGGGGGATCGGCACCGGGGAGATGTTCGCGTCGGCCCTGCCGGCGTTCACCGCCCACCGCCGGGTGGTCACCGTCGATCTCCAGGGGCACGGTCGGACGCCGGACGTGGACCGTCCGCTGCGCCACGAGACGCTGGCCGACGACGTGGCCGCCCTGCTCGACCAGATCGGACTGGGCGAAGCGGACGTCCTGGGGTACTCCCTCGGCGGCGCGGTCGCGCTGCGCACCGCGATCCAACATCCCGGCCTGGTCCGCCGGCTGGTCTGCGTCTCCGCCCCGTGCCGCCGCGACGGGTGGTACCCCGAGGTGCTCGCCGGCATGGCGGGCATGGGGGAGGGGACCGCCGCCGAGAGCCGGGCCTCGGCGGCGTACGCGCACCACACGCGGGTCGCCCCGAGACCGCAGGACTGGCCGGTGCTCTGGACCAAGCTGGGCGCCCTGCTGCGGCGTGACTACGACTGGTCCGCCGAGGTGGCCGCCCTGACCGTGCCGACCCTGCTGGTCTTCGCCGACGCCGACGCGGTGCGTACCGCCCACATGGTGGAGTTCTTCGGCCTGCTCGGCGGCGGCCACCACGACGCCGGTCCGGACGGCGCCGACCGGCCCATGTCCCGGCTGGCCGTCCTGCCCGGCCACACCCACCACGACATCGTCGGCTCACCCGCCCTGCCGGCGGCCGTGCTGCCCTTCCTCACCCACCCGGTACGCCCACCCGGCTGATCCGCCCCGCCCGACGCCGCCGCTGGCCGCCCGACGTCCCGCCGCTGGCCCGTCTCCGCGCGTCGACGGGCGGAGGTCAGCGCAGGCGGTGGGCCAGCCAGGGCAGGAGCGCGTCGCCCTGGGCCCGCTGGAACGCCCGTACGGTGGGGATGCCGGGCGGTGCGGGCAGCCGGGCCGCGTCCAGGAAGAAGCCGGCCCACCCGGCGAGCACCCCGGTCACCGAGTCCGGGTCGACGTCGGCGGTCAGCGGCCGGGAGCGCAGCAGCGCCTCGGGGTCGTGCCCGCCGTACAGCGCGACGTTGACCAGCAGGATCACGCTGTCCAGCCAGGCCGGCCCCCGGCAGGCCCACGGCCAGTCGACCACCGTCACCCGGCCGGCCGCGTCGACGAGCAGGTTGTCCGCCCGTACGTCGACGTGGCAGAGCGTGTCGCCGGCCAGCGCGGCAAGGCCACGGTCGGCGGCGGCACGCAGCGCGGCCAGGTGCCGCCGTGCCCAGGGGTCGAGGTCGTCCGGCGGATCGGCGACGATCCGGTGCCAGCCGGCGAAGTCGTACCCCAGGCTCTCGGCGGCGGTGGGCGCGTGACCGGCCGGCGCGGGGGTGAGCACGGCGGCCAGCGCCGCCAGGGTGTCCAGGACGGCGGCCAGCTCGTCGGCGTGCCACGGGGTGACCGGGTGGCGGCCCTCGACGTCGGCGTAGACCAGCGCCACCCAGTCGCCGTCGTCGTGACAGCCGAGCAGTCGGGGCACCGGTGCGTGCGCGGGCAGGGCGGCGGCGTTGCGGGCCTCCTGCCGGTGCAGGTGAGGGCTGCGGTCGTTCTGGGCGGAGCTGACCGCCTTGACGAAGGCGCGCCGTCCGTCGGCGGTGCGCACCCGGTCGGCGGTGCCGGGGGAGAAGCCGCCCGGCTGGGACACCGCCGCCACGACCTCGCCCCCGATGATCCGCTCGACCTCCGTCCGCACCCCGGTCGGCAGGTCGGCCCAGCCGATCCGGCGGTTCGTGGTGGTGTTCATCCGTCCACGGTGGCCGGGCCCACCCCGGCCGGGCAAGCGGATTGGTCGCGACCCGCGCGTGCGTCGACTGCGCGACCCGGTGGGGCGGTCGCGTCCGGTTCCCGGGGAAGGAGCCGCCCCTCCACGGGGCGGTCGCGTCCGGTTTTAGCGGAAGGAGTCGCCCGGCCCCGCCGCACCGTTACCCGCGAGCAGGCATGGCCGGGGCGGGGACGGGTAGGCGCGGGAACCGGCGAGGGGAGGGCGGCAGTGGGAGAGCTGACCATCGGCGTGCTGGGCTCGTACGGGGGGCGCAACCTCGGGGACGAGGCGATCCTGACCGCCCTCCTGGCCGACCTGCGCGACCAGCAGCCGCGTGCCCGGATCGTCGTCTTCTCCCGAAACCCCACGCACACCCATGCCCACCATCCGGGGGTGGAGGCTGTGCCGTGGGAGGGAGTGAGCCGGGTCGACTCGGCAGCCGTCCTCGACCGGCTCGACCTGCTCATCCTCGGCGGCGGCGGGATCCTCTACGACCGGGAGGCCCGCCGCTACCTGCGGGTGGTGCGGGTCGCCCAGGAACGCGGCCTGCCGCTGCTGACGTACGCGGTGGGGGTCGGGCCGCTGACCGAGGCCGTGGACTGCGGCATGGTCCGCGAGACGCTGACCAGCGCCACCGAGGTGACGGTGCGGGACGAGGAGTCCCGCGTGGTCCTGGAGGAGGCCGGCCTGCTCACCCCGATCACGGTCACCGCCGACCCGGCGTTCCTGCTGGAACCGGAGGACTTTCCCGCCCAACTGCTGCGCGAGGAGGGCGTACCGAACGGCAAGCGGCTGGTCGGGATGAGCGTGCGGGAACCGGGCCGGGCCGCCGAGCGGCTGGACGTGGACGCGTACCACCGCCTGCTCGCCCAGGTCGGCGACTTCCTGGTGCACCGGATCGACGCCGACGTGGTCTTCGTGCCGATGGAGCGCGACGACATCCGCCACTCGCACGGCGTGATGTCCCACATGACCGCCGCCGACCGGGGACGGATCCTGCACGGCGACTACTCACCACCGCAGGTGCTGGGGCTGATGCGCCACTTCGACCTGGCTGTCGGGATGCGCCTGCACTTCCTGATCTTCGCCGCGAGGGCGAACATCCCGTTCCTGCCGCTGCCGTACGCCGGGAAGGTCTTCGACCTCGCCCAGCGGCTCGGCGTGCCGGCGCTCAAGGGGGTGGCCCGGGAGGTGGAGGGCCCACTGTTGGCCGAGGTCGACCGGCTCTGGGACGAACGCGACAGGCGTGCCGAGTCCGTCTCCCGCCGGGTGGCGGAGATGTGCGAACAGGCCCGGAGTACGTCCCACGTGACCCGGGCGGTGCTGGACGGTCTGCGTTCCCGTGCCCTCGCCCGGGTCAGCGCCTGACCACCGCTCCGGCCCGCGCTGCCTTCTGCTCTCGCTGGGGTGTGTGCAGGGGACCCTTCCTCGGCAGAAAACGGTAATAGGGGACCCCTGCTACCACCACAGCTGTGGTCAGGTGGCGGGGCCGCGCCAGCAGTAGCGCCAGGCCGGTTCGCCCTCGGCAGACTCGAGTTCGTAGATCTCCGCGCCGGCCAGCCCGGTGGTGCCGAGGTGGTGGTGGGTCAACGGCGGACGGCCGTTCGGGTCCAGCTCGACGGTGACCGTCTCGCCGTCGAAGGCGCCGCCCACCAGGGGAATCTCTGCCGTGGATGCCATGGCCCCCATCCTGCACGTACCCCGCCCGGCCCGCACGGCTATGCCGCGACCAGAACCCGCCGGCACCGGTGGGGGACACGCCGCGCGGACCTCGGGATCCAGAGGCGGCGTTTCGGGCGGAAAAGGGACCGCGGGGTGTCGGCGTCCCTCGCTACGGTCGACGCATGGCCGAGACCACGATCCACCCGTCCATCGATCCCACGCTCGCCCCGGTGATCGCCCGTACCGGCGACGAGCGGGCCGTGCTGGAGGCCTTCCTCGACCTGCACCGGGGGGTCGTGCTCACGAAGCTGCGGGGCCTGACCACCACCGACGCGACCCGCCGGCTGGTGCCCTCCGACACCACGGTCGCCGGGGTGGTCAAGCACCTCACGATGGTGGAGGCGAACTGGTTCCCCCGGCTGCTCGCTCCCGAACCGGGCGAGGAACACGTGTTCTCCGCCGAGGCGGGCCGGCTGAGCTGGACCGTCGACCCGGAGGACACCGTCGAACGGCTGGCCGCCGCGTACGAGGCGGCCTGCGCCCGGTCCCGCGAGGTCGCCGCCCGGTTCCCGCTCGACCACGTGGTGCCGCAGCCACAGCTCGGCGAGGTGAACCTGCGCTGGATCTACGTGCACATGATCGAGGAGACCGCCCGGCACGCCGGCCACGCGGACATCCTGCGGGAACTGACCGACGGGGCGACCGGAACGGTGTGACCGGGGACGGGTCAGGGCCGGGGGAGCAGTCCCGGCGGGTACTCCATGCCGTCGTGGGTGCAGGCCGCCGCCGCCACCTCCGCCGCGTACCGGGCCGCCGCCTCCGGGGCGTCGCCGCGCAGCCGACCGGCGACGAACCCGGCCGCGAAGGCGTCCCCCGCGCCGTTGCTGTCCACCACCCGCGCGGGCGGCGTCGCCGCCGGCACCCGGGCCGGCGGATGGCCCGGCCGGTACAGCACCGCGCCGTCCGCGCCGTGGGTGACCACCACGCTGCGGGGCGTCAGCGCGGCGGCCGTCTCGGCGGCGGCCGGGCCCAACCGCACCCCGCTGACGAAGACCAGGTCCGCGACCTCGGCGAAGGGCCGGTGGTAGGGGTTCCGGCCGTCCCAGTCGTGCAGGTCCGTCGAGACGCCGACCCCCTCGGGGAGGGCGGCACGCAGGGTCGGCAGCAGGTCGTGCGTCCAGTCCATGATCGACAGGTGTACGTGGGTGGCCCGCGCGACCAGCGTGGCCAGCTCGTCGGGGGCGAACGGGGACGGTCCCTGCCACGGCCGCGAGTCGTACAGCGACATGCGCCGTCCGGCCGGGTCGACCAGGTTCACCGACCGTCGGGTGCCCCGGCTGTCCGTCCGTAGCACCGCCGCCACGTCCGTGCGGGCCAGCGCCGCCCGGATCACGTCGCCGGGCGGGTCGTCGCCGACCACGTCGACCATCGTCACCCGCAGCCCGAGCGCGTGCGCGGCGAGCGCCACCCCCGCACCGGTGTTGCCGATCCGCAGGTCGACGGGTTCCACAGGGATGGAATCGGCCATGGGCAGCGGAAGTGCGGGCACGCGTACCCGCACGTCCACCCCGAGACCCCCGATCACCAAGAGTTCGGACACGGCGCCGACGGTATCCCGTGCCGCCTCACTATCCTGTCCCGGGGCGACGACGAGGGGAGACGTGTGCTGGTCATCCACGGGGTGTGGCTGGTCGGCGTCGGGCTCGCCCTCTGGGCCGAGGACAGCACGGCCCCGGCGCGTCCGCTCCGGCGCGCCGGCCGTCCGCCCCGGGAACGTCCGCATCCCTTCGCCGCCGACCACGCCACCCTGGCTGCCGCGCTCGGTCCGGCCGCCGCGTCCGCCACCCGCGGCTCGGCGGCCCTCTCCCTGCCCACCCGGGGTGGGGCGCCGCTCGACTCGCCGGAACTCGTCCGCACCGCCGCGGTGGACCCGGTCCGCGGCGCGGTCGCCCTGGCCCGCTGGCGGGTGCCCACCCTCGGGTACGCCCCGGCCGCCGCCCTGACCGTCCTCCGTCGGATCGACGGGTACGCCGGGGTGCCCGGCGCCGGCCTGCGGCACCTCGCCGAGCTGGCCGCCTTCGCCACCGACCTGGTGGCCCGGGGCCGCGTCCTGCCGGTGGTCGACGACGACCGGTCCCGCCGGGACGTCACGGACCGGGCGGTCGCCGGCTGGCATCCCCTGCTCACCGGCGCGGACGCCGCCTGGGCGCGGGCACTCACCCTGGCCCTGCCGCCGTCGGCCCGCGCCGCCGGACCGGTCGCCGGGAACGGGACGAGCCGGGCGGGCCGGGCCGCCGACGGTGCGTCGGGCCGGGCCGCCGGTGGCACGTCGGATCGGGCCGCCGTCGCCGACGGTGAACCGAGTCCGGCCGACGTGGTCGCCGACGCGCTCGACGCGCTCACCGACGCCGCCGCCCGGGCCGCCCTGGACGGCCTCCGGTTGCCCGGTACCGGGCGACGTGACCCGGTTGCCGCCTGGTTGACCGCGCTGACCGGTCCCCGGCGCGGGTTCGCCGTCGATCCGGCCGACCGCGAGGCGCTCCGGGCCGGGCTGGACGCCTGGCAGCGGGACGCCGTCGGCAGTCCGGTCCGGGCCAGCTTCCGGCTGACCGAGCCGCCCACCGCCCCGGACCCTCTCGACGATCCGGACGCCTCCATCGGCCCGGACGCCCGCGACGACCCGGACGCCCCGACCGGGCCGGACGACCTCGTCGATCCGGGCACCTGGCGGGTCGAGTTCGGGTTGCAGGCCGCCGACGAGCCGGGCCTGCTGGTCGGTGCCGAGATGATCTGGCATGACCCGGCAAGCGCCACGGTGTTCGCCGACCGGCTCGACGCCCCGCAGGAGACGCTCCTGGCCGAGCTGGGCCGGGCCAGCCGGCTCTGGCCGGAGCTGGACGCCGCGTTGCGTACCGCGACCCCGTCGGCTCTGGAACTCGACGCCGAGGGGGCGCACCGCTTCCTGCGGGAGGGGGCCCCGGTGCTGCACGCCGCCGGCTTCGGGGTGCTGCTGCCCGGCTGGTGGCACCGCCCGGCTGCCCGGCTCGGCGCGCGGTTGCAGGCCCGCAGCCGGACCGCCCCGGGCACCGTGGCGACCTCCGGCGCGGTCGGCCTGGACGCCCTGGTGGACTACCGCTGGGAGCTGGCCCTGGGTGACCAGCCGCTGACCGCCGAGGAGCTGGCCGCGCTGGCGGAACGGAAGAGCCCGCTGGTCCGGCTGCGCGGGCAGTGGGTCGAGCTGGACCCGAAGCGGCTCGCCGCCGGCCTGCGGCTGCTCCGGGCCTCCGGTGAGCTGACCGTGGCCGACCTGCTCCGGCTCGGCCTCGCCGACGGCGACGAGGCGTCCCTGCCGGTGCTGGAGATCAGCGCCGACGGTGCGCTCGGTGACCTGCTCTCCGGGCAGGCGGAGCGGCGGCTCGCCCCGCTGGACCCGCCGCCGGGCTTCGTCGGCGAGCTGCGGCCGTACCAGCGGCGGGGGTTGGCCTGGCTGGCCTTCCTCCAGTCCCTCGGGCTGGGCGCGGTCCTCGCCGACGACATGGGGCTCGGCAAGACGGTGCAGCTGCTCGCCCTGCTCGCCGCCGATCCCCCGGAGGCCGGGCCGACCCTGCTGGTCTGCCCGATGTCGCTGGTCGGTAACTGGCAGCGGGAGGCCACCCGGTTCACCCCGAAGTTGCGGGTGCACGTGCACCACGGCGCGGACCGGGCGCGGGGCGAGCGGTTCGCCGAGGCGGTGCACGACACGGACCTGATGATCACCACGTACGCGGTGGCCGCCCGGGACGCGGTCGCGCTGGCCGGCGTCGACTGGCACCGGGTGGTGGTGGACGAGGCACAGGCGATCAAGAACGCGGCCACCCGCCAGGCCGAGGCGGTCCGGGCGCTGCCCGCCCGGCACCGGATCGCGGTCACCGGAACACCGGTGGAGAACCGCCTCGCCGACCTGTGGTCGATCATGCAGTTCGCCAACCCCGGTCTGCTCGGCCCGGCCGCCAGCTTCCGCAGGTCCTACGCCGAGCCGATCGAGCGCCACGGCGACGAGGAGACGGCCGGTCGGCTGCGCCGGGTCACCGGACCGTTCGTGCTGCGGCGGCTGAAGACCGACTCGTCGATCATCTCGGACCTGCCGGAGAAACTGGAGATGGAGGTGCTCTGCAACCTCACCGCCGAGCAGGCCGCGCTCTACCAGGCGGTGGTCGACGACATGCTGGCGAAGATCGAGTCCAGTGACGGCATCGAGCGGCGCGGTCTGGTGCTGGCCACCATGACCAAGCTGAAGCAGGTCTGCAACCATCCGGCCCACCTGCTGCGCGACGGTTCGGCGTTGCCCGGCCGCTCCGGCAAGCTGGCCCGGCTGGAGGAGATCCTCGACGAGGTCCTCGCGGCGGGGGAGAAGGCGCTGCTGTTCAGCCAGTACGCCGAGTTCGGCGGCATGCTGCGCGGGCACCTGTCGGCCCGGTTCGGCCGGGAGGTGCTCTTCCTGCACGGCGGGGTGGGCAAGGCCGACCGGGACGAGATGGTCACCGGCTTCCAGTCCCCGGACGGCCCCGCGCTGTTCGTGCTCTCCCTCAAGGCCGGCGGCACCGGGCTCACCCTGACCGCCGCGAACCACGTGGTGCACGTGGACCGGTGGTGGAACCCGGCGGTGGAGGACCAGGCGACCGACCGGGCGTTCCGGATCGGGCAGCGCCGCCGCGTGCAGGTCCGCAAGTTCGTCTGCGCCGGCACGGTGGAGGAGAAGGTCGCCGCGATGATCGCCGAGAAGCGCGGGCTGGCCGCGCGGGTCGTGGGCAGCGGCGAACAGTGGTTGACCGAACTGTCCACCGCCGACCTGCGTGACCTGCTCACCCTCGCCCCCGGGGCGGTGGTCGAGTGAGCCCCGCCGAGCGGCGGTTCGCCGACTACGGTCCACCCCGCCGGGTCTCCGGGGGACTGCGGGCCCGCAGCAGCCGGGGCGCGATCGGACAGTCCTGGTGGTCCCGGCGGTTCCTGGAGGTGCTGGAGTCCTTCGCGCTGGGCACCCGGCTGACCCGGGGACGCGCCTACGCCCGCGCCGGCCAGGTGCTGACCCTGGACGTCTCGCCCGGCGCGGTCACCGCCGTGGTGCAGGGCTCCCGGCCCCGGCCGTACCAGGTCCGCATCGAGCTGGCCCGGTTCCCGGAGCCGGTCTGGACACGCCTGGAGGAGGCCCTGGCCGCGCAGGCGTTCTTCAGCGCCCGGCTGCTCGCCGGTGACCTTCCCGCCGAGCTGGAGGAGCTGTTCACCTCCGTCGGCGCGCCCCTGTTCCCGGCCGGTGTCGGCGAGCTGGTCCAGCACTGTTCCTGCCCCGACCTCGCGGTGCCCTGCAAGCATCTGGCGGCCACCTTCTACCTGCTGGCCGAGGCGTTCGACGCCGACCCGTTCCGGCTGCTGCACTGGCGCGGCCGGGGCCGTGACGAGCTGCTCCACCGGCTCCGGGCCCTGCGCGGCGCGGCCACGTCACCCCGTGACCCGACCGCCACCTCGGTGGTCGACGCGTCGACGGGACCGACCGGTGGGCGGCCGGCGGCCACGCCCACCACCGGGTCGGTCGCACCTCGTGCGGCCGGTACGGGACGGGTGCTCGGCGACCTGCCGGACCCGCCTCTGGCCGACCAGGTGGACCGGTTCTGGCTGCCGCCGGTACCCCTGCCCGACCGTCCGCCGACCCTGGCCACGGATACGGAGTTGTTGCTGCGTCAGCTCGGGCCACCGGATCGCGCCCTCGGCGGGCCGGGCCTGACCGAGCGGTTGCGCCGGGCGTACCGCCGCTTCGGCGCGGCCGACGCTGGCCCGACCGGTGGTGTGGGCGACGCCGCTCCGACCGGCAGCGCGGTCGACCCCGGCTCTGCCGGTCCGTCCGGTGCGGGTTCCGCCGAGGGCGGTCGGGAGTGACGGCGGCCCGCGCCACGGCGGGGCCGGCGCAACGTCACCACCACCGCCGTCGGTGACGCCACAACAGGGCGGAGTTGGCCAGGAGCACCACGGCGCAGATCGCGCCGGCCACCCGACCGGCGAGCACGGTCATCGCCGGCAGCGAGGCCCACAGCACGATCGTCAACAGCACCAGGTAGCGGCCCCGGTGTGCCCGCGCCCGTTGGTCGAGCCGCGAAAAGAACGCCGGGTCGCTCTCCCGGAGATATCGGGTGATCTGCTCGAACCTGCGCTGGTCCTCTTTGCTGAGCATGGCGGTGCCTTCCCCTCATGCGGTTCAGCGGTCCGGCGGCATACCCGCTGCGGTGGCGGCTCACGCCCCTGCTGCTGCTTCTTTGCCCGCGCCGACGGCGTCGGGTGCGCCGTCCCCGCCGGGCCCGGCTCGCGCGTCCGCAGGTGGGCCGCCTCAGCGACCACTTAGCGGAACCTTAAGTTTCACTGTGCCGGCGACCTCACCGGATCCTGCGGCGACGTGGGGAAACGTCGCGTTCGGGACGTCCGCCGCCGGGTAGGGCCTGCTCGGGACGGCTGCCCCCGGACCGGCGGATATCCGACCGGGCCGGCGACTCCTGCAAAGGCGTCTTAAGTGGCCCTCCGGGTGGTGTTCGTGCACCTTGATGGCCCCCTACCGCTTGGTTACCGTGCCGTAGCACCTCCCCTCAGGCATCGACTGCCCTCGCCGTCGCGCCGCACCTGGCGCCGGTTCCGGGCGGCAATTCAGCAGAAAACAGGATTGGTACATGGCCGACCAGAACGTGCCACCACACCGGCCGCGGGACGAGGGCCGCTGGGACGGACGACACCACCCCACCGACCCGTACCACGACCCGTACCCTTCCCCGCCGTACGCCTCGTCCGGTTCCGGGTCGACCTATCCGTACCGTCACCCGTACGCCGGGCAGCCGGACGACCCCCGGGCGTCGTACGCCCCGTGGCCGGGCCAGGCGCAGCCGGAACCGGCGTCCCGGCCCGGCTCGGGCGGGTCGACCGCGCGCCGGGGGCCGCAGTGGATCGGCCCGGCCGGCCCCGGTCCCCAGGGACACGGCGGTGACCCGGGACTGCCCGACCTGGACGACGACTCCGACGACGGCCGCCACCGGAGCCGACGCCGGGCCCTCGCCGCGCTCGGCGGCACCGCCGCGGTGGTCGCCGGGGGCGCCGCGCTCGCGATGACCCCGCAGGTGCGCGGTCTCTTCGGCGACGATCCGGCCGGCGACGCGACCGTCACCCGGGTCACCGACGGCAACGTGAACCGCCCGAGCGGGCAGCAGCCGAGCACCGTGCGTACCTACACCGAGCAGAACGAGAGCTACATGGGCTCCCGGGCCGGTGCGGCGCTGAAGAAGAACACCCCGGCCGGTGGCCGTACCTTCTCCGGTCCGGCCGCCGCGGCGGCGGCCACCACGGTCACCGTCAAGACGGTGCTGGCCAAGGACCCGGCCCGGCACCTCGCCACCCGGGCCACCTTCGGCGCGACGCCCAAGGTGCTCGCCGACATCGAACGGATGGGCATCGACGCCTGGTTGCGCTGGCAGCTCGACCCGGAGAAGATCGCCCCGACGAAGGCCGAGCTGAAGCTCAGCGAGCTGCCCACCCTGCGGATGACCCCGAAGCAGCTGCGCGACCAGCGCGACCAGCTCAACGAGCGCGGTGCGCAGCCGGAGAAGGAGATGGTCGACGCCACCATCGCCCGGCAGATCTGGTCGGATCGGCAGCTCTTCGAGGTGATGGTCGACTTCTGGAACGACTTCCTGCACGTCGCCGCCGACTTCGACGGCGGTGAGGTGTACCGGCACTCCTTCGACGTCGACGTGGTCCGCAAGTACGCCCTGGCCAGCTACCCGGAGATGCTGGTCGCCGCGAACCGGCACCCGGCGCTGCTGCTCTACCTCAACCAGAACGACTCCCGCGCCGACGCGGTCAACGAGAACCTCGCCCGGGAGAACCTGGAGCTGTACTCGGTCGGCGTCGACGGCGGCTACACCGAGAAGGACGTCCGGCAGGCGGCCCTGCTCCAGACCGGACGCGGGGTCTCCGACGGGGAGTACGTCTTCCGCGAGGACCGGCACTTCGTCGGCAAGGTGAAGATCCTCGGCTTCACCCACGCCAACAACTCGAAGGACCCGGAGAAGGCCGACGCGGCGATCGACGCGTACATCCGCTACATCGCGTTGCACCCCTCCACCGCCCGGTACGTCGCGCAGAGCCTCGCCACCCGGTTCGTCTCGGACACCCCGGCGAAGACCCTGGTGGACCGGCTCGCCAAGACCTACACGGCGAACAAGGGCCTGATCAAGCCGGTGCTGATGACGCTGTTCAGCTCGTCGGAGTTCTGGGCCTCGGTGGGGCAGAAGGTCCGCCGCCCGATGGAGTACCTGATCGCCACGTACCGGGTGCTCGGCGTCTCGCCCGAGGCGTCCGCCGACTACAAGGCCGACGACAGCAAGCGCACCCCGTACGCCCGGGGCCTGCGCCGGATCCACGACAAGCTGCGGGAGCTGGGCCACTACCCGATGGGTCAGCCCACCCCGGACGGCTACCCCGACGTGTACGTCGCCTGGACCTCCGCCGGCACCATGGTCAACGGCTGGAACGAGGCCGGTGACGTGGTCAACGGCTACCGCCGGGAGTTCTCCTACGTCAAGCCGGAACGGCTGGTCGCGAAGCCGCCCACCACCGCCGGGGCGTACGTGGACGCGCTCGCCCGGCGGCTCGTGCACCAGAAGCTGACCAGCCGGGAGAAGACGCTGATCCTCGCCGTCGCCGGAGTGTCGGCCGACACCCGGGTCGACGCCACCTTCAACGGGGCCGTCACCGCCGTCGCGCGGGCGATCCTCGCGTCCCCCCAGCACCACCTCCGGTGAGGCACCCGATGGAGAAGACTGTGTACTCGTACCCCCTGCACCCCGAATGCCCGGACCTGCGCCGGCTGGCGGACGACCCGGCCGAGGCGCTGCTGCGGGCGGAGGCCGACGTGGTGGCCGCCGAGAACGCCGCCGAGCGGGACCGCTACCTGCGGCTGGAGGCGGAGGAGGAGGCCCAGCAGGACGGTCGCGGGGTGACCCGGCGGACCTTCGTCGCCGGGGCCGCCGCCACCGCCACCGCCCTGGCCACCGCGCAGTTCGTCACCACCTCGGCGTCGTTCGCCGCCACCAAGACCGGCACCCTGATCCACGTCTTCCTCTACGGTGGACTCGACGGACTGAGCC
This sequence comes from Micromonospora sp. NPDC050187, assembly GCF_044459745.1. Lineage (NCBI taxonomy): Bacteria > Bacillati > Actinomycetota > Actinomycetes > Micromonosporales > Micromonosporaceae > Micromonospora > Micromonospora sp. NPDC050187. The sequence continues at coordinate 272,382 of NZ_JBITJH010000003.1, forward strand.
TGGTCGCCCCCGCCGACGACGCGGCGCTCCGCAAGGCCCGCCCCGACCTGCTGCTCGGCTCCGACTCCCTCGCCCTGGCCCGTGGCTTCAAGCTGACCAGCGCGTTCAAGCCGCTGGAGAAGTGGCTGAAGGCCGGCCAGCTCGGCTTCGTCCCGGCGGTCTCCGACGAGCGGCTCTCCCGCAGCCACTTCCAGGCCGCCGACGCGTGCAACCTCGGCGGCCTGCCCGGTGAGACCGGCGGCCGGGGCTGGCTGGACAGCCTCGTCGACCACCTCGGCAAGGGCACCGCGTTCCGCAGCGTCGGCATCGGCAGCACCCTGCCCCGGTCGCTGGTCGGCAACAACGGCGCGCTCTCCCTGGGCAGCGTCGGCTCGCTGCGGCTCAACGGCGACGAGAAGTACCGGGCCGCCACCGAGAAGGCCATCCGGGGGCTCTTCACCGGGATCAACCACCCGGTCGAGGAGTCCGTCCAGGACGGCCTCGGCGCGCTCGCCACCGCCCAGAAGCTCGCCGCGAAGCCGTACCAGGCGGCCGAGGGGGTCGAGTACCAGGGCGTCGGCAACTCGTTCAAGCAGCTCGCCCAGCTCATCAAGGGCGGCGCGAACGTCCGGGTGGCCACCATCGGCATGGGCGGCTACGACACCCACGAGAACCAGGGCACCCGGGAGGGCGGTCAGCTCTGGCGCCGGCTCAACGAGCTGGCCGGGGCGATGGCCGCGTTCTTCACCGACCTCGGCGACCAGGCCGCCGACGTGACGGTGATGGTCTCCAGCGAGTTCGGCCGGCGGGTCGCCTCGAACAGTGGCGGCACCGACCACGGGCACGGTGGGGTGGTCACCGTCCTGTCCGGACGCAAGCTGGCCGGCTCGCTGCTCGGCACCTGGCAGGGCCTGGACGACCTCGACAGCGGTGACGTGCCGGAGTACAACAACATGTTCAACGTCTACGGCTCCGTCGCACAGGGCCGCTTCGGGCTGACCAACGCGGAGGTGGACAAGATCTTTCCGCGGATGAAGTACACCCCGATCAAGCTGTACGCGTGACGTACCCCCGTACCCACGCCGCCGGCCGCCGCAGCGGGACCCCGTCCCGGTCCGGCGGCCGGTCGGCTGCGTCCGTACCGCCACGGGTGCCGCCCCGGCGCGGGCCCGCCGGCCGCCGCGCGGTGCTCGCGGTGCTCTGGGCCGGGCTGCTGCTGGCGGTGCTGCCCTGGTGGTGGCAGACCCCGGACGACTCGCTGCGCACCACCACCGCCACGCTGACCGCCGCCGGCCGGATCACCGGACTGGTCGCCGGCTACCTGCTGCTGGTGCAGGTGCTGCTGATGAGCCGCCTGCCGGTGCTGGAACGCCGGCTCGGCGGCGAGCAGATCGCCCGTTGGCACCGGGACATCGGGGTGACGCTGCTGGTCGCGGTGCTGGCGCACGTGTCGCTGATCCTGACCGGTTACGCCCGGTTGCAGAAACAGTCGGTGCTGGTCGAGGCCGGGGTGCTGCTGCGCGACTACGAGGACATGCCCGGCGCGTTCGCCGCCGCCGGCATCCTGACCCTGCTCGGCTTCACCGGGATCCGGGCCATCCGCACCGCCCTGCCCTACGAACTCTGGCACCACCTGCACCTGAGCAGCTACCTGGTGCTGCTGCTCGGGTTCGGCCACCAGTTCGCCCACGGCCAGCAGCTCTTCCGCCCCGGACCGGTGCGCACCGGCTGGATCGTGGCGTACCTGCTGGTGGCCGCCGCGCTGCTCTGGGGCCGGGTGGTGGTGCCGCTGCGCTTCAACCTCCGGCACGACCTGCGGGTCGCCGACGTGGTCGCGGAGAACCCGGACACCATCTCCATCTACCTGACCGGACGCCGGCTGAACCTGCTCGACCTGCGCGGTGGACAGTTCCTCCGGTGGCGCTTCCTCACCGCCGGCCGCTGGTGGCAGGCGCACCCGTTCTCCCCGTCGGCGGCGGGCAACGGCCGGTGGGTGCGACTGACCGTCAAGGTGGTCGGCCGACACACCGCCGGCCTCCGCGACCTGACGCCGGGCACCCGGGTCTGGGCGGAGGGCCCCTCCGGCGTCTTCACCGCCGCGCACCGTACCCGGGACCGCGCCCTGCTGATCGCCGGTGGCAGCGGCATCACCCCGATCCGGGCGTTGCTGGAGGAACTGCCGCCGGACGCGGCGCTGATCTACCGGGCCCGGACCCCGGCCGACGTGCTGCTGCACCGCGAGCTGGACTGGCTCGCCGAGGCCCACGGCACCGACGTCTGGTACGTCATCGGCTCCCGCGACGACCCCGGTCCCCGGCGGATGATGAGCCCGCAGGGGCTGCGCCAGCTCGTGCCGGACCTCGCCGACCGGGACGTCTGGCTCTGCGGACCGCCCGGCCTGGTCACCTCGACGGTGCGGGCGCTGCGCCGGGCCGGCGTGCCCCGCCGGCAGATCCACCTCGCCACGTTCGAGCTGTAGGAAGGTTCCCCCATGCGTCGCGCGTTCCTCGCCGTCACCGGCCTGGCCGCCGGCACGACCCTGCTGGTCGTGCTCAAGGGCGCGCCGGAGACCACCCGGGTCGTCGAGACCGCCGCGCCCGAGCGTCCGCCGGTGGTCCCCACACCCGCCGGCCCGACGCCCGCCGGCTCCGCTCCGGCCAGCCCCGACCGGACCGGCGCGCCCCGGACCACCGGGAAGCCGGACGAACCGTCCACCCCCGCGACCACCCGGACGCCCCGGAGCGCGGGTGACCGGACCACCGTCGCCGCCCCCACCCCGCGCCGGACCACCGCCCCGCCGTCGGGACGACGCACGGTCACCGGGCCGGTGGTCGGCAACGAGTACGGCAACGTGCAGGTGCGGATCACCGTCGCCGGTGACCGGATCGTCGACGTGGTCGCCGTGGAACTGCCGGAGGAGACCGCCGAGTCCGACCGGCGCAGCTCCTCGGTGGACAGCCGGTACAGCGGCACCGACGGGGAGGTGGTGCGGCGGCAGGACGCCGACCTGGACACCGTCTCCGGGGCCACCGCGACCAGCGACGCCTACCAGCAGTCGTTGCAGGCCGCCATCGACGCCGCGCGGCGCTGACATGGCCGCGTCGCGTACCGCCGCCCCGCCGTCCACCCGTCCGGGCCCGCCCGCCGCGCCCGTCCGTCCCGGCCCGGCCGCCGCGTCGCCTCGTTTCGGCCCGGCCGCGTCGCCTCGTCCCGGCCTGCGCCGGGTCGAGCAGGTCATGGGTACGCCGATCAGCCTGGACCTCGCCGACGACCTGCCCCGGGTCACCCTCGACGACCTGGCCGACGACGTGTTCGGCTGGCTGCGCGAGGTCGACGCCCGGTTCAGCACGTACCGGGCCGACAGCGAGGTGAGCCGCTTCGACCGGGGCGAGGTGCTGCTCTCCGACGCTTCCTCCGACCTGCGGCTGGTGCTGGAACGCTGCGCGGATCTCTGGGGGGCGACGGACGGCTGGTTCGACGCGTACGCCGCCGGGAGCTTCGACCCGTCCGGCTACGTCAAGGGCTGGGCGGCGCAGGTCGCCTCGGACCGGCTGCTCGCCGCCGGGGCGGCCAACCACTGCCTGAACGCCGGTGGGGACGTCCGGGTACGCGGCCTCTCGCCGGCCGGCCGCCCCTGGCGGATCGGTCTCCAGCACCCGTGGGACCGCACCGCCACCTTCCTGGTGCTCACCGGCACCGATCTGGCGGTCGCCACCTCCGGGGTCTACGAGCGGGGACACCACGTGCTCGACCCGCGACGCGGCGAGCCGGCCCGGGGCCTGCGCTCGGTGACCGTGGTCGGCCGGGACCTCGGCGTGGCCGACGCGTACGCCACGGCGGCTGTCGCGATGGGCTCCGCCGGAGCGGGCTGGCTCGGTCGGCTGGCCGGGCACGATCACGCGGTGGTCACCGACACCGGTCGGTGCCTGCGCTCATCGCACCTGCCCGTCGCCTGACAGCGAGGTTGGAGGGGTGGGGTCCCCCGGGCCTGGTCTGACTCATCGCCTGACCGACGTTGCTGTCCTGTAGCGGATTCAGCGGGGTGGGCGGCGGCTGCCGGAGGGGCGGGTGCCGAGCGGGCGCGGGCGCCCCGGGCGGGAGCCGGCCGGTCTCGTGCCGACCCGGCGGTACGCCCGGCGGCGGTGCGGTGGTGGCTCGGCCCCCTCGGCTCGGCGGGCCGGATCGTCGATGGACATCGTTCCCCCGATCGGGGCGCGACCGCGCCCTCACCGGAGACAACGATGCGCCGCCCCGGCGGGACGTGGCGGGGGTCAGAAGCCGCGACGGGGGAGAGGGAGCTGACCGGGGAGCAGGTCGGCGGCCAGGGCGATGCCGGTGGCCCGCATCGCGTCCACCATCACCTTCTGCACCAGGTACGAGTCGGGCAGCCGCCAGCGGGCCTGCTCCGGGGCGAGGGCCCAGCGCACCGGTCCCTCAAGCAGCCGGGTCGGCGGCGCGGGGATCCATGAGCCGACCCCGTGCCGGACGACGTGGAAGCAGTGGTCCAGTTCGGGGCGGAGCGGGTCGCCGGGGCGTACCAGGAACATCCAGCGGCCGGAGGGAGTGACCGCGACCGGACCACGGGCCCGGTCGGCGGGGTGGTCGGAGATCGCGTCGAGCACGTGCCGACCCAGGTAGGAGGGCACCTCCAGCACGTCGAAGGCCCGCCCGGTGGGGAGCAGCACCCCGTGCGGGCGGCTGCGCCACCAGGTCGCCACCCGGGCCGGGTCGGTGCTGGCGGCGAGTTCCCAGTTCTCCAGGGCGGGGTGGCAGCCCACGGTCGGGCAGCCGGCCCGGCCACAGACGAAGCGGCTGCGGGCGAGACACGCGCCGGGGGTGACCTCCCAGCCGTGCATCGCGTACCGGACCGCGATCCGGCGCAGCCGCACCCGTTCCAGCGGCGACAGATGGACGACATGCGGTCCGACGGTCCCCCACATGGTGTGTGCTCCTCTCGGGTGTCACGGTCCGGTCACGTCGGGCGTCGAGCCCCGTCACTGCCGTCACCGGTGCTCGTTGCGACAGGCGAAATGCAAGTTGCACGAAAGCTATGAGGTTCGGTCGGACGAGTGCCGCACAGACTGTGCGATCAGGACAAACCAGACCTGACAACTGTGGTGGGACTCCCGGAGGATGCCGGGTGTGGAGGGAGCGGGAATGGACGAGTTACCGATCGGACGGCGGGTGGCCTACTGGCGTGGGCGACGCAGGATGTCGCAACAGGTGTTCGCCGACCGGTTGGGCAAGTCCAAGAGCTGGGTCGACAAGATCGAGCGTGGGGTCCGGCGGCTCGACAAGTTCTCCGTCCTTTACGAGATCGCCGACATCCTCGAGATCGACGTGCAACTGCTGGTCGGCAAGGACCCGGAACGGCGTAGCGACGCGTCGAACTGCATCGACCAGGTCGAGGTGGACCAGATCCGGGCCGCCCTGGAGCGGTACGACGCGCTGAGCGCGTACTTCGACGCGGTGCCGTACCCGCCGATGCTCGGCGACATGCGCAAGGCGGTCAACCACGCCTGGCTCACCTACCAGTACGGCCGGTACGGCATGCTGACCCGGGCGCTGCCGAAGCTGCTGCGCGACGCCCAGGCCGCCGACGCCGCGTACGGCGGCGACGACCAGGGGCGGGAGGCCGCCCACCTGCTCGGGCAGGTCTACCAGGTCACCTCGTCGGTGCTGCGCAAGCTCGGCGAGTGCGAGCTGGCCTGGCTCGCCGCCGACCGGGCGATGGCGGTCTCCCAGCGCGCCGACGACCCGCTCCTCGCCGGGATCGCCACCACCCGGGTGGGCAACGCGCTGCTCGCCATGGGCCGGGCCCGCTCGGCGCTGGAGCTGAACCTGCGGATCGCCAACCGGCTCGCCCCCGGCGGAGGCCAGGACGTCACCCCGGAGCATCTCTCGGTCTACGGGATGTTGCTGCTCCAGGGCGCGATGGCCGCCGCCCGGGACGGCGACTCCGCCACCGTGGACGATCTGCTCGACGGGGCGCAGGAGGCCGCCAACCGGCTCGGCGGGGACCACAACCACTACTGGACCTGCTTCGGGCCGACCAACCTGAAGCTGCACCGGGCCGCCGCCGCCGTCGAACTGGGCGACGGCGGGCGGGCCGTGGAGACCCACCACTCCATCGAGCTGCCCGCCTTCAACGGGCTGCTGCCGGAGCGGCGGGCCCACCACATGCTCGACATCGCCCGGGGGTTCGCCCAGATTGGCGACGTGGCCAGTGCCGGGGAGATGCTGCTGAAGGGGGACCGGCTCGCGCCGTCCGAGATCCGCTGCCGCCCGATCGCCCACGTGGTGATGTCCGACATCCTGCGTCGCACACGGGGTGCGCCGTCTTCGCCGATCGCGGAGTTGGCTGAGCACATGGGAGTCGGAATATGAACGCGGTCGTCCCCCCGCCGCGCGACCGCCGGCAGGTGTTGTACGTGATCGTCTGTGGCTCGCCACTGGCCGGCCGGGTCGGCCGCCTGGTCGAGCTGGCCCAGCGGGACGGCTGGGACGTCTGCCTGGTCGCCACACCGGACGGGGCGAAGTTCGTCGACGTGGCGGCGCTGGCCCGGCTGACCGGTCACCCGGTCCGCACCAGCTACAAGCACCCGGGGGACCCGGACGTCCTGCCACCGGCGGACGCGATGGTGGTCTGTCCGGCCACCGTCAACACGGTCAACAAGTGGGCCGCCGGGATCACCGACACGCTCGCGCTCGGCCTGCTGGTGGAGGCGCAGGGTCTCGGCGTGCCGATCGTGGCGGCGCCCTTCACCAACAACGCGATGGCGACCCACCCCGCCTTCCGGGCCGCCCTCGACCGGCTACGGGAGTGGGGCGTCACGGTGCTCTTCGGCGACGACGTGTACCCCCTGCACGCGCCGGGCACCGGTGAGCGGCATCTGCACACCTTCCCCTGGGAAATGGCCCTGGACGCGCTGTCCGTTCCCGCCTGCCCCACCAGGTAGACGGCGAAGCCGGTTGCTCTGCGTAGCCTCTCCCTGGCTCGTCTGACATTGATCAAATTCGTGTTGCTTGTTTAGATTCCGGAAGCATCGTCAACGACGGGTCTGAATCTCTGTCAGCCGCACAGGAGTGGGGAGAGCGTGAACAACGTATCGAAGGTGCTGCGCAGGGTGGTTGCCGTGGTGGGCGCGGTGGTGACCGCCGCCGCGCTCACGCTCACCGGCGCCACGCCGGCCTCGGCCGCGAACTACTACTACGAGCTGCCGTACCCGGCGGGTGAGTCGTACCTGGTCACCCAGGGGCCGGAGGGCACGTACTCCCACGTCGGTCCGTACAACGAGTACGCGTGGGACTTCGGGCTCCCGCTGAACTACGAGGTCACCGCCTCGCAGGGCGGCACCATCGTCTACTCGGACTGGTCGCCGTACTGGCAGAACGGCATCGAGGTCATCATCCGGCACTCGAACGGCCAGTGCACCCACTACGCGCACCTGAACCGGTCCTTCTACTGGCCCGGCGACTGGGTCCCGCAGGGCCGGATCATCGGCTGGTCCGGCAGCACCGGCGCCTCCACCGGGCCGCACCTGCACTTCCAGGTGATCAACTGCAGCACCCGGGTGGGCATCTCGGCCGCCCTCCAGGGCTGGGTTCCGTGGACCGGCACCCGGCCGGTGAGCGTGAACCACTACGCCTGATCCGTCCTACTTCGGGCCGGCCGGCCCGGGTGATTGCAGGGGTCCCCTGTTACCGCATTCTGCGGAGCAGGGGACCCCTGCTCATCCGGTGCCGGTGCGCTCCGTCGCGGCCCGGACGCGACGTGTCCCGAGCCGGGTTGCGCCCCCACCGGCCCGACGCCGGTAAGCTGGCCCGCCGTGAGCACAACCGGATCCCCACCACCGACGGTCGCCGACGTGGTGGCCGTGCTGGAGCGGCGCTACCCGCCGGCCTGGGCCGAACAGTGGGACCGGGTGGGGCTGGTGCTCGGCGAGCCCACCACCGTCGTACGCCGGGTCGCCTGCGTGGTCGACGTGGTCCCGGAGACCGTCGCCGAGGCGCTCGCCGTCGGGGCGAACATGATCGTCGCGCACCACCCGCTGCTGCTGCGGGGGGTCTCCTCGGTCGCGCCGACGACGTACAAGGGTCGTATCGTGCACCAGCTCATCCGTGCCGACGTGGCGCTGCACGTGGCCCACACCAACGCCGACGTGGCGAACCCGGGGGTCTCCGACGCGCTCGCGGCCCGGCTCGGCCTGACCGGGCTCCGCCCGCTGCACCCGCCCGTGCCGGGTAGCCCGGCGCACGGCGAGGGACGCGGCATCGGCCGGATCGGCGAGCTGACCCACCCGATGACGCTCGCCGAACTGACCCGACACGCCGCCACCGTGCTGCCACCGACCGCCTGGGGGGTGCGCGCCGCCGGGGACCCGTCCCGCGTGATCCGCACCGTGTCGGTCAGCGGCGGTGCCGGCGACGGGTTCCTCGCCGACGCCACCGCCGCCGGGGTGGACGCGTTCCTCACCGCCGACCTGCGCCACCACCCGGCCGGCGAGCACCTCGCCGAGGGCGGTCCCGCGCTGCTGGACGCCGCGCACTGGGCCACCGAGCGCCCCTGGCTGGACGACCTGGCCGCACTCCTGCGGGCGACGCTGGGCGTCGAGACGTACGTCTCCGATCTGGACACCGACCCGTGGAGCGTGCACGCCGCGAGCCCGCTCCCGGCCACCGGGCCGGCGGCGCCGGCCACCCCGCAGGAGAACCACACCCCCGTCCCCGGCGCCACCGCGACCACCCGGGGCCGTACCGCACCCGACGACCCCCACCCCGCCGTGGACGACAAGGAGCCCCGACCGTGAAGGCTGAACCGGCAGTCCAACGCCGCCTGCTCGACCTCCAGGCGATCGACACCGCCCTCGCCCAGCTCGCCCACCGCCGACGCATCCTGCCCGAGCGCGCCGAGCTGGAGGCCCTCGCCCGGGAACTGTCCACCCTGGAGGACCAGCGGGTCCGTGCCCAGGTGGCGGTGGACGACCTCGACCGGGACATCGCCCGGCTGGAGAAGGACGTCGACCAGGTCCGCACCCGTAAGGGCCGGAACGAGGACCGGCTCGCCGCCGGCACCGGCCCGGCCCGCGAGTTGGAGGCGCTCCAGCACGAGCTGACCTCCCTCAACCGGCGGCAGAGCGACCTGGAGGACGCCGAGCTGGAGCTGATGGAGCAGCGGGAGACCGCGCAGGCCGTCCTCGACGGCATCGAGCAGCGCCTGGCGGAGGCGCGTGAGAAGCGCGCGGAGACCGAGCGGCGGCGCGACGAGAGCCTGGCCGAGATCGCCAAGGAGGAGGAGTTCAAGCGCTCCGCCCGGCAGCCGCTCGCCACCGACCTCCCGGCCGACCTGGTCACCCTCTACGACAAGATCCGCGAGTCGACCGGGCTCGGCGCGGCCCTGCTGCGCGGTGGACGCTGCGGCGGCTGCCGGCTCGACCTCTCCGGAGCCGACCGGGCCCGGATCGCCAAGACCGCGCCGGACGAGGTGGTCCGCTGTGAGGACTGCCGCCGGATCATGGTCCGCACGAACGAATCCGGACTGTGAGCCTGGCCGCGGTGGTCGTCGAGGCCGACGGGGGCTCCCGGGGCAACCCGGGCCCGGCGGGCTACGGCGCGGTGGTCCGCGACGCGGACACCGGTGAGGTGCTGGCCGAACGCTCCGAGGCGATCGGCACCGCCACCAACAACGTCGCCGAGTACCGGGGCCTCATCGCCGGACTGACCGCCGCGGCCGAACTCGGCGCGACCCGGGTCGAGGCACGGATGGACTCCAAGCTGGTCGTCGAGCAGATGTCCGGCCGTTGGCAGATCAAGAACCCGGGGCTGCGTCCGCTGGCCGCCGAGGCCGCCGTGCTGGTCCGCCGCTTCGCGGCGGTGACCTTCACCTGGATCCCGAGGGAACGCAACCGGCACGCCGACGCCCTGGCCAACGCCGCGATGGACGCCGCCGCCGGCCGGACGCCGTCCGGTCCGACCGTCACGGCCCCCCGGATCGTCGAGCCGCCGCGCGAGGTGGCCGCCCCGGATTCGCCCGCCCGGGCCGCCGCGCGGGAGGCCGCCGCCCGCGCCGCCACGAAGGCCACCGCCGGCACCGACCCGGCGACCGCGCCCGCCTCCTGGGAGCCGCGCGGCACCAGCGAGGCGACCCGGCTGGTCCTGGTCCGGCACGGCCAGACCGAGTGGACCGCGCAGCGTCGCTACTCCGGCCGGGGCGACGTGCCGCTGTCGGAGCGCGGGCGGGACCAGGCCCGGGCCACCGCCGCCCGGGTGGCCGCGCTCGCGCCGACCGTTGCGGCCGTGGTCAGCTCACCCCTGTCCCGCTGTACGGCCACCGCCCGGCCGATCGCCGTCGCGCTCGGCGGTGTCCCGCTGCGCACCTCCGACGACCTGGTCGAGTGCGACTTCGGCGCCTGGGAGGGACGCACCTTCACCGAGGTACGCCAGGAGTGGCCGGGCGAGATGGACGCCTGGCTCGCCTCCACCGCGGTGGCCCCGCCGGACGGGGAGTCGTTCACCGACGTCACCATCCGGGTGCTCCGAGCGCGGGACCGGCTGCTCGCCGCGTACCCGGGGGAGACCGTGGTGGTGGTCTCGCACGTCTCCCCGATCAAGATCCTGCTGCGGGACGCGCTCGCCGCCGGGGACGCCTTCCTGCACCGGCTCCACCTCGACCCGGCCGGGGTGTCGGTGCTCGACGTCTGGGCCGACGGCGGGGTCGCCGTCCGCTCCGTCAACGACACCGCCCACCTCGGCTGAGCTGCCGCCCGGGTGAGGTGGTAGCAGGGGTCCCCTGTTACCGCTTTTTGCCGAGCAGGGGACCCCTGCAACCACCCGACACGGTGAGCGAGTGCGCGTCGACCCGGGGGTAAGTCCGATCTGCGGGGTGTGCGGTGATGTGCCGCTCGGCGCAGCCGGCACACCGCTGAGCGCAGTGACCCGCTGTAGTGAGTGACGGCGGTCACAATATCGATAACCTCCGGGCCGTCTCTGTGCACTCCGAGCACCCGGAGGTGGACCCATGGCCGCGACCGAACCGGAGCCGCCGACCCCGGCGCGACCGCCGACGACGGCACGTTCCCGGGCGAAGGACCACAGCCCGTGGAACTGGCTGCTCTTCGTCCCGATCGTGGTACCGCTGATCCCCGTACTGTTCAACGGCGACTCGCCCCGGATCCTCGGGTTCCCGCGCTTCTACTGGCTCCAACTCGCGTACATCCTGCTCGGCGTCGCCACCACCACGCTGGTCTACCAGATGACCCGGAAGCGGGGTGGCCGGTGAGCGCGAGGAGTGAGCCGGGCCTGCGAGCCCCGCAGTCGCGAACGAAGGTGGGTGCGGTGAGCGCGAGGAGTGAGCCGGGCCTGCGAGCCCCGCAGTCGCGAACGAAGGTGATGCAGTGATGTGGCGCGACCACCTTACCGAGATCATCGTCTTCACGCTGCTGTTCCTGCTGGTCAGCGCGATGGGCTTCGTCGCCGCCCGGTGGCGGGCCCCGAAGGACATGGCCCACCTGGACGAGTGGGGGCTGGGCGGGCGCAGCTTCGGCGGCTGGATCACCTGGTTCCTGGTCGGCGGCGACCTCTACACGGCGTACACCTTCGTGGCGGTGCCGGCGCTGATCTTCGGAGCCGGCGCAGCCGGATTCTTCGCCGTGCCGTACACCATCGTGATCTATCCGATGGTTTTCCTGGTGCTGGTCCGGCTCTGGTCGGTGTCCCACCGGCACGGCTTCGTCACGCCGGCCGACTTCGTCCGCCGGCGCTTCGACTCCCCGGTGCTCGCCCTGCTCGTCGCCATCACCGGCATCGTCGCCACCATGCCGTACATCGCGTTGCAGCTGGTCGGCATCGAGGCGGTGCTCAAGACGATGGGCGTGACCGGTGAGAGCGCCCTCGCCCGGCACCTGCCGATCATCGTGGCGTTCGCCATCCTCGCCGCCTACACCTACCAGTCCGGGCTGCGCGCCCCCGCGCTGATCGCCTTCGTCAAGGACAGCCTCATCTATGTCGTCATCCTGGTGGCGGTGCTCTACCTGCCGTACAAGCTGGGCGGGTGGGGAGCGATCTTCGACGCCGCGGATGCCAAGTTCGCCGCCTCGGAGAACCCGAACGACGGCATCCTGCTCAATGCCAACAACCAACTCCAGTACGTCACCCTGGCGTTCGGCTCGGCCCTGGCGCTGTTCCTCTACCCGCACAGCATCACCGGCGTGCTGGCCAGCCGGAACCGTGACGTGATCAAGCGGAACATGTCCGCGCTGCCCGCGTACAGCCTGCTGCTCGGGTTGATCGCCCTGCTCGGCTACATGGCCATCGCGGCACAGGTGAAGCCGCTGCCCGGTGCGAAGGAGGGCACGGTCGACAGCAACACCGTCGTGCCGGTCCTGTTCGACCAGATGTTCCCGGACTGGTTCGCCGGGGTGGCGTACGCGGCCATCGGCATCGGCGCCCTGGTGCCGGCGGCGATCATGTCGATCGCGGCGGCGAACCTGTTCACCCGCAACATCTACAAGGAGTACCTGAAGCGGGACGCCACCCCCGCCCAGGAGGCCAACGTCTCCAAGATCACCTCACTGGTGGTGAAGGTCGGCGCGGTCGCCTGCATCGTCTTCCTCGACCCGCAGTTCTCCATCGACCTGCAACTCATCGGCGGCGTGATCATCCTCCAGACGCTGCCGGCCGTAGCGTTGGGCCTCTACACCCGCTGGTTCCACCGGGGCGCGCTGATCGCCGGCTGGGCCGCCGGCATGGGGCTCGGCATGTGGATGCTCTACCAGATCCCCAACGCGGCCACTGGACGGAAGCACTTCGGCGGCTCCGCCTTCCCCCTGGCCGACTTCGGTGTCGACACCCAGAAGACGATCTACGTCGGCATCGTGGCGGTGCTGGTCAACCTGCTGGTCGCGGCGTTGGTGACCCTGCTCCTGCGGGCCGCCCGGGTGCCCGAGGGCGCCGACGGCACCACGCCCGACGACTACTTCGCCGACGAGGGCGACCCCCGCGTCGACCCCGGCCCCAGCCGGGACGCTGACACCGCACCGGAACCCGTCGCCTGAGGTGCGTGCAGGGGCCCCCTCCTCATCAAAAGGCGGTAACAGGGGACCCCTGCAACCACCCCGGGCGCACCGCGACACCCAGCACCGGCCGGACACCGAGGACGGGTAGGCCGACGCGGTCGACCGGCTGCACGGCGGGGCGTACGTGGTCACCCCGTCCGGTGCGGGTCGGCTCAGCGCAGCGCGCGGTGCAACAGGTAGCCGCCGATCACCGTGCCGAAGACCACGATCAGGGACTTCAGCACCACCGGCGGCAACCGGCGAACCAGCCGTGCGCCCACGTACCCGCCCACCAGCGTCGCCGGGGCGACCACCGCCACGGCGGCCCAGTTCAACGGCCCGAAGGCGGCGAAGATCCCCACCGTGGTCAGCCCGACCACCGCCGAGAGCAGGTTCTTCAACGCCGACACCCGGGCCAGGGTCTCGTCCAGCACCAGGGCCAGCCCGGCGATCAGCATCACGCCGAGCGCGGCCCCGAAGTAACCCCCGTACACGGTGCCGAGCAGGACCATCGCCTGGAGCGTGACCACCCGACGGCGCGCACCCAGGTCGCGTGGATGACCGACCAGCCGGCGCAGCGGATCCTGAAACGCCAGCACCGCCGTCGCCCCCAGCACCAGGAACGGTACGACCAGCTCGAACGCCCGGGCCGGCGTGTTCAGCAGCAGCAGCGCCCCGATCGTCGTACCGACCAGGGCGGTCGGCAGCAGCGCCAGCACCGTCCGCCGGGGCGGCAGGTCCCGCCAACTCCCCGCCACGCTCGCCAGGTAGCCGGGGCACACGGCCACCGAGTTGCTCACGTTCGCCGCCACCGGCGGCAGCCCCACCGCGATCAACGCGGGAAAGGTGATCAGGGAACCCCCGCCGGCCACCGCGTTCACCGTGCCCGCGGCGAGACCAGCGACGAGCAGCAGGGCGGCGTCGGGGAGATCCATGGCGACCCGAGGCTACCCAGGCCGGCGCCCGGACGCACACCCACCCACACCGCACCCGCCACCCGCCCCGGCTGTGCCGTCCGGCTGCGCCGCCCCGCCCCGGTGCCTTTGCCCGTCCCGGGCAGCGTGGCCCCGCTCCGGCCGGCACGCTTGCGCGCCCGGGAAACGGGAAGAGCCGCACATGGCCCAGCCCCGACCACGGGAGACCCGCCGTGCCGCCGGTGCCATCCTGGCCTGCGCCGTCCTCGCCGCCCTGCTCCGGCTGCCCTTCGTCCGCACCGGCCTCTCCATGGACGAGGGCGGGTACGCCCACGTCGCCCGGGAATGGGCGCGCGGCGTGCCGCTGTACCGCGAGGCGTGGCTCGACCGGCCCCAGGGGCTGCTGCTGACGTACCGGCTGCTGCTCGGCCTCGACCCCGACGGCGGTGCGGTCCGGGTCGGCGCGATGGCCGCCGGCGCGACGATCACCGTGCTGGTCGGCCTGACCGGCTGGCTACTCGCCGGCCGGCGGGTCGGCACCGTCGCGGCGGCGCTCTACGCGGTCGTGGGCGTGGCGCCCAGGATCGAGGGCTTCACCCTCATCGGCGAACTGCTCGCCAGCGTCCCGGCCGCCCTCGCGGTCACCGCAGCCCTGCTCTGGCGGCGGTACCACACCCCGGCCTGGCTGGTCGTCGCCGGCATCGCCGCCGGGGGAGCGGTCACCATGAAACCCTCCGGGCTCGACGGCCTCACCGCCGCGCTGGCCGTTCTCGCCGTCACCCCCGGCCGCCACCTGCGCGGCTACGCCCTGCTGCTGGCCGGGGTCGCCGTCCCGCTCGGGCTCTGCGCCCTGCACGCCACCACCCTCGGCTGGTCCCGGTACTGGCACGCCCTCGTCGGCTACCAGCTCGCGGCGCTCGGCGGCACCACCACCGGCGCCGACGACCGCGTCTCGGCCCTGCTGGGCAGCCTCGGCACGGTCGCCCCGGAACTCGTCGCCCTCACGGTCGCCGCCATCGCCGGGGCCTGGTCGGTACGCCGGCACCGGCCCGTCACCGCGACCCTGGCCGCCTGGCTCGCCGGTGGCCTCGTCGGGGTCAACCTGGGCGGCTCGTACTGGCCGCACTACTGGGCCCAGCTCCTGCCCCCGCTGACCGTGCTCGCCGCCGTCGCGGTCACCGCCGTCGGCACCCACCGACCCGCCCTGCGTACCGCCGCCTTCGGCGCGGTCCTGCTGCCGCAGGTGGTCTGGCTTGTGGCGCTCGTCCCGGCCACACCCGCGCAACGCCACCGTGCCGTCCCGTACGCCGAGGCGGCCCGGCGCGACGCCCGGATCGCGGCGGCCGTCCGCGCCGGCACCCGCCCCGACGACCGGATCTTCGTCCTGGTCTCCCAGGCGGACATCTACTTCCTCGCCGACCGGCGCACCGACTACCCGTATCTGTGGGGCAAGCCGATCGAGAAGATCCCCGACGCGCTGCCCCGGCTCCGGGCCATGCTCGACGGCGCGGACCGGCCCCGGGTGGTGGTGCTCAACCACGAACCGGCGCGGGTCGACCCCTCCGGTCAGGTCGGGCGGATCCTCGACGCGCACTACCGTCCCTGGCGCGAGGTCGACGGGGCGCCCCTGCTCCGGGCCGTCGACCGTGGCGTTCCCCGCTGACCCGCCCGGGAGCCGCTGCGAGCGTCGGGCGGAAATCCCCGGATCCGGTCGAAGGTGCGTGGGTGGGTGATAGAACACATGGCGAAGGTATGTCCCGATTTAGGCGATATAGCATGGTCGAGTGTGAGGCGTCTGGGAGGGTGCGGTCATGGCGAGGACGCGGCAGACAGAGCTGGAGCAGGATCCGATCGTCGAGGCATTGGTGCCTGACCCGGCCGCAGGGCCGCCGCAGACGGTGGTCCTCCGGGGGCATCTCGGAAGATCCACCTCAGCCCGGGAATGGCGGCTGTACCTCACCCCGGCACTGGACCACTACGTCGTCATACCGGAGGACGAGATCCTGCACACCTGCCGGTTGCCGGACGAGCAGACGACGTTGGTGTGGGTACCGAGGGACCTCTCGCTCCAGCAGACCCGGGTGGTGCCGAAGAACGTCGCGACCGAGTTCCTCCAGGGCGCGATCGTCGGGGACCACCTGGCGGCGGCCGAGCTGGCACCGTACGCCTCGATGACCGGGCCGCAGGTCGTCCGCGGCTCCCTGCCGGCGACCATCACCCCGGCCGGCCCGTGCCACACCTGGATGACGTGTGGTGGCGGCGGCGGGGGCACGCTGCGGTAGCGCCGGTGTGTCCCACCTGCCGAAGCGGACGCCGGACGGGAGCTGTCGGGGAACGATGCTGACGGCCGAGGAGGTGCCCGGGTACCTGATCGCCCGTGGTCTCGTGGCACCACGGACGCTCGTGGACGGCGACCTGGTCGTACGGGACCTCTCCAGCCGCAACCGGACCTTCGCCGTGGAGTGCCGCTCGGGCACGGGCTACCTGCTCAAGCAGGACCGCGACCCGAGGACGACCGGCTGCGCGCACGAGGCCGAGGTGTACCGGATCCTCTCCGGCGACCGGCGGATGCGCGTCCGCGTGCCCCGGTGCCACGGCTACGACACCGGGGCACGGGTCCTGGTGCTCGAGCACCTGCGTGACGCCGTGGACCTGGGCAGCCCTCGTCGTCGCCGGCCGTCGGTCCGGGTCGCCGCCGAGATCGGCGCGGTACTCGCCGCGCTGCACGCCACCCCCACCTCGAAGGCCGACGAACTCGCGACACCCGCTGCGCGCCCGCCGGCTCTGCGCCTGCACCGTCCGGACCTGGCTTTCTTCTGCGCGGCGGCCGGCTCGACCCTGCGTCTGGTCCGGATCGTCCAGCAGACCTCCGGCTTCGCGCAGCTACTCGACGAGGTCGGCCGCGACTGGACGCCCAGCGCCCTCGTGCACGGCGACGTGCGCTGGACGAACCTGATGGTGGACGCCCGACGTCCCCGGCTGCGCCTCGTCGACTGGGAACTCGCCGGCCGGGGGGACCCCCGGTGGGACATCGGATCGGCGCTGGGGAACTACCTGGGTCTCTGGCTCGCTGCGCTCCCCGTCACCGGCACCGTCGCCCCGGCCCGGAACCCGACCCCGGAGCGTCGTCTCCTGGAGCAGGTCCAGGCCGCCGTGCGGGCCTGCTGGAACAGCTACGTCCGCACCCTCGACCCGGATCCCGACGTCGCCGGGCGGATGCTGCCCGGGACGGTGCGCTTCGCTGCCGCCCGGCTCCTGCAGACGGTCCTCGAAACCGCCGACAACCGCGTCGCCCTGACCGGCGACCTCGTGCTGCACCTCCAGGTGGTCCTCAACATGCTCGAATGTCCCGCCGAGGCAGCGGTCCACCTGCTCGGCCTGCCGCTGTCCGCCCTACCCCGACCGGCCCGGAGCACGGCGTGAGCGCGTACCACCACCAACTCGCGTCCGTGCTGGCCGCGGTGCGCGTGCACTCGCCCACGTCGTACTCCTGGCTGGGACACCGCCAGGTGGTCCTGCCGACCGCCGCGGCGCGGCTGCTGGCCGCCGGCGTGGTACGGGCACACCTGGTACGGGCCCTGCAGACGCGGCTCTACCAGGACTTCTACACCAGCGGCGGGCCGGCACCGGTCGACGAGCACATGTACGGCGCACGCCCCTGCGCGGCGACGGCGTCGTTCCGGACCGCCCTCGCCGCCGCCAACTCCGGCACCGGCGCCCGGGAACCCGGATGGCAGGTGTACGCGGTGGAGCACGACCGCGTCGTGGTGGAACGCGACGGTCTGCGCCTCTGGCTCGCGCCCGGCGAGGTCTGCCCGCCCTCCGGCGGTCGCCCGACCCCCGGCGGGCCCGTCGCGATCCGTATGCCCCGGGAACTGGCCTCCTGGTCGACGGGGTTCTACGTCGCCCTCGGCGACCTCGGTCTCGCCCCGGCCACCGAGGAGCCGGTCCTACGGCTGTACTGGAACCTCCGCCCCGACGGCGGGCCACGCCTGCTGGCCGCCGCGACGGCCCGACTCAACCGGGCGGGCGTCCCGTTCCGCCTGAAGGTGGCGAGCGACCCGGCGCTCTACCACCGCTGCGACGCAGGCGTCCTCTACCTCCCCAGGCGACGGTACCGAGCGGTCGCCGGCATGCTGACGGAGCTGCACGGGGAGCTGCGCGACACCCTGGACCCGTACACACCCTCGTTCACCCGACGCCTGGCCCCCGGCCTGGCGCTGGCCGAGGATCCGCAGGACGGCGGCAGCTTCGGACTGCACCGGTGCGGACTGCTCGCCGAAGGTGTCCTCCGGGCGTACGAGCACGGCGCGTGGACGGTCGCGGACCGCGTGGCCGTGGTCGCCGACTGCTTCCGCGCCGCCGGGATCCACGTCGACCGCCCGTACCTCGACCCCGGCTCGACCGACGACTACCCGTCGTGGGAGGCCGGCTCGACGGTCGGGGCGGGAAGCCCGTGAGCACCGGGCATCTCGATGTCGCCCACCGGATCGGGCGACACATCGTCGACACGGCCATCTGGTCCGGGAACCGCTGCAACTGGGTGGGTGCCCGGTTGCACGACGGCGACCCGGACCGCGCGTCGGCATCGCTCGCCGCCCTCGGACCGGACCTCTACGGCGGCACGGGTGGGGTCGGACTGTTCCTCGGTGAACTCGGCGCGGTGACCGGTGACGAAGCCGTGCGCCGGACCGCGCTCGGCGCGATGGAGCAGGCGGTCCGCCGGCTCCTCACGGGGGATCCGCCCGCAGACTGTGGCGCCGGGCTCCACACCGGACGGCTGGGAGTGGCGGTCGCAGCCGCCCGGCTCGGCGTGCGCCTCGACCACGCCTCGTTGCTCGAGCAGGCCGCGGCCCTGGCCAGGCCGGGAGCGCCGGACGACGGGGACCGCGACGACGGATTCGACCTGCTGTCCGGACAGGCGGGCACCATCGTGGCGCTGTTGACCCTGGGCGAACTGCTGGCCGACGCCGGGCCCGTCGACCGGGCGGCCGAACTGGCCGACGATCTTCTGGTGCAGGCCGACCGCCGGGACCGGTGGTGGTCCTGGCCGCCGCTGCGCCGCACCTCCACCGCCCCGCTGACCGGCCTGTCACACGGGGCCGCCGGCATCGGCTCCGCCCTGTTCGAGATGTTCCGGGCGAGCGGCGACCCCCGCTACCGCCACGGGGCCGAACAGGCTTTCGCGTACGAGTCCCACCTGTTCGACGCCGGCCAGCGCAACTGGCCGGACCTGCGGGGCGGCGGACGCCGGGGCCGACGCCACCCGTTCTCCTACGCCACGGCCTGGTGCCACGGAGCACCCGGCATCACCCTCTCCCGCCTACGCGCCGACCAGATCGACGGCAGGCGGACGTATCGTCGGGACATCGCGCACGGAACGGCCACCACGCGTGCCACGGTGGCAGCCAGCCTGGCAGCCGGGAGAGGCAACTACAGCCTGTGCCACGGACTCGCCGGCAACGCCGAGGTGCTGCTGTGTGCCGGGGACGACGACAACGGCACCGGGGACGCGGACCGCGCGCTCGCGGTCCGCGTCGCCGAGGAGGGCGCGAGCGCGTACGCCGACCAGGGCCGCTGGCCCTGCGGGATCCGTACGGGAACCACCCCGGCCCTCATGGTGGGCCAGGCCGGCACCGGCCTGTTCTACCTGCGCCTGCACGACCCCACCGTGCCGTCGGTGTTGGCCTGGCGGCCGGAGTCGTTCACCGTCCGGCCGGCCCGACCGCTTCCCGCACCGAGCGGGCCGGCAATATCCGCGCCCGGGGGATCGTTAGGATGGGAGCGCGACGGACGAGTCGACCGGGCGGTCGCGTCGGTGGGCCGAGTGCCTACCGCCGAGGAACGTCCGGACTCCACAGGGCAGGGTGGTTGTTAACGGCAACCCGGGGCGACCCGCGGGACAGTGCCACAGAAAACAGACCGCCGCGCCCACGCGGCGCGGTAAGGGTGAAACGGTGGGGTAAGAGCCCACCAGCATCCCGGGTGACCGGGATGGCTCGGTAAACCCCACCCGGAGCAAGGCCAAGAGGGCCGCCGACCGCGAGGACGGTGGCCTGCGCAGACGCTTGAGGGCGGCCCGCCCGAGTCTGCGGGTAGGCCGCAAGAGCCTGCCGGCGACGGTAGGCCGAGATGGATGGCCGCCGCCGATGCGGAACCCGGTGACGGGGTACGCGTCGCGCACAGAATCCGGCGTACAGGTCGACTCGTCCGTCGCCCACCAGCTCAGAGCCTCGACCAAGGCTCTGAGCTGGTCTTATGTTTGGCTGTCGATGGTCGTTGTTGGTCGATATTGGTCAGCATCTGACGGCCTGGCGACGGCCTGACGGCCTGGAGACGGCCTGATCTTGGGCGCTTCGAGGGCTGATTGGTGACTGCGAGCAACCGTTCTCGGGCGGCGCAGGTTTCGAACCTGTAACCCCTCGCTTGTAAGCTCTGCGCGCTTCCTCCGTCGGCGTCTGTACATGTTCGCGACCTCGGGCCTTGATCCGTCGCCGTCCGGCTTGAGCCCTCTGGTTGGCCTGGTTGCTGTCACCGTTGCTGTCGCAGCCGCCGGCCACTCCCCCGGGGCCGACAGTCGGATTTTGTACAGCGACAGGCCGATCGTTTACAGTTAGGCGCAGATAGTCTACTTTGGGCGTTCCCGCTTCCACTATAGGAGAGGACTGGAAGATGGGTCATTACGGCTACCGACTCTTCTTGGTGCGAGCCAGGGATGGTATGGGCCGAAAGAACTTGGATTTCGGCAACATCGCCAATAAGCATTTTGTCGACATCTTGCACCAGGACATCAGCGACAATATAGACGAAACGCTAAAGCTCGAAGACCCTCCAAAGATTCTCGAAAACGGCTCGTCTGCGCCACCCACTGGATCGGTGGTTCGATTCACTGCGATCGACCGAAAAGAGCTTGAGCTTCGCCTTGACTTCTTCCACGGCCCATTCGGCGAAGGCGGGACGCTTATTGACCCGGAAGGGGAAGATGACGACCAGGACGTGGAGGGCCGGGCACTCTCGAACCCCTACCGCGCCATCCTCTGGTTTCCCAGAAAGGGCACGGCCGGAATCCTAGCCGTCGAAGCCCGAGGTCGTGCCTGTCCTTACAGGAGAATCCTCGCAAGCCTTAAGTATATCCATAGCACCACGCATCGCCTTTTTGTGGAGGCAGGCGTTGCGGATAAAGCTGCCGTAGCTCACTTCATTCGCAATGGCGTAGTCCGTGAGCTAGAAGTTACCTCTCACGGAACCGCCCGAGACGGCGATGTATTAACCGACCGAGTGAAAATGGTCGTGAAAATCAGTGGTGCGTCGAAGCTTCAGGAGAAGATGCGAGAGAAGGCGCTTCAGTGGGCCAATGTCCAATGGAAGCGGCTCACGAACCAGGATGCCCGACGAGCGCTTGCAAAGGAGCTTACGACAACAGCCGTTGGTGTAACCATCCCACTCGATTTCGACGACAGCCTTCTCCGCATCGACGGGCCCAACGACAGGAAGCGCACCTTGCGCCCGTCGAGAGACGTGGGCGAGTGGATCTACGATATTGCCGACTATCGGCTAGATGACGACAAATGGTTCGCCCAAGTCTCGGCCTCTATCGCCGAGATCTTCCCAACCATCGCCGCATCCGAGGGTGTCGTACCCCCCAGCTAAAGTGTGGAGGTGCTGGGAGGTGCTGTATGCGCACAGGTCTGCTAGATCGGTTCAACCTGGGCCCACTATTTCTTGACCACATTCGGTCAATGCGACAAGTGGGCCCAGAGGGATCGCCCGAAGATGAGGGAGACCCGCCGGACGTCGCCGCCCGGGCTTTCCTATACACCGCCCCCGTGGTGGTCGCAATCATCTCCCTCTGGCGCGACTGGCGGCTGACCGATCCCGCATCCCTCTCTGGCGCGAGCGCCCTCATGGCGGGAATACTGTTTGCCGCCTTTACACAGTTGGCGACACTTCGGGAGCGACTCGAAGATCGGGACGAGCCCATTAGCACTACAACGAGAAAGCACTTTCGTGAGACCGCCGCCCATCTGATGATGGGATCATTGACGGCCGCGACCGAAGCCGCTTTCCTAGTTGTAGCTTCCGGCTCCCGGAATCATCCGGACGACAAGTTGGCAGAACTTCCAACCGCGATAGCCCTGGGACTCGGGGCTTACTTGTTTCTGCTTTTCGTAATGGCTGTACGACGGATGTACTCCGCCTACCTTCGTGTATTCGAAGGCGGACTCTACCTGCGCAAACCACAGCGAAAGGGTCACGAGGATCAAGACCGGTAGTTGCGTTACCACCCAAGGTGTCGATCTCGTGCTCCGCTCCTCGCGTGCGGCCAAGTCTCTGACCAAGTGCCTCGCGCCGCACCGGGATGGCAGCCCTCAACCACCTACGGACCGCAAGAGCCCGACGGCCCCTAGCCATCCCGGAGCCCGAGGCCCCCGCCGGAGGCGCTTTGACCCGGAGTATCGCCTCGCCCGCGCTTGCCGGCCGCCTTGCCCTCGACGAACCCCGCTGACCGGCCTGGCTGAGTCGAGCAGCTTCTTCTAGTCCGCCAGGCGTGCCGGGGCGCGACCGGCCGCCAGGCCGCACGCGCGCCCCGGCGGCGGGCCGCAGGCCCGCCCTTGACCAAGTAAAGAAAGTCTGAACACGCTACGCTCCGGCCACAGTGTCCGGTCTCAGGGCATAATCGATACTCGTCACTCGCTTCTCGCCTGATGCCTGGCATGATTCTCAAGCGGCGTTGCGGAGGTCGTCGCGGTCCGCCATAGACCCCATGCCGAGGTGGGGGCATGTGGTGTTCTACGTTCCGATCTTCAAGTCGGTCCGAGATGTCAGGGTGGGTCGAGAGGGAGAAAGTGGGCACTCGAGCTGAGTTCACGGCAGCCACCCGCAGGCTGATTGCGGAAAGAGCAGGGTATCAGTGCTCCGTCCTGAACTGCGGGCGCTTAACTGTCGGGCCGGGGGCGGGTCTAAGGCAAACAGTTCATACCGGGGTCGCCGCACACATATATGCAGCATCGCCGGGCGGTCCGCGCGGAACGGGAGGATTGTCGGAAGTTGAGCGCAGTGAACCTGAGAATGGAATTTGGTGCTGCGCCAGCCACGGAAAGTCCATTGACTCCGACGACGGGCGGATTTTTTCAGCTATTCAGCTTAGGGCGTGGAAGAGGCTGCATGAGGCGCGGAAGGCGGCAGAAGTAAACGGCGGTGCGCTGCATCACGTTGGGCTTGTCGAGTCATTATCGGTGAACTCTTCCCCTGTTGCCTCGCTGGAAGGCCGAACGTTCGAGCTAGGAATGCGGAACATATTCACCGGCCCCAACGAAAGCGGTAAGTCCGTCTTGGCGCGCCTTATTGCGAGTGTTGCCTACCCAGATCACGTGGCAGACCTTTCGCGTGATCGAGAGGTCGACATGGGGGTGCGCTGGTTCGATCCCATGACGCACGATGTGGCAACAAAGGGCAGGTCGGGCGTAGTGACGCACGTTCTGGACGGCCAGCCTGTGCCCTACGTCGCGCGCCCTTATAAAACCATATATCTCCGCGAGCCTCACCGAGATAATGTCGGGAGCATCCGCGCGTTGGCCCAGATGTTTGATCTCAGCAAATCGGCAATGATATCCACCCTAGAACTCTTTCCCTCTCAAGACGGCTTGGTTAAAGAGGTTCAGTGTGTGAACGGTGAGGTGCATTGGACTCTAGACGTCAAAGGGCGAACCGAAAGGTACCCTGGTCGCGGTGGAATTAGCAGCCTGATCCGCTTCTTAATCCTCTTAGAGTTGGCTTGCCTTCACGCTCGGCACCACGCGCGTGTTGAGCCAACCTTCCTTCTCCTGGACGACTTTTTCGACTTCTATCATTCTGAGGTGCAGGTAGCTGCACTCGAGCGGCTTCAGGTGGCGGCCGAGCATGCGCAGGTGGCAATCATTAGCGCGTCGCCAACTGTCATCAAGGAGGTCTCGACAGAATGGGCGGTAACTTCTCTTGAGACTCTGCCGAAGAATAGATGGGATAGCCCAATCGATTTCGAGGTCGAAACTAAGTCAATACTGGGAAAGCCTCCTCCTGGCCTCAAGCGCGCAATTGATTGACTAACACATCGGCGATTTCTCGCATGGTGGTGACCACTACGTCTGCTCCGGCTTCCTGGAACCTTTGGATCTTGACCGGGCGGTTGGCGTACCCAATCACTCGCGCCCCGGCTGCCCGCGCCCCGTCGATGTCCGAGAGGGAGTCGCCAATCAGTACGCACCGGGCCGGCGGCTCGCCTACCGCGTGCGCAGCTTGCCGGATCGGTTCCGGGTTGGGCTTCATCCGCTCCGGGGCGGCGTAGGCCCGGCCAACAATCGGCGAGACATGGACGGCAAGGCGGTGCGCTGCCAGGTAGGCGCTCACGGCACCGGCAGAGTTGTTGCTGACCACCGCCACGGGGAAGCCGGCCTGCCGGGCCGCCACGATGACTTCCCGGCCGTACGGCGTCGGTTCGGCGGTCTCGACGGCCTGGCGCTCAGCCGCGCACAGCGCATCCTCTACTGCCTGTGTGGCCTTCTGGTCACCAGTGGTTCCGGTGCGGCGTAGTACCTCAAGCGGGTCCGGTTCGCTGGCGAGATCCGGCGGGACCTCGATGCCACGCCGGTACAACACCTCGACCAGTTCCGCGGCGACCCTTGGCGCTGGATAGCCCGCAAAGACGCCGCACACCGGCCCATCGAAGTCGAGCAGCACGGCACCGACTTCGTCGAGCAGCCGGCCAAGGTCGGCGTTCATGCGTCGTACCGGTAAGCGATGGTCGACCACACCGAGTCGAACCACTGGCGGGACGCTTCCACGAACTGCGTGCCGTGGGAGGCGTCGTCATCGGTCACCGCGTAGTGGAACAGCGGCACATCCTTGCCCATCAGGTCGTAGATCGCCATCGGCTCACCCTTGATCGAGACGGTGCGCTCTACGACCGGGTAAAAGCCGTAGAAGACCTCTTCGCCGTTGAGGATGTAGAGCTTGAACAGCGGGGACGCGCGGTGCATCCGTACCTCGACGGTGGTCGACCGGATCAGGCCGAGGTCGCCCAGCTCGGTGACATGGTCGATGATGCCGTCTGCTGCCCGGCGGGTGATCCGCTCCGCCCGCTCGCGTACGGATGGATCGTCGGCCTGGGTCTCGGCTCGTGCGGGCAATGCCATCGGCACGGTCATGTCGGAGATCAGGACGCGCACGGTGATCGTCTCTGGCGTGAGGCGCCCGACCCGGACCTTGTCGAGCGCCTCAGCGAGCGCGTCCCTCAGCGTCTCCCCAGAGAACCCGGCGAAGTCGATGCTGACGTGAGGTCGTTCAAATGCGGCTTCGATGTGGGGGCGAAGCTCGACGGCCCGCTGTGTTTGAGCGCGGACGAACGCGCCGCTTCCCTGCCGGGTAACGATCAGTCGCTCTGCCCGGAGCAGGTCCAGGGCTCGCTTGACGGTTTCCCGTGCGACGCCGTAGCGCGCTGCTAGGTCGGGCTGTGACGGCAGCTTGTCGCCGGGGGAGAGCCGGCGCGTGAGGATGGCGGCCCGCAGCTTGTTCGCGATCTGTTGCGACGCCTGCTTCGGGTCGTCAGGGTCCAGCTCACCGAGGAAGTCAAGGTTCTCGCTCACGGGTTCACACTAGCCCTGACTAGCCAAGTAGGGAAACTTCCTCGCCGAGGTCTTGACTTGGCTAGCCAGGTAGGGCTATCTTCGAGACCTTGCTTGACTAGCCAGGTGCAACAAGCTGGCGAACTTCGAGTCAGGCGGGACAACTCCGTTGGATGCGCGGTGTGCGCGACGAGACCGAGCAAGATCAAAGGAGACCCAGAGATGCGGATCATCCCGGTGAACCTGGCTGGCTTCAAGCTGCGCGTGGTGGAGGAGCCGTCTATCAAGGCGGATCAGGACGGCAAGGTGATCACGGCTTACGGCACGAGTGACCCGCTGTACACGGTGGCGGTGTTCGCGAAGCCTCTTGCGACCGAGGACGGCTACCGGGGCAAGGGCGAGGAGCTGCGGATCACGCTTTCGGCGGACCCGGGGCAGGTGGAGGAAGGCGACCTGGTGGAGCTGGTGGGGGCCACGGTGTCGCACTGGGAGCGGGACGGGCGGTCCGGCTTGACGTGGAAGGCGCAGGGCCTCAAGCCGGTCATGCGCTGAGGCGGGAAGCCTCGCCGCCCCGCCCCTGTCTGGTGGGTGACCCGTTCGAGTCGGGTCGGGGCACTTTCGTTCGGTGATGCGGTCCTTGCTGTTCTCATCTCCGGGCGTCGCGTTCATTGAGAATTCCACAGTGGATATAGCCTTGCCTGAAAAAGGTTGAATAACGCTATTCGAAAATCGAAAGGAGGTTGTCATGTCGGACTTCGAGTTGATCCTTGTCGGGTTGCTGATGCTGTCGGTTTCCATCAACGTCGGTTTGATTCGCCGGGAGACGCGTCGGTGGCGTCGGGTGTGGCGGTTGACCGGTCGGGAGTGATCGCCGACCGGTGGTTTCTATCCGCCCCTCGGGACACGTTTCCGGGGGTGGGTGGTGTCCACCGATCGTGTGGGTTCCCGAGCCGGAAAGGGGCAGGGGATGGATTTGGTGCCGGAGGTCGTGAAGTCGTGGACCGGCAGGGCGCGGTATGAGGCGCTGGTCGGCAACGTGCAGGGGCTGGCGCTGCTGCTGGATGGGGTGAACAGCCTGATCAAGGCGTGTGAGCCGCCGCCGGGGACGTTGTATCAGTTCTCGGCCCGGATCGAGGACCTGGAGGACGCGCACCGGCAGGCCGTGGAAACGCTGCGGGCGTTTCACCTGCGGGTGAAGACGTACGAGGCGGATCTGATTGCCAAGCCGTGGAAGGTGAGTTGATGTCGTACCGGATCAGTGACACCTACGACGGCGTCGATCAGGCTATGCGGCTGCTGCGGCGGTCGATGAAGGGAATGCCGGAGCGGTACCGCTACATGAAGCACTACGACGAACTGCGGCGGGCGGTGGCGGTGCTGCTGATCCTCCTCGAAGACGCGACGCCGTGGATGGAGGAGACGGAGAAGGCGAAGCGGGCAACGACGCTCGCGCGGAAGATGCTCGACACGGTCCGCTGACCGTAACTGTTCTGCGGGAAGGCCCGGGTTGGTGATCCGATCCGGGCCTCTCCATGTTTCCGAAAAAACTTGACGAAATTGCATACGGACTGGTGAGAGAAGGTGCGGGAGATGGGTAAGCGCGTTCAGGGTTGGGAATGGCGTGTGGCGGGTTGGGCGGCTCGGCACCCGGGGTTCGTGGCGACTCCGGCCGCTGCGGCTGCCTCGATGATCGAGTTCGGGCCGGCGGCGACCGGTGGTGTGGTCGCGGGTGCGGTGGCGGCGGGTGTGGGCTGGTACCGGGGTCACCCGGATTCGTGGTCCCGGTGGGCGGCCCCGAGGTTGCGGGCGGTGCGGCGTCGGTGGCTGTCGCGGGCCTACCTTGGCCCGTGGTGGAGCCGGGTGACGGAGGCGTGCAACCTGGTCACGGTCCACCGGACGACCGGGATGGTCAACGTGCCCCGGATCATCCGGGTCCGCTCGCACTCCCCGTCCACCGAGACCGTCTACGTGCGGCTGCTGCTCGGGCAGACCCCGACGATGTGGGAGGAAGCCGCCGACGCCCTGGCCGTGGCGTTGCGGGCTGAGCGGGTCGGCGTCGAGCGGGTCCGCCCCCAGGTCATCGCGCTCGTCGTCCAGCGCAGCGAGCCGTTTACCGAAGCGATCATCCCGCCGGAACTCCTGGCCGACTCCGAGGCGGTGGACCTGGCGCGGGTGTACCTGGGCGAGACCGAGCACGGCACCGACTGGTACGCGCCGCTGATCGGGCAACACTGGTTGGTCGGCGGGGCCACCGGCTCGGGGAAGAACTCGGTGACGTGGATGGCGTTGCGGGCGTGCGCTCCGCTGATCCGTGACGGCCTGGTGCGCGTGCACATGGTCAACCCCAAGGGCACCGAACTCAACGCCCTTGCGCCAGTGTCCTACCGGTACGCCGAAGCGGACGGCGACATCGTGGACGTCGTCCAGGGTTTCTGGGCCACGATGCAGGATCGCAAGAAGGTTCTTGCCGAGCAGGGCCGGCGCACCTTCACCATGTCGCGGGAGACGCCGCTTGACGTCCTGGTCGTCGACGAGCTGGGCGCGGTGACCGGCTACGGGGACCGGTCCCTGACCAAGGGCGTCCAGGCGGCGTTGCCGCTGATTCTGTCGCAGGCTCGGGCGCTGGGCGGCACCGTGATCGGCGCGCTCCAGGAACCCACCAAGGACGTGATCCCGCAGCGTGACCTGTTCTCCCTGCGGGTGTGCCTGCGCGCCACATCGGCCGGACACGTCGACATGGTCCTCGGTGAGGACATGCGTCGCCGGGGTGCCCTCGCGGACGAGATCCCGAACGACCCGAGCACGGCCGGCATCGGGTTCGTGGTCAAGCAGCGGTCCCGTACCCCGGTGCGGGTCCGGGCCGCCTACTGCGACGACACCGACATTGCCGACCTCGTGCGGGTCGCCGGCTGGCCGGTCTCGGAGCTGGCCACGGCGGGGAAGCGGTGACCACCATGCAGCGGG
The DNA here is from genome assembly GCF_044459745.1 of Micromonospora sp. NPDC050187. Classification (NCBI taxonomy): domain Bacteria; kingdom Bacillati; phylum Actinomycetota; class Actinomycetes; order Micromonosporales; family Micromonosporaceae; genus Micromonospora; species Micromonospora sp. NPDC050187. The sequence continues at coordinate 300,891 of NZ_JBITJH010000003.1, forward strand.
AGAGCAAACCGGCTCGGGTGCCTCGACCGGTCCGCAAGCTGAGCAAGCGCCTTGACGTGGCCCGGCAGCTTCACGACCTGGAGCAGGATGCCGCCCTCGACATCGTCGACATCGAACGGCTGCGGGTGTCCGTGACCCGGTCGCTGTGGATCTTCCTCGCGGTCGGGTCGGTGTTCACCACCACCGGCGTGCAGGACTTCCTCGCCGGGCACCTCACCCCGGCCGATCCGGTCTGGTGGGGCTGCTGGGGCGTCGAACCGTGCCTCGTCGGCATCCTCATCACCGTTCTCCGCTGGGAAGCCGCGATGATCGCCCGGAGCATCGACATCGACTCCAAGGCCGTCGACTGGCTGAAACGGTTCCTCCTCGGCTCCACCCTCGTCATGAACGTCGTACCGGCGCTGTGGCCCCGTGAGGGCGGGATCAGCGCGGGCATGCTGGCGGCGCACATCATGGTGCCGGTCCTGGTGTTCTTCCTGGCCGAGGTCATGCCGATTGTGCAGGCACGCTGCACCCAGGCACGTCGAGCGATCACCCTGACCAAGCCTGAGGCCGACGCGCCCGACACCGCCGGCCCGATCCCGGCCGACCCGGTCCCGTCCGCCCTGGTCGAGACCCCGGCTCCCGCTGCCTCGGTGGAAGCTCCCGCCGTCTCCGCGTCCGTGGTTCCGCCACCGGCCGCCCCGCAGGCTCCCGTCGAGCGCGTGGTCGTCCCGGTCACCCCGGCCGTCCCGCAGCAGACCCCGGCTCCGGCTGTCGAGCTGGATGGGCTGGGCATCCCGGCCGGCATGCAGGCCCAGATCCGGCAGCTCGTCGCGGACTCCGTCGACCCGGTCACCGCCGTCGACATCCAACGCGCCACCCGGCTACCGCTGCCCATCGCGGCGCGGGTGGTCGACCGGCTCACCCCGGTCTCTGCCAACGCGTACTGACCGCGCGTCTTCTCTCGTTCGCTCCGGCCCGCCGTGCTCCACATCTCGGGGCACGGCGGGTCCGTCTCCGGAGGGATTCCATGCCATCACCACCTCACGCACCTCGACCGGTGCACAACGGGTACGACGCTGAGGCCGCGCTGACCCGGTGGATGCGCTCGCCGGGCTACAAGGAATGGCGGGCCGGCGTCGAGAGCGTCAAGGGCTGCCTCCAGCCCGTCCGGCTCACCGGCAAGTGGGAAGTCCGGCACCTCGGCACCGGTGACCTGATCGCCTCCCGACACGGCCGCGTGTGGGCCTCCTGCGGCACCCGACGCGCCGCCGTCTGCCCCACCTGCGCCGACCGGTACGCCGCCGACGCCTGGCACCTCATCCACGCGGGCATGAACGGCGGTAAGGGCGTCCCCGACACCGTGGCCCGGTCCACGCGGCTGTTCGTCACCCTCACCGCCCCGTCCTTCGGCGCGGTGCACAACCGGCCCGGCAAGCAGCCCTGCTCGTGCGGGCGCTGGCACCCGGAAGGGCATCGACTGCTGGGCAGTCCGATCGATTCGGGCGCCTACGACTACGTCGGGGCGGTGTTGTGGCAGGCGCACAGCGGCCAACTCTGGCACCGGTTCACCATCGCTCTACGCCGGGCCGTCGCCGCCGCTGGTGGCCTCACCGTCCGCGCATCCGGGGCACACCTGCGGATCTCCTACGCCAAGGTCGCCGAGTACCAGGGCCGGGGCCTGGTCCACTTCCACGCGGTCATTCGCGCGGACGGCCCGTCCGGCCCGGACTCGGCACCCCCCGTGTGGCTCACCGCCGACGTCCTGGCCGACGCGGTCCGTTCTGCGGCTTCGACCGTCGAGCTGGACACCGCCCGACCCGACGGGACCGCCCTTCCCCTGCGGTGGGGAAAGCAGATCGACGTCAAGGACATCACCGCCACCGACATCGACGTTCTCAACGACGGCGACGATGACGACCAGGTCGTCAACGACACCAGGCTTGCCGGCTACATCGCCAAGTACGCCACCAAGGGCACCGGCGCGACCGAGACCGGAGACCGGCGCATCCGCTCACAAAGGCACATCGATCAACTGCGGGTGTCCGATCACCACCGGACCATGATCCAAACCGCGTGGGACCTCGGCGGCCTCGACCAGTACACCGACCTCAAGCTCCGCCACTGGGCGCACATGCTCGGCTTCCGAGGCCACTTCCTCACCAAGTCCCGCATCTACAGCACCACCTTCAAGAACCTGCGCGCCGAGCGTCGTGCTCACCAGCTACAGACCGCGCTCACCGAGGCCGGCCTGCCCGAGGACACCGACGTCCTGGTCGTCAATGACTGGCACATCCTCGGCATCGGCTACGACACCCCCGAACAACTCGAACTCGCCACCGCCATCGGTGACCGCATCCGCGCTGCACGGAAGAAGCAGACACCAGAAAGGGGAGGGGATTCCGATGGCTGAGGTCTGGTCGGTGGAGGACGTGGCTCGGTTCCTGCGGGTCCCAGTGGCGACCGTCTACCGCTGGCGGAAGGTCAACTACGGTCCGCCGGCTGCCCGAGTGGGGAAGTACCTGCGGTACGACGCGGCCGACGTGAGGGCCTGGTTCAAGGCACAGGCGGCGGCATAGATGGCGCACATCGAAGATCGCTGGTACAAGACCATCCGGCACCCCACCGGGCGGACCGAGCGAGTCAAGTCGGAGCTGTTCGGTACGGGCCACCGCTACCGGGTCCGGTACATCGCGCCGGACGGGCGGGAGCGCAGCAAGTCGTTCCCTGACCGTGCCAAGCGGGACGCTGAGGCGTTCCTCGTCTCGACGGAGACGGACAAGCTCCGGGGCTCCTACGTCGACCCGGTCGCCGGTCGGATGACCTTCATGGAGTACGCCGAAACCTGGCTCCGGACGCGCTCGTTCGACGAGTCGACCCGGGAGAGCACGGAGTTCCGGGTACGGAAGCACCTGTTGCCGTTCTTCGGGTCGAAGCAACTGGCGGCGATCAAGCCGGGCCAGATCCGGGAGTGGGACGCTGCGATGGTCGGCAAGCTGGCTCCGGCGACCCGGGCCGTTGTCTTCGCGCACCTGCGGACGATCCTCGGGGCGGCGGTCGACGACGAACGGATCGCGAAGAATCCGTGTTCGGCAAAGTCGGTTAAGCCGCCGCGACCGGTTCAGCGTCGGGTGGTGCCGTGGCGGTACGAACAGGTTTCGGCAATCCGCGGTGGCCTCGCCCAGCGGTACCGCCCGATGGTCGACCTGGGCGCGGGGTGCGGGCTGCGGCAGGGGGAGATCCTGGGGCTCGGCGTCGACGACATTGACTTCGAGGCGGGCTGGGTGCACGTCTCGCGTCAGGTCAAGCTCGTCCGCTCCCGGCTGGTCTTCGGGTTGACCAAGAACGACCGGGACCGTCGGGTTCCGTTGCCCGACTCCGTGGCCCTGGTGCTGCGGCAGCACGTCGACAACTTCGCCCCGGTGAAGCTCACCCTGCCGTGGGAGAACCCGGCCAGCGACGAACGGGTCACGGTGCCGCTGCTGTTCACCACCACCCGGCGGGGTGCGATCAACCGGCGCACCTTCGACAGCAAGAGTTGGCGACCGGCTGTCGTGGCGGCCGGCATCACGCCGACCCGGGCCACCGGGATGCACGCGCTTCGCCACTTCTACGCCTCGTCGCTGCTCGACGCGGGGGAGAGCATCAAGGCCCTCGCGTCGTACCTCGGCCACGCCGACCCCGGCTTCACGCTTCGGGTCTACACGCACCTGATGCCGGCCAGCGAGGAACGCACCCGGAACGCGATCGACGACCTCTTCGCGTCGGGGGAGAAGCCCTGACGGCCTGGCGACGGCCTACAGCGGTTGTCGCGAGGCTCCGCCCCAGGTCAGCAGGGGTCCTACCGTCATAATCCGGCGTGCAGGTCGACTCGTCCGTCGCCCACCAGCACTGCTGGTGGGATGGCCAGCCTTGGCGGCAGCGGTGGCCGCCCTCGGGGGAATGGCGGCCATCCGCAGGGCCAACGCCTGACGGTGGCCCACCTGACGATCGCCGGTCCGCGTGCGGGCCGGCGATCGTCGTATGCGGTGCGATGCAGGTGTTCGGTGTCGCTGATCGTCGTCGTACCGCAGACCCGCGACCGTCGATAGCTCGGTCGGCGGCCCGCTACTCTGGCCGGTCGACGAGCCTTGGCCGGTGTGCACGGACGGCCACACCCACCGAGCTCAGGACACCGGCGACCGTCCGCCGTAGCTGCGGGATCTACGCGGCGGCACAGGCCCGGGCATCAGGCCCTGAAGCGGGTGGGATCAGGACCGCAGTACGGTTTTGGCCCCTTGTTGTCAGGCAGGCACTGTCCATCGACGATGGGTCTGTCCCGTAGCGGCTCACCGAGATCGACCTCGAAGGAAACCTCATCGTTGCCGTTGCACGGTGCCGCACCGGGCTGCTTCGCAGCGACGGTGAACGTCACGACGATCTGGCTCTCGGACATGTGAATCGTCGGAGCCAGGACCTGACCCGTGACTCCTCCGTTGCAGCCTAGTCGCGAGACGAGGGCGGTGAACTTCGTGGATGCTTTGTGGAGGTCCTGGCCTGGCTTGAGGTGCCAGGTCGCAGCGTCGCCGGGCGCGCTGGTCGTCCCCGATGTACTCGTCGTGGCCGTAGGGGCAGTATTCGGCTGCGCTGTGGATGGCCCGGTGGCGACCTGACAGCCGGCCGTCAGTGCCGCTAGGGAAGTGCACGCCAGTACCGACACAAGTCCGCTTCGCGTCAACACATGCGTGAGACGTGCTGGTGCCTCCGTCGGTTCCGCTCCCATCTCGAACCGCACGGATCTCGGCACAGCGCGAGCGCCGGCTATTCCTGGCACGTCAGGCGCCGGCTGGCGAGCAGGTCTGGCTGTGGTCAGTTGGTGCGGACACCGCCCGGCCGCTCAGCGTCCACGGTGAGGCTGTCGCGGCTCGTGGTGTCCCTACTGTGCGCGGGGACGGTCTCCGCGTCGTCGCCTGTGGTGGCGCCGTCCCCGTTCGCGTCTTGACCTGACTGATCGCGGAATGGCCGACTCAGCAGCGGAAGGACACTCAGGGCCCCCAGTCCGGCGCCGATCGCGAGTGCGGTGCGTACACCCAGGATCTCAGCCAGGAGGCCGATCGCCCCGATGGCTATCGGGTGGACCATTCGCGTGGTGGCCGCCCAGCTGCCGACGACCGAGCTGAGCCGGTCCGCTGGGGTGACCGTCATCCGTGTGGACGCGAAGGTCGGGTTGAACAGTCCTGTGGTGACGAGCAGGCCGAACTGCAACGTCAGGATCGCCGCAAGCGCTGCGGGCCCCGCCGGTATGGCGGCGAGGGGAAGCAGCCAGACGACGCGGACCAGTCCGGTGCTGAGCAGGACTCGGTCCCTTCCCCATCGCCGGATCAACCGGTACGACAGCGAGCCCGCGAGCATCCCGCCGAGGCACGGGGCACCGAGGATCAACCCGTACTCCCACGCGGACAGGCCCAGGTCGCGCACGATGAAGAGCGCCAGGATCGGGTTCGTGGCCATGAGGGCGGACCCGAAGAGCACGGCATTGAGGTAGAGGGCACGAAGGGGCGGCACCCGCCAGATGGTTCGGAGGCCGGCGCCGACCCGAAGGCCGGTCGACGCTCGTTCGGCAGCGGGACCTGGTTCGGAGATCCCGGCCAGCAGGATGGCAGACACCAGGAACGACGCGCTGTTGCACGCGAGGGTCAGGGACGGGCCGGTGGCCGAGGTCACCACGCCCCCGGCAGGTGGACCGATCAGCTGGGCTGCCCAGAACACCGACTCCTGCCGCCCGAGCGCCCAATCCAGACGATCGCGGCCGATGTGTTTCAGCATCGAGGTACTTGCGGCGGTAAAGAGGATCGCCACCGACATCTCCGTAGCGGCCACCACCGTCAGGTGCAACACGGTCACCGTTCCGGCCCAGGTCGCGAGGCAGAGGCTGAGCAGGGCGGCGCCCGCCAGCAGATCCAATGAGATCATTACCGGCCGTTTGTGCCAGGTGTCGATCCTTGGAGCGACCACCAGGGCGGTGGCACCCGCCGCAAGCGTCGCCAAGCCGCTCAACAACCCCAGTTCACCGCCGCTGACACCGACCTCCGTGATGGCGATCCACAGGATGACGCCGCTGCCGAGCAGCGTGCCGACGGTGCTGACCGTGTAGGCGAGAAGCAGCCGCCGCAGGCATGGCTCCGAGGCGGACATGGTGATCGAATGGTGCGGAGGGCCGTCTACCTCGGCCTGGGACTCCGCGCCCGCCGTCGAGCCGGTCGACCCGTCGGCCTGGTCGCCTCGCTCCTGGTGGTGTTCGCGCTCCTGCCGGTGGGTCGTCACCGCGCCCCTGAACCGCCGTGCCAGCATCGCCCTGTGCGCAACGAGAAACGCCTACGAACACGGACGCCCGAGTCACGAGCCTTCGCGGAGCGCGTACAGCTCGTCATGAACCTGACCTCCCGCCTCAACGTGCTGCCCTTTGACGACCTCGACGCGCGCAGGACGGTACTCACCGAGATCTTCGGTGCACCGATCCCTGACTCTCTGTCCATCCTGCCCCCCTTCTATTGCGACTACGGGCTTGGAGCCTCGTTCGGAGAGCGCGTGTTCATCAACCAGGGGTGCTTCTTCCTCGACTACGGGGGAATCACCATCGGTGACCGCGCCATGATCGGTCCCCGGGTGACTCTGAGCACGGCCGGACACCCCGTCGAGCTCGACGAACGCTACGACTTCATCACGCACGCGCCCATCGTCATCGAGGATGACGTGTGGATCGGCGCTGCAGCCACGGTCACCCCTGGAGTGACGATCGGTCGAGGCTCGGTCGTCGGCGCGGGCGCCGTTGTCGCGAAGGACGTGCCGCCGCTGAGTGTGGTGACGGCAACAGGCGTTGTCGAGCGGAAGCGTCTGAGGCCGGTGTCTACTGCGATTTCCTGAAGTCTGCGGCTCACCCGCGCAGGTGGGCAGATCCGGGCGTCCAGGCTCCGCCTGACCAGCTCGCATCCCATGTGCTCTTTCCGGAGAAGTCAGTTCTCCGATCTGCCGGTCGCCTGAGGTTTCTGCCCGACGGGCGTTCGATATTTTGTTCGCCGTGACTGAATTCGGACCCGTTGCCTGGCCACCTGCCCCGATCAGGACCGACCGGCTCGTGCTCCGTGAGGCCGAGGCCCGGGACCGTGCGGCGTTCGTCGAGCTGTTCGCCTCGCCAGAGGTGGGTGCCTACATCGGTGGCGCTCGACCGCGTGACGAGCTCGAGCGCGAGGTTCCGGAGGTGCCCGGGCGTCGTCCCGGCCGTTTCGTGGTCGATCTCGACGGAGCGATGATCGGCATGGTCACGCTCAACCGGCGCGACGCGGAGCGTCCGGGTCACGTCCGTCCGGATGCCGGGGAGTTCGAGCTCGGCTACCTGTTCCTGCCGAAGGCCTGGGGATGCGGGTACGCCGCCGAGGCGTGCGCGGCGGCACTCGACTGGATCGCCGCCGCGCTTCCCGGCGAGCCGGTGGTGCTCTGCACCCAGACCGCCAACGGCCCCTCGATGCGCCTCGCGGCGAAGCTCAGGTTCACCGAGGTGGAGCGGTTCGAGGAGTACGGCGCTGAGCAGTGGCTCGGCGCGTGGCCCTCGGTCTGTCCTCCGTCGACTGATGGGCGACGGTCGTCCTGATGCGGCAGTCGTCCGCCAACTGATCTGCGGCACCTCAGCGGGCGGCTACTGGCTGCGCGATGTCAGCGGCCAGTACGGTACGACCCGGGCAGGGTGCCACCACGGTGGTGACCGGCATCAGGTCCACGTGCTGCGGATGGTCGACCCACCGCCCGGGGCTCAGCGGCGTACCCGGTAGGTGGCGTGCGTGACGAGGGCGGCGCCCCGGGCCTCGACCAGTTCGAGGTCCAGGGGTGGTACGCCGTCGAAGAGGCGCTCGCCGGCAGCGAGGGTGACCGGCGCGATGTGGGTGCGCAACTCGTCGATCAGCCCGGCGGCCAGGTACTGGTTGACGGTGGCCGCACCTCCGGCGATGGCGACGTCGCGGTCGCCCGCCGCCGCGCGGGCCTGGTCGAGGGCGGCGTGGATGCCCTCGGTCACGAAGATGAAGGTGGTGCCGCCCTGCATGGTCAGTGGCGTGCGGGCGTGGTGGGTGAGCACGTACACCGGCCGGCGGTAGGGCGGTTCCTCACCCCACCAGCCGGTCCAGCTGAGGTCCCACTCGCCGCGCACCGGGCCGAACATGTTGCGGCCCATGACGTACGCCCCGGCCTCGGTGATCCGGTCCACCTCGACCCGGTTCTCGTCGGGCGTGTCGAACATCCACGCGTGCAGGCGGTCGACCGGTCCGTCGCCGAACGGCTTCTCGGCCGTCTGGTGGGGGCCGGCGGCGTAGCCGTCGGCAGAGATCGAGATGTCGCAGACGACCCGTTGGGGCATGGGCGCTCTCCGTTCCGGTGACCGGTTGCGTTGTGCAACTGGTTCGACGCTAGCGCACCCGGTTGTAGACTGCAATCAGTCTGGGCGTGGCGAAGGGGTGTCGACGTGGCGGAGCACCGTTCGGGTTGTCCGATCAACCTCTCCGTGGAGGTCCTCGGCGACCGGTGGTCGCTGGTGGTCATCCGGGACATCATGTTCGGCAACCGCCGGCACTTCCGCGAGTTGCTGACCGGCTCGGAGGAGGGGATCGCGTCGAACATCCTCGCCGACCGGCTGCACCGGCTCGTCGCGCGCGGTCTGGTCTCCCGCTCGCCCGATCCCGCCCACCGGCAGAAGGTCGTCTACTCACTCACCGAGCCCGCCATCCAGCTCGTGCCGGTGATGGCGCACCTCGGCGCGTGGGGCCGCCGTCACCTGCCGGTCACCCGGGAGCTGGCGGTCCGGGCGGAGCTGCTGGAGCGGGGCGGCCCCGAGTTGTGGGAACGGTTCATGGACGAACTCCGGGAGCAGCACCTCGGTACGCCCCGGCCGCCCGGCACGGAGTCGGTGTTCGCGCGGTTGCGTGCGGCGTACGAGGCCGAGCTGGCCCGGGAGTGACCCCACCCGGCGGCGGCCCGCGTGCCTGTCCGCAGCGCGAGCAGGCGGCCCTTCCCCTCGCCCGACCTGGACGAGTCGGCCCGGACCTGGCCCTCCCGGTCGCGCCGGGATGTCCACCTACGACCGCTGACACCGTCCCGACATAATGTGCCGATGCGCGAAGAGGATGTCGTCGCCTTCGTCGGCGGGTTTGCCGGAGTCGAGCTGGTCACCGCCGGGCCGGACATCGGTGCTCCCGAGGTGGCGTGGGGGGATCACTTCTTCTACTACGACCCCGAACGGGTCCTGCCCGCCGACCGTCGGATGCCGTTCGCGACGATCGTGGTGAAGGACTACCCGGGCTTCGACACCGCCTCGGACCTCGACCGCGACGGTGTGTTCCGGGTGAACATGGCCGTCGGCCGGCAGGTCTTCGAGGAACTGTTCGGCTACCCGCCGGCCGCACAGGCCGAGCACCACGGCGACCACGACTACGCCGCCCTCGACCGTGTGGTGCCCCACCCGCTCTACGCGACGCAGGGGTGGGCCTCGGTGCTCAACCCGGGTGCGGCGACCGCCGGGCGGGTCCGGGACCTGCTCACCGGGGCGCACGCCCGCGCCGCCGCCCGGTACCGCCGCCCGGCCGGCTGAGCGGCGCGGCGACCGCCGTCCGGTCCGTCGCCGCGCCGGGCACGGAAAGCCGACCTGGCCGGGCGCCGGGAACCCGATCAGGCGGCCCCGTCAGGCTCCGGGGTGTCGTCGGCGGTGACGGTCGGCTCGTTTGTCACCGGGAAGTTGACCGAACTGGCGATGAAGCAGCCCGCGTGCGCGTCGTGGTGCAGGGCCGTCGCCTTCTCCACCATCTCCGCCTCAGCGACCCGGACGACGGGACGCAGCACCGCCGACGTGAAGTGACCGCCGTCGCCCTCCAGCGCCATGGTGCCGTGTGCCCGGTCGACGTACCCGGTGACCACCACGCCGTGACGGGCGCAGAGCGCCAGGTACGACAGCATGTGGCACTGGGCGAGCGCGGCGAGCAGCAGTTGCTCGGGGTTCCACCGGGCCGGGTCGCCCCGGAAGGTGGGGTCGGCGCTGCCGGCGATCGGTGCCGGCCCCTCGGCGGTCACGTCGTGGTCCCGGCCGTAGTCGCGGTATCCGCTGGTGCCGGTGCCCCGGTTGCCGGTCCAGGTGACCACGGTGTCGTACGAGTGCTGTCTCGTCATACCGCGATCCTGCCGCCCCGATCCGTGTCCAGCCAGATCCGGATCAGGTGACGCCGGAGCGCCGGATCCGGATCGTCCTCGTACGCGGTGCGGCTGTGCAGTACCAGCCGGTTGGCGAGCACCTGGAAGTCGCCGGGACGCAGGTCCATGGTGAGCGTGAACCGGGGATCGTTGGTGAGCCGGTCGAGGACCTCGAGTGCCTCGAGCTGGACCGGACGCAACGGAGGCACGTGCGCGCTCCGCTGGGCCGAGTGGATGTAGTCCGGTCCGTAGTTGCCGACCAGCCGGCCCGCCTCGTCACGCCCGTAGATCGGACGCTGGTGGAAGCTGTCCGGGCCGTCGCCGGTCCGGCGGTCGTGCCACCACGGCTGGTAGAGCACCTCGGCCAGGTCCGGCCGGGTACGCACGATCTCGTTGTGCACCGCCACGGAGCTGACGATGGTGCTGAGTCCGCCCGTGCGGGCGGGCCGGAGGCAGAGCAGCGCCACCACGTCGGTCGGGTCGGCGTGGAAGCCCAGCCGCTGGTTGTGCTGGTAGCTGCGGGTCGTCGGGCGGGCCGGGTCCGCGCCCTCGTCGCGTACGTGGATCACGGGCACCCGCCGGGGCCCCTGGGGCACGACGGCCCCGACGTGGCTGGCCACGCCGAGGGCGAGGATCTCCTGCCGGCGCCCGGTCAGCCCGGCCACCGGCAGCCCGGTGACCATGGCGAAGCCGCGTCCGTCGGTCACCTCTCCGGCGATCCGTGCCAGCGCCGGGCCGAGGGTCGGCAGCGGGAAGCAACCGGCGTGGACCTCCCCGGGCGGTACGCCGGCCGCCGCCACGGTGTCGACGGCCGCGAGGAGTTCGGCGCGGTGGACGTCGGTCAGTCGCCGCCGCCAGCCGTCGTCGAGGGCCATCCGGTCGCCGCGCCAGTCCGCCGGATGGAACACCTCGGTCACCGTCATCGCGTCCGCCTCCCCGTCACCGGTCCGGCCGAGCCGGCCGGGCGTCGCTTCCAGGATGGGGCCGCGCCGACCGGTTGGCCGGTCCGGTCTGCCGAGGGCGTAAGGGCGGCCGGACCGCCCACCGGCGGCACGGGGCGGACCGGTGCGTGTGCCGTGACGCCGGACGAGGTGCGAGACCGGGGCCGGGGCAGGTGGTGACGTCGTGGCCCGGGTCAGCCGGGGCCGGCGAGCAGGTTGGCGAGGCGCTCGGCCACGCCGGGGGCGTGCAGGTGCAGCCGGGCCACGTTGACCGCGTCCTCGCCGACCACGGCGAGCAGTGCCCGGTTGTCGACCGCGTAGACGCTCAGGTAGCCGGTGGCGTTGCGGACGGTCGACTGCCGGAACGGTCCCTGCCGGAGGCTGAGACCGACCTGCCGGCCCAGGCCGAAGGTGCTGGCGGCGAGCGCGGCCAGGTCGTCCGGGCTCGACCCGTCGGGCATGGTGTGGGTGATCAGCAGCCCGTCGACCCCGCCCAGGACGCAACCGGTCACGCCCGGGATCTGGAGCCGCAGCTCGGCCAGTTCGGTGTTGATCGCCGCGTACGGCAGGGACCGGCTACCGGCCAGCGACGGGACATGACGTTCCGGCGGTGGCGGGGGGCCGGCCGGCCGGACCCGTCGGGGGAGGGCTGTCTCGCCCGGGACGAGGGCGCTCACAACTCCAGGCTCTCCTCGATGCTGCGCAACTGGTGCCGGGCGAGGGCCAGGTTGGCGCGGCTCTTGCTCAGCATCAGGTAGAGGAACAGACCCTTGCCGTGGCGGCCGGTCAACGGCCGGATCACGTGGTACTGCGTGCCGAGCGTGATGAGGACGTCCTCGATCTCGTCGTCGAGCTTGAGCATCTCGATGGTGCGCATCTTGGCGCGGACCACGTCGGTGTTGCCGGCGGCGGCGACCGTCAGGTCCAGCTCGGCGGTGCCCCCCGCGACGCCGAGCGTCATGCCGCTGGTGTAGTCCACCAGGGCGACACCGATGGCGCCCTCGATCTGCATCGCGTTCTTCAGGGCGACGTCAAGGTTCGCCACGAACTTCCCCCAGTCAGCGAGATGGCGCTGCTGCCGACAGGTACGGTGCCAGGTACGGATGCCCCGGGTCGGCGCAACGCCTTGTGTGGAACGTTGCAACGAGGCTCGCACATCGCCCAGGTCAGCGCACCTCGACAACGGTCCAACCATTCCCTTCGACCAGCCGTCGGGAGCGCACCACTGACCGGCGAGAACGTGCCGTCCGGTGGATGGCTCCGGTGCGCGCCGTCTGTTAGGGGTCCGAGGGGTGACCCGTCCGGGGCATCGTCCCGGCGTTCTTCGCCGTTTCGCCTCCGTGCGGCGGGAGCACGTCTACTGTGGATGACATCGGCGGCTAGGCATGATCCGGTGGCGGCCGGTGGCGCCCGGGTGCACAGTGATGTCATGAGTGACAGCGGACACGGAAGCTACTACTGGTGCCTGCGGCACCATCGGGTCGAGACCGGGGCCGACAAGTGCCCGGCCAAGTTCGTGCTCGGTCCGTATCCTTCGGCCGCCGAAGCCGAGAGCGCCCTGGAGAGGGTGCAGGAACGGAACGAGGCGTGGGAGGCCGAGGACGCCCGCTGGGCCGGGGAGGGCCGATGAACGACGCGGGACACCCCGCGTCGAGGAACTCCGGGCTCCGGACGGAGCCTCCCGAGTGCATGTCCCCGAGGAGGGAGACGAGATGGCCGACGCACGCAAGGCCACCACCCGCCCGGCCACCGCCCGTACCACCGCGAAGAAGACCGCCGCGGCGGAGCGGAACACCGGTGCCAGCAGCACGACCCCGGTCCGGAAGTCCACCACGGCGGCCCGCTCCGGCACGGCGGGTGGGGTGACGGCCACCCGTGCCACCACCGCCCGACGGACCGGCCCGGTCGCCCGCCAGGCGCCCGCCGGTACCGTCGCCAACGCGACCCGCACGAGCGTCACCGGTCTGGGCCCGCCCCGGAAGACCACGGCGGCGAAGCGGACCGCCACCAGCCCGGCGAAGAAGACGAGCGCGGCGAAGAAGGCCGGTCCGGCGAAGATGACCAGTGCGGCGACGAAGGCCGGCCCGGCGAAGAAGACCGCTGCGGCGACGAAGCGGACCGCCACCGGCGCGGCGACGAAGAGCACGACGGCGGCGAAGCGGACCGTCTCGGCCGTGACCGGCCGCGCCGCCGAGACCGGCCGGAAGGTGGCCCCCGCGAAGCGGACCGCCTCGACCACGGCGGGGAAGGCGACCGGCGCGGCGAGGACGACCGCAGGTGCGGCGGCCCGCCGCACCGCCGGCACGGCGGCCGCCGCCACCGGGGCGGCCGGGCGGACCGCGTCGAGGTCCACCTCCACCGCCCGGGAGAGCACGGCGACGAAGGCTCCGGCCGCCGTCCGGAACACGACGGCCGCCCGTGCCGCCGCCGCGAAGACGACGGCCGCGGCACGGAAGGCCAGCACGGCGGCGGGGAAGGCGACGACGGCGGCCCGTCCGGCGGTCCGGAAGGCGACCACGGCCACCCAGGCGCCGGTCCGCACGGCCTCCCGGCGGCCGGCGTCCACCGCGTCGACGGCGAAAGAGGCTCCGACCCGCACCGCCGCCGCCTCGGCCGCCGCCCGGCGGGAGGCCCGGACCAGCACGTCGACCGCCACCACGAAGCGGACCACCTCGGCCCGCAAGACCGCCGGCCGGAAGGTGGCCGCCGGCCGGTCGACGGTCAAGCCCGCGACCCGCGCCGCCCCGGCCCGCGCACGCAGGGCCACCGGTCCGGCCGACTGACCGCGTACGCACACCGGGCCCGGGAACCGGCGGGGGCAGCGCCGCCTCCCGAGCGGAACCGCCGGTGCGCTGCCAGGATGGGTGCCGTGGTCATCCGACGCGTACTGGCACCCCGTATCGACTTCGGCGCGCTCCGGCGGGAACTGGGGTTGCCCGACCGCTTCCCACTCGAGGCGCAGCGGGAGGCGGACGAGGCGGCGACGCGTCCCCTGCCGACGTTCACCGACCGGACCGACGTCCCGCTGGTCACCCTCGACCCGGCCACCTCCCGGGACCTGGACCAGGCGATGTGCCTGACCCGGCGACCGGGCGGCGGCTACCGGGTGCGCTACGCCATCGCCGACGTCGCCACCCACGTCCGCCCCGACGGGGCGCTGGAGGCGGAGACCTGGCGGCGCGGGCAGACCGTCTACCTGCCCGACGGCAACGTGCCGCTGCACCCGGAGACGCTCAGTGAGGGCGCGGCGAGCCTGCTGCCCGACGTCGACCGGGCAGCCGTGCTCTGGACCATCGACCTGGACGCCGACGCGGCCACCGTCGGCGTACACCTGGAACGGGCCCGGGTCCGCAGCCGCGCGAAACTCGACTACCGGGGCGTGCAGGCCGACGCCGACGCCGGCCGGCTGGCCGAGCCGATCGCCCTCCTGCCCGAACTGGGCGCCCTGCTGACCGCACGCGGCCTGCGGCGCGGGGCGGTCAACCTGCCCCTGCCCGAGCAGGACGTCGAACCCGACGGCGACGGCTGGCGGCTGGTGCTGCGCGGACCGGTGCCGATGGAGGACCACAACGCGCAGATCTCGCTGCTGACCGGGATGGCCGCCGCCGATCTCATGCTCGCCGGCCGGATCGGACTGCTACGGACGATGCCCGCCGCGAAGCCGGAGGCGGTGGCCCGACTGCGGGCCGCCGCCGCGCCGCTCGGCGTGGACTGGCCGGAGGGGACGCCGGTCGGCGACGTGATCGCCCGGCTCGACCCGGCCCGGCCCCGGGCGGCGGCCTTCGTCGACCAGGCCGCCGAGCTGATGCGCGGGGCCGCGTACACGGCCTTCGACGGCGAGGTGCCGGCCGAGCCGGGGCACGGCGGGGTGGCCGCCGCGTACGCGCACGTCACCGCGCCGCTGCGCCGGCTCGCCGACCGGTACGCCACCGAGGTCTGCCTCGCCCTGTACGAGGACCGGCCGGTGCCGGAGTGGGCGCGGGCGGCGCTGCCGAGACTGCCCGAGACGATGGCGACCACCGACCGGACCGCCGGGGCGGCCAGCCGGGGCGCCATCGAGTTGGCCGAGGCGGTGCTGCTCGCCGACCGGCTGGGAGAGACGTTCGAAGCGGCGGTGCTGGACGTGGACGCCCCCGCCACCCGTCCGGGCCGGCAGCCCGGCGGGACGGTGGCGCTGGACTCGCCGCCGGTGCGGGCCCGGTGCACCGGTGAGCTGCCGCTGGGGGAGCGGGTCACCGTCCGCCTGGTCACCGCCGATCCGGTCACCCGCCGGGTGGCCTTCGCCCGCGCCTGACGGCCGCCCACCCGACGGCCCGGAACAGGCCGTCGCCGGTCGCCGCCGGCCCGAGGAGCGCCGGACCGGTCGTGGTCGTCCCCGCCCGGGCGGGCTGCGGGCTTTCTCACCACCGACGGCTCTGCCGGTTGCGAGGGGCCGTTTGCGAGGATGAGCCCATGGCATACGACGCGAGCGCACTGCCCGACGTGTCCGGGCTGACCGTGGGCATCATCGGCGGCACCGGCGACCAGGGGCGGGGGCTCGCCTACCGGTTCGCCCGCGCCGGGCAGGCCGTGCTGATCGGCTCCCGGTCCGCCGAACGTGCCGAGGAGGCCGCGCAGGAGATCGCGTCGTTGCCCGGGGTGGCCGCCGACGCCACCGTCACCGGGGCCGGCAACGAGGAGGTGGCCCGGCGCAGCGACGTGGTGATCGTGGCGGTGCCGTGGGACGGGCACGCCGCCACCGTCGCCGCCCTGGCCGGACCGCTCGCCGGCAAGATCGTCGTCGACTGCGTGAACCCGCTCGGCTTCGACAAGCAGGGCCCGTACGCGCTGACCGTCGAGGAGGGCAGCGCCGTCCAGCAGGCCGCCGCGCTGCTGCCCGAGTCCCGGGTGTGCGCCGCGTTCAACCACGTCAGCGCGCCCCTGCTGGCCGACCCGGAGGTCGACCGGATCCAGCTCGACGTGCTCGTCTGCACCGAGGACCGGGACGCCGCAGCGATGGTCGCCGCGCTGGCCGCCCGGATCCCCGGTATGCGGGGCATCTACGCCGGCCGGCTGCGCAACGCCCACCAGATCGAGGCGTTCACCGCCAACCTGATCGCCATCAACAAGCGGTACAAGGCGCACGCCGGCATCCGGGTCACCGACCTGTGAGTCGGTGACGCCGGTACCCGGGCGGCAGCGGGCCGACGGAGACACCGTTCTCGTCGAGCGCGTTGAAGACGGCCAGCACCGTGTCGCCGAAGTCGACGCCGAGCGCCACGGTCCCGTTGGCGAGGTCGCCCGGGTCGCCGTGCCAACACGGCAGCTCGACGCCGACCACCGGGCGGCCGAGCAGGCCGACCAGTTCGGGCATCGGCTCCGGACGCCAGGCGATCGGGACGTCGTCCAGGCCGGGCCACCGGACGGCGCGCGCCGGGTCGACGGTGTTCCAGGAGATCGCCACCTCGTCGAACTTCCAGTGGTTGACCTCGACCTGCTCACCGGCGAAGTCCAGCAGGACCGGGCAGTCGGCCCACCAGGAGTCGTCGGTCAGGTCCCAGGCCAGCCATACCCGGGTCAGCGTACGGCCGGTCAGCCCGGCCAGCCGTGCTCCGTGCGCGGCGGCGACGGCCGTACGCCCGGTCAGCCACCGCGCCCGGTAGCCCGGTATCCCGAAGTCGTCGTCCACCCGCCGATTGTGGCCGTCGGCCCCCGCCACCGCGACGGTCCCGGTGTCGGCGTCGTCGGCCGACCGTCACCTGCGGGTGTCGGGCCGGGGAGGCACCCGGCCCGACCCGCACCTCAGAACGTGTGCTCGGGGGCCGGGAACTCCCCGGCGCGGACCTCGTCGGCGAACCGGCGGGTCGCCTCGGTCAGCACCCCGGCCACGTCGGCGTAGCGCTTGACGAACCGGGGGGCCCTCCCGGTGCGCAGGCCGGCCATGTCCTGCCAGACCAGCACCTGCGCGTCGGTCTCCGGACCGGCGCCGATGCCGACGGTCGGGATGGTCAGCGCACCGGTCACCCGTTTGGCGACCTCACCGGGCACCATCTCCAGCACCACCGCGAAGGCGCCCGCCTCGGCCACCGCCCGCGCGTCGGCCAGCACCTCGTCGGCGGCCTCACCGCGTCCCTGCACCCGGTACCCGCCGATGGTGTGCTCCCGCTGCGGGGTGAAGCCGACGTGCGCCATCACCGGGATGCCCGCCCCGGTGATCGCCTCGACCTGGGGGGCGCAGCGTCGGCCGCCCTCCAGCTTCACCGCGTGGCAGCCGCCCTCCTTCATGAACCGCACCGCCGTGCGCAGCGCCTGCGTCGGCCCCTCCTCGTACGAGCCGAAGGGCAGGTCGGCCACGACCAGGGCGTGTCGGGTGGCCCGGACCACCGCCCGGACCAGGGACAGCATCTCGTCGACGGTGACCGGCAGGGTGGTCTCGTGGCCGAAGACGTTGTTCGCCGCCGAGTCGCCGACCAGCAGCACCGGGATGCCCGCCTGGTCGAAGATCGCGGCGGTGTACTGGTCGTACGCGGTCAGCATCGGCCACCGCTCGCCGCGCTCCTTGGCGGCGAGCAGGTCCCGGGTGCGCACCCGCCGGGTCGCCGGCCCGCCGTAGAGCGCCGTCACCTCGTGGGGACCGGGGTCGCCGCTGGGCACGGCACCACTCGTTGCATCGGACATGTCCGCTCCTCTCGCCTCGAGGCCGCCCTCGCGGTCCCCGGGCCACCCGCATCGTCGCACCGTCCGAGGGCGGCCCGGCAGAGCGCAGTGGAGGAATTCACAGCCCGTGCAGCGGCCCCGCGACCCGCCGGAGCGGGCCGCCCGCTCCGGCACCGACGCCGGCGGCTCAGCCGTGCTCGCGCCACCGGTTCGTGATCGGCAGCCGCCGATCCCGGCCGAACGCCTTCATGGAGATCTTCGTGCCCGGCGCGGACTGCCGGCGCTTGTACTCGGCGGTATCCACCATCCGCAGCACCCGGTCGATCATCGCCGGGTCGTGGCCCGCCTCGATGAGCCCGTCCCGGCCCAGGTCGCCGTCGACGTAACCGATCAGGATCGGATCGAGCACCGTGTAGTCGGGCAGGGTGTCGCTGTCGAGCTGGCCGGGGCTCAGTTCGGCGCTCGGCGGCTTGCCGATCGAGTTCTCCGGGATCGGTGGCGTCTCGCCCCGGCTGGCCGCGTCGGCGTTGCGCCACTTCGCCAGCCGCCAGATCAGCGTCTTCCAGACGTCCTTGACCGGGTTGTAACCGCCGACGGAGTCGCCGTAGAGGGTGGAGTAGCCGACCGCCAGCTCGCTCTTGTTGCCGGTGGTCAGGACCAGGTGCCCCTCCTGGTTCGACAGGGCCATGAGGATCACCCCACGGACCCGGGCCTGGAGGTTCTCCACGCTCACTCCGGACAGCGACAGGTTCGCCAGGAAGGTGTCCACCATCGGCTGGATCGGCTCGACGCGGTAGTCCAGCCCGGTCCGCTTGGCCAGCTCCGCCGCGTCCTCCCGGGAGTGCTCGGAGGAGTGCTGGCTGGGCAGGGAGACCCCGACCACCCGCTGCGGGCCGAGCGCGTCGACCGCGAGGGCCGCCACCACCGCCGAGTCGATGCCGCCGGAGAGGCCGAGCACCACCGAGGGGAACCGGTTCTTGTCGACGTAGTCGCGCAGCCCCAGCACCAGGGCCTGCCACACCTCGGCCTCGTCGGCGACCGGCTCGATGATCCCACCGGCGGCCGGCGGTCCGGCGGGTGCGGCACCGGCGTCACTGATCCGGGTGCGGCTGATCCGCATCCCGTCGGCCAGTTCCCCGGACTCCGGTGCGCTGGACTCCGGGGCGGCCGGCAGGTCGAGGTCGTGCACCATCAGGTGCTCGACGAACTGCGGGGCGCGGGCGAGCAGCGTGCCGTCGGTGGCCACCACCATCGAGTCGCCCTCGAAGACCAGCTCGTCCTGGCCGCCGACCATGTTCACGTACGCGATGGCCGCCCCGGCCTCGGCGGCCCGGCGGCCGACCAGCGGCAGCCGGATGTCGTCCTTGTTCAGCTCGTACGGTGAGCCGTTGATGGTGACCACCAGCCCCACCCCGGCCTGTCGGGCCACCGCGAACGGCCCGCCGGCCTGCCAGAGGTCCTCGCAGATGGTCAGCGCCACGTCCACGCCGTCGACCCGCACCACGGTCAGCGTGTCCCCACCGACGAAGTAGCGGTCCTCGTCGAAGACGCCGTAGTTGGGCAGGTGGTGCTTGAAGTAGGTGGCCACCACCGTCCCCGCGTGCAGCACCGCGGCGGCGTTGCGTGCCCCCCGGCCCGGTTCGGCGTCCGCGCTGACCTGCGGCGGACCGTCGGCGTCCAGGTAGCCGACCACGACCGGCAGGTCGCCGAGGCCGTCGGCGGCCAGGTCGGCGGCGAGCCGGTGCAGCGCGGCCCGGGACGCGGCCACGAACGAGCGACGGAAGACCAGGTCCTCGACCGGGTAGCCGGTCAGCACCATCTCCGGGAAGGCGACGAGCCGGGCACCGGCGTCCGCCGCCCGGCGGGTCCACCGGCGGACCAGCTCGGCGTTGCCGGCCAGATCGCCGACCGTCGGGTTGACCTGGGCGAGAGCGAGGCGCAGGGTGGGCATGTCCTCATCTTGCCCCAGCCCGTCCGGCCCGGCTCGGCGGGCAGCCCACCGTCCGGTGCGACCGGGGAGGTGGGTGAGTCGGCCGGGGCGGGTCGGAGGCGGGTTGCCGTGGCCGTCACCCAGGGCGAACAGGGATGATCGGGCCGATGCTCCGTGACACGTCCGGCCGTGGCGGGATCGGCACGACCGATGGCACCACGATCGGCGGCTTCGGCAGCGGTTTCAGGTCGGGCAGCAGTGACCTCGGATCGGGAAGTGCGCGGTCCGGGTCGCGTAGTTTCGGCAGTCGGGACAGCGGCGGACGACCGTTGTCGGTCGGCCGGGGGACGCCGTCGAGCAGCGGAGGGCGCGATGGCAGCTCGGACGGCCGGGGCGAGGCCGTCGATGTCGGCGTCGGTACGATCCCCGGCGCCTGTGGCTGGACGGACGCGGCCGGCGGGGTGCCCGGGGTACGGGTCTGGTCGCTGCTCGGGGCGAAGGTCGATCCGCGGGTGGGGAGCCGCGACGGCCGGGACGGCTCGGCCTCCACGCGTTCCACGTGCGGGAGCGCCAGCACGACGGCGGCGGTGACCACGGCGACGGTGGCAGTGGCCGGAGTGGCGGATCCGACCAGCCGTCGGAGTGCCACGAGCCACGGTGGTACGAGCACCGCGGCCGAAGCCGACCGCAGCCACCGCCGCGCCCTGGTCAGGTGGGACTCGACGGAACGGCGAGTCAGGCCGAGACGCCGGGCGACGGTGTCGGTGTCGACGCCACGACCCGTAGCGGCGACCACTTCCTGGGTCGTGGTCGGTAGGCGTCGCAGTTCGTCGACGAGCCAGCTTGCCAGCTCCCGGTCGGTGACAGCCTCGGCGAGTTCCGGCATGGTCCGATCCGCCTCGTCACCAAGCCTGGCTGCGGCGGTCTGTTCCCGGCCCCGGCGGCGGAGCAGATCCACGTAGCGCCGGTAGGCGACAGTCGACGCCCAGGCGGTGGCCGTCGTGGCGCGTGCCAACTCCGGCTTACCCAGCAGGGCCAGGAGAGCCTCCTGCGCGCAGTCCTCCGCGTCGTGCCGGCTGGCACCGGCCGCGAGACACCGCCGGACGGCTGACTCTCGCACCCGTACGATGTCGGGGTTGAGCATGCGGTTCGGCCCTTCCGCTCAGCCCCGCCGAGCACGCGCAGATTGTGGCAGAGGGCTTCCCGGGGCGCGGGTCGGCAGGGGCGCTGTGGATCGGTGTCAAATTCGGGTGCGTGAGACGGGCTCCGGCGACGACCCTCCAGTGATCTGCCGTCTGGCCGCCGAACCACGTCGTCGTGGGACGGCACAGCCAGGGGAGACCACCGGAGGGTTGATGCTGACGACCCGGCGTGCCGGTTGGGCAAGCGGGTCGGTGGCGGTCAGGAACTCGGCGGCTCCGGTAACGAGCCCTGACCGCCACCGGGCATGGCAGTGCCTCAGAAGGTCAGGTCGCAGTCCAGGTCCACGGCCAGGCTCGCCTGCAGGTAGAGGCCGTTGTCCAGCCGCAGCCAGATCGTCCCGTCGGTGCCGATGGTGGTACCCACCACGGTCACCGTGGTGTCGGCATCCAGCTGCCCGGCGATCGGGCTGTCGAGGTCCGGGGCGACGTGCAGGTCCACGCTCGCCGTGACCTGGACGCTGCACGGGCGCGGGAGGGGCGGCAGATGGCTGATCGTCGCGGCGCTGGCGGCACCGACACCGGTGAGCAGCGTCCCACCGAGGGCGGCGACCGCGAAGGCGGAGGCGACCAGGGCACGCTTCTTGGCTCGTGACATTTACAGCTCCCTTGGTAAAAGCGGCATTGATGCTGGCCAACACCTTGGTTCTCGACTTCCGTCGAGGTGCGCAACGTAAGGCTATTGCGGTGCCGATCAATGCGTCAAGAAGCAAATTGTCGTCTAAATTGCCGGCGGGGGAGGGTTGGAAGCGGTGCTTTTTCGCCGAGTCCGCGACTCTCGGGACATGTCCGAAGGCGGTTGGAGGTGGTCGGCACATGGGAAATGCCGGCACCAATTCTGTTCGGTGGGGTGATGTCGATTTCGCCAGGTGTGGGTGGACGTGCGGGTCCGTATTCAGGAGCAACTGCGGCGATTGCTGCCGATTGTTCTCACGTGCGGAACGCCGCGCGGATCGCGACAGATCGGTATGCGGCGCCAGTGGGCATGAAGGGAATGTGTGCGTCGGCTCGCGGCTGGTCGCGCTTGTGCTGTGATAAGCGCTCGCCCGCTGGTTCGGCACAATCCGGAAACGGCGGTGCCGGCCATCGAGCAGCCGCTCGGCCAACCTCCGTCGTCGCCGAATGGTCGCCCGGCCCGGCGGGCGTCGTGTCGGCCGGGTCTACGGGGTCTCCGGGTGCGCGGGGCGGTCGTGGGTCACGCGACACGCGAGGGGACATGGCGCAGGCCCCGGACGGTGGGACAGCCGGGGCGCGGGGTCCGGTGGTCGCGTAACGTCGGCGTAACGAGGCCGGTGGACACTGGTCGGTCAGGCCGTCCCGGGGAGTTCCGACGACGGGCGTGCGACGTGCGAGGGGTGGAAGTGGACCGTCAGCAGGAGTTCGTCCTCCGTACGCTGGAAGAGCGGGACATCCGTTTCGTCCGGCTGTGGTTCACCGACGTGCTCGGCACGCTCAAGAGCGTCTCCGTCGCGCCCGCCGAACTGGAGGCCGCCTTCGAGGAGGGCATCGGTTTCGACGGCTCGGCGATCGAGGGCTTCGCCCGGGTCTTCGAGTCCGACATGGTGGCCATGCCCGACCCGACCACCTTCCAGGTCTTCCCCTTCGAGGGCGGGGTCAGCGGCGAGAGCGCCCGGATGTTCTGCGACATCCTCCTGCCCGACGGCAGCCCGTCCTGGGCCGACCCCCGGCACGTGCTGCGCCGGGCGCTGTCCCGGGCCGCGGACCGGGGATTCACGTTCTACACCCACCCCGAGATCGAGTTCTTCCTGCTGGAGAACGGCCCGCAGGACGGCTCGGTGCCGGTCCCGGTGGACACCGGCGGCTACTTCGAGCACACCACCCACGCGGTGGCCCGGGACTTCCGCCGGCAGGCGGTGCTCGCGCTGGAACGGATCGGCATCTCGGTCGAGTTCAGCCACCACGAGGTGGCCCCCGGCCAGCAGGAGATCGACCTGCGGTACGCCGACGCGCTGACCACCGCCGACAACATCATGACCTTCCGGCACGTGGTCAAGGAGGTGGCGCTCTCCACCGGCGTGCAGGCCAGCTTCATGCCCAAGCCCTTCACCGACCAGCCGGGCAGCGGCATGCACACCCACCTGTCGCTGTTCGAGGGGGAGCGCAACGTCTTCCACGACGCGGAAGACCCGATGAAGCTCTCCAAGGTGGCGAAGTCCTTCATCGCGGGGCTGCTCACCCACGCCCGGGAGTACACCGCGGTGACCAACCAGTGGGTCAACTCGTACAAGCGGCTCTTCCCGCTGGCGCTGCCGGACCGGATCACCGAGAGCCCGGCGTACGTCTGCTGGGGGCACCTCAACCGCTCCGCGCTGGTCCGCGTCCCCGCCTACGGCAAGCCGAACTCGGCCCGGGTCGAGGTCCGATCGCTGGACTCGGCGACCAACCCGTACCTCGCCTTCGCGGTGATGCTCGGTGCCGGGCTCAAGGGCATCGAGGAGGGCTACGAGCTGCCGGCGGGGGCCGAGGACGACGTCTGGTCACTGTCCAGCGCCGAGCGCCGGGCGATGGGCTACGAGTCGCTGCCGGAGAACCTGGCCGAGGCGATCGACGTGATGTCCGGTTCGGAGCTGGTCGCCGAGGTGCTCGGTGAGCACGTCTTCGACTTCTTCCTCCGCAACAAGCGGGCCGAGTGGGAGCAGTACCGCCGCGAGGTCACCCCCTACGAGCGGCAACGCTACCTCTCCCTCTGACCCGGTTGCGGCCTGCCGCTATCGTCTCGACCACGTTGCCGGCGTCCCTTGACCGGCACACCTTGTGGGAGGCAGTCGGTGCTGGAGGACCTCTTTACCGGAGCGATGCAGAGCATCGTGTTCGGAATCGTCGGTGTCGTGTTGATGGCGGCCGGCTTCGGCCTGGTCGACGTGCTCACCCCCGGCAAGCTTCGGGATCTCATCTGGGTCCGGCGCAACGCCAACGCCGCGTTGCTGCTCGCCGCGAACCAGCTCGGCATCGCCGCGATCGTGTTCACCGCGATCTTCACCAGCTACGACGACTTCGGCAGGGGGCTCGCCTCGACGGCGGTCTTCGGGCTGGTCGGCCTGGTCATCATGGCGCTGGCGTTCTTCGTGCTCGACCTGCTGACCCCGGGCAAGCTCGGTGAGATCATCTGCGCCGACGAGCCGCACCCGGCGGGCAAGGTCAGCGCGGCCACCCACTTCGGAGCCGCGTTGATCGTCTGCGCCTGCATCGCCTGACCCGCCGGCCCGCATCCAAACCCGTCCCAGCCGCCCCAACCGGCGACCGCGACGCCGTCGTCACCCCGCGCATCCGCGAATCTTGGACAGTTACGTTCTATTCGGACGGTAGCTGTCCAAGGTCCTGGGCTCTCCCCGCGGGCGTGGCGGGGCGTCGGGGTGGCGGACGCCCGGCATGCTGGTGGCCGGAGAGTCAGGGGAGGGACGCGGACCGTGCCGGAGGTGCTCAGCTACGCCGACGCCGTACGCCTGCTCGGTGGCGAGCGGAGTCGCTTCGTCGAGGCGTTCGACCGGCTGGCAGGGTGGGCCCTGATCGCCGGCTCGGTGCCGGTGCCGGCACTGCTCGGCCTCTTCGACGCCAAGGCCGAGTTCGTCCGGCTCGGCCGGGACCTGCTGCGGCACCTGGCCGAGCAGCGTTCCGGCCTGTCCCGGTACGGCCGGACGCAGCGGTTGGAGGCGGCGCACGCGGTCATCGCGGTGACCGCCTTCTTCGAGGTGCTGGACGAGGCCGAGCTGCCGTTCGCCTTCGCCGACCTGGCGATCGACAAGACCGAGCAGCTCGCCCTGGCCGGCGGCGGCGCCGTGCAGCTCAGGACGGTCGTCGCGCAGATGTTCACCCTGGCCGACCGGACGCCCGGTGCCCACCTGCCCTACGCCGAACTCCGCCGTACGCTGGGCGAGCACTACCGGGAACTCGGCACCCGCCTGGTCGAGCACGTGACCGGTCTGGCCGCCTGGGAGCGGCTGCCCGCGACCCAACAGCGGGCGTTCCAGGACCTGGTGCGCCGAATGCCGGATGAGGCGGTGGCGCGACACCGGGACCTGCTCACCGCGTTGGCGACGGCCTTCCCCGAGGTGGCGTACTGGTCGGGGCTGCACGAGCACCAGGCCACCCGGGACGAGGTGCGGCAGCTCGCCGCCGGGCTCGGGGAGCTGCACCGGGTACTCGCCGGGATCTCCACCGGCCGGCTGCCGGACGACCGTCGGGCTGCCCTGGCCCGGGCCCACGCGGCGAAACTCGACCGGCCGATCGTCGAGTCGGCGGAGGCCCCGGACGGGTTCCGGATGCCCCTGCTCGGCGAGGCGTACGTGCCGCCCCGGTGCCGGGTGGCGGTGCTGGCGCAGCGGGCGCGACCCAGTGACGAGGAATGGTGGGCCGGTCAGGACGTCCGGGACGACCTGGCGGACGTCCTGACCGGCCACCTGACCTCGCCGGCCGCCACCCGGGCACCGCTGCTGGTGCTCGGCCAGCCCGGTTCCGGCAAGTCCGTGCTGACCCGGGTGCTGGCGGCCCAGCTCCCGCCGGCCGACTTCCTGGCGGTCCGGGTGCCGCTGCGCGAGGTGACCGTCGAAGCGGACCTCCAGGACCAGATCGAACAGGCGATCCGGTACGACACCGGGGAACGACTGGACTGGCCGGCGCTGGTCCGCTCCGCCGGGGACGCGCTGCCGGTGGTGCTCCTCGACGGCTTCGACGAGCTGCTTCAGGCCACCGGCGTGACCCAGACCGACTACCTGCTGCGGGTCGCCCGCTTCCAGCGCCGGGAGGCCGAGCAGGGGCGGCCGGTGGCGGTGCTGGTCACCACCCGGACGAGCGTCGCCGACCGGGCCAAGCCGCCACCGGAGACGGTCGCGCTGCGGCTGGAACCGTTCGACGAGACCCGGGTACGGCGCTGGGTGGCGACCTGGAACCGGGTCAACGCCGACCGGTTCGCCCCGCTCGGCGTACCACCGGTGGACCCGGCGGCGACGCTCGCCCACCGGGAACTGGCCGAGCAGCCGTTGCTGCTGCTGATGCTCACGCTCTACGCCGCCGCCGGTCACGACCTGCGCTCCGCCGGGGAGCTGCGCCGGGGTGAACTGTACGAGCGGTTGCTGCGCAGCTTCGCCCGGCGCGAGGTGGAGAAGCACCGGCCGGGGCTCACCGACCGGGAGCGGGACCGGGCCACCGAGGACGAGCTGCGCCGGCTCGCGGTGGTGGCGTTCGGCATGTTCAACCGGGGCGTCCAGTGGGTCACCGAGGACGACCTGGAGGCGGATCTGGTCGGGTTGCCCTTCCTGGCCGCCGGCACGTCGGTGACGCGCAGCGGTGGCGACCTGCGGGCTCCGTTGCGTCCCGCCGAGACCGTGCTCGGGCGGTTCTTCTTCGTGCACCGCTCCCAGGCGACCCGGGACGGCACCCGGATGGCGACGTACGAGTTCCTGCACGCCACCTTCGGCGAGTTCCTGATCGCCCGGACGACCGTCCTGGTCCTGCGCGACCTGACCGCCGTCGCCGCGGCCAGCAGCCTGCGGCCGGACGTCGACGACGATCCGCTGGCCGCGCTGCTCTCCTTCGCCACGCTCACCGGGCGGGCGCCGATCGTCACCTTCCTCACCGAACTGCTCCAGTCGTGGGACACCGACCGCCGGGCGGACGCGACCGACGTGCTGCTCCGGCTCTTCCGGACCGTGCACGACCCGCGTCCACCCCGACGCTTCGAGCAGTACGCGCCCCGGGTGCTCCCGGTGCCGGCGCGGCACGCCGCGTACAGCGCGAACCTGCTCCTGCTGATCCTGTGCGCGGCCGGCGAGATCCGGGGCCGGGACCTCTATCCCGGGGCTGCGGACCCCGGGCAGCCGTGGCGCGGGCAGGCCCTGCTCTGGCGGTCGCAACTCGACGAGAACGAGCACGGCAGCCTGATCAGCGCGTTCGCCCTGGACCGGCTGCTCGATGGCATCCGACGTGATGTCCGGCTACGTCTCGCCGAGCCGGACTGGCAGCCGCCGCCGGTGGACCTCGCCTGGACGTACGGCCTGCCCCCCGGTGGCTCGGCAATCGTGCCCGGAAGCTTCTCGGCGGTGCGGCAGCGAGCGAACTTCGAGTGCTGGAGTGACGGTGACGATCTCCTCCTGCACGCGCTGGAACCGTGGTCGGAGCGTCCCCCGTTCCGGCTCGGGGGACTGATGAGCGGAGGGAACAGCTGGCAGTCGGGGCTCCACGTCCTGCTCCGGATGTGGCTCGGGTCGCTGTCCCGAGGGGATCGGATCGACGAGGAGGAGCAGTACCGGTCCGTGGTGCGGGCTGCGAAGTCGGACCTCGTGCCGACCCGGGAGTGGAATCAACTGGTGACCCTGCTGCTCGACCGGCTCACGACGGACTCGGCGGTTCGCCCCCGGGTCGTGACGTGGGTGCTCGACGACCTCGTGGACGTCGAGGTCTGGGACGTCGTGAGCGGCTGCTCCTTCGTCCGGTGCTGCCTGGCCTTCCTGGGACGTGACCGGGAGGCGGACATGATCTTCGCCGACCTGCTCGACGAGCTTCCCGACCGGATGTCGGTCGACATCAACCCGCAGTTCGAGATCCTGCTGGCCGAGGCGCACGTCCGGCTGACCGAGCTGGACCTCAGGCGGTATCGGTACGGGGCGTCTCAGTTCGCCCGGATGACTCCATGGCTCGTCACGACCCGCCCTGATCTGGTCGAACGACTGCGACGGCTGGTGGTGCCGGACGATGCCGTGCGTGGGCCGTGGCAGCGGGTGCCGGAGTCCCACCCGACGGGGTCCGGGAGCCGGAGCGACGGACCCTCGCCGCCTGGGGGTTGATCAAGAGGTTCGCGTCACCGGGAGCGCCGGGTCCTGACGCGAACCTCTTGATCAACGCGACGATCAGCGGGCGACGGTCAGCGGGCGACGGTCAGCGGCCGGGACGAACGCCCCGGTGGCCGCCGGGGAAGACCCCGGCCTCGACCGCCGCGGTGATCGCGTCGGCCTGCTCCTGGGTGAGCTTGCCGTCCTTGACGGCCTGGGCCAGCCGCTCCTTCATCGCGGCCTGCCGGTCCGCGACGTCGCCACCGCGCCACCCACCGCGCCACCCACCACGCTCCGGCCGGTCACCCCTGCGCTCCTCGCGCACCTTCTCCAGGGCGGCGGTCACCTTGTCGGCCGGCACGCCCAACTCCTCGGCGAGTGCCTCGGCGAACGCGTCCTGCCGTTCGGTGCGGTCGGTCGTGCTCTCACTCGCGCTGGGGCTCGGTGCGGTCGTCTCGCCGTTCTCGGCGAAGGCGACCGCCGGCGCGGCCACCCCCAGTCCGAGTGCGCCGGCCGCCACGAGCCCGGCGATCAGGTGTTTCCTGGCCATGCTTCCTCCTGCTGCTCGGGTGTGACCTGGACTCGACGACGGTGACCGGGATTGCTGGAGGTCACCCATGGTGAGCCTGTCATTCCGCTGGGAATCGCGGGGGTGAATCCGGAACGAAGCCGACAGCGAGTCGGAAAGACGACGCCCCGTCACCGGCTGAGGTAACGGTGATCGGGCCGACTGGTCCCGGTGACGTGCCGGGAAGGGGTCAGCGGACAGCGGGGGCGACGGTGAGGGTGCCGGTCTCGGTGTCGAGGGTGGCGGGGGTGCCGATCGGGACGGTGAGCTGACCGGGGCCGTGGCCGATCGGCAGGCCGCCGAGCACCGGGACGCCCAGGTCGCCGAGGCGGTCGGTGAGCACGTCGACCACGGTGGTGTCCCAGCCGTCGGCACAGTCGGTGAACTGGCCGACCGCCACGCCGGCGAGACCGTCCAGCGCCCCGGCCCGGCGGAGCTGGGTGAGCATCCGGTCCACCTTGTACGGCGGCTCCTGCACGTCCTCGACCAGCAGGACCGCGCCGGTCAGGTCCGGCATGTCCGGGGTGCCGAGCGAGGCCACGACCAGGCAGAGGTTCCCGCCGAGCAGCGTCCCGGTGGCCCGCCCCGGTACGCGTACCGGAAAGGTCTCCTCGGCCGGGTCGGCGGCCACGGTGACCGGTTCGGTGGTGGTCAGCGCGGCGTGCAGCGACTCCGCCGAGCGTAGCGGGGTGCGTTCGTCCCGCCAGGCCGCCCCCGGCCCGTGTACGCCGGCCAACCGGGCGCCCCGCCAGAGCGCGAACTGGAGGGCGGTGATGTCGGAGAACCCGGCCACCACCTTCGGGTCCCGGCGCACGGCGGCCATGTCGATCGCGTCCACCATGCGCTGTGCGCCGTACCCGCCCCGGGTGCAGATGACCCCGCGCACCTCGGGGTCGGCGAACGCGGCGTTCAGGTCGGCGGCACGCAGCTCGTCGGCGCCGGCCAGGTAGCCGTGTCGGGCGTAGGCGTTCGGGGCCGGCACCGGGCGCAGCCCCCAACCGGTGAGCAGCTCGACGCCCCGGGCCAGCCGCTCCGGCCGGATCGGTCCGGACGGCGACACCAGCATGACGGTGTCGCCCGGGCGCAGGGCGGGCGGGCGGACCACGTCGTCGGGGGTACGGCTCACAGCGGCAGAGCCTAGCCCGGGGCCTTGCCGCACGGCGGCAGAGCCTAGCCCGGGGCCTTGCCGCACGGCGGCGGAGCCCGGTCAGGCACGGCGCACGGCGGCGGAGCCCGGTCAGGCACGGCGCACGGCGGCGGAGCCTGTCCGGCGCGGCAGGGGCCACCGGATAGCCTCGACGTCGTGGCAACCGCGCTGGTGATCGAGAACGACCCGACCGACGACCCCCGACGCCTGGGGGAGTGGCTGACCGAGGCGGGGCTCACGCTGCGGGTCCTGCGCCCGTACGCCGGTGACGACCTCCCCGCCGACCTCGACGGATACGCCGCCCTGGTGGTGCTCGGCGGCGAACAGCAGCCGTACCCGAAGCCGGACGGCACACCCGGCGCGCCCTGGTTCCCGGCCCTGGAGGGGCTGCTGCGCAAGGCGGTACGCCACCGGGTGCCCACCCTCGGCATCTGCCTCGGTGGCCAGCTCCTCGCCACCGCGCACGCCGGCGAGGTGGTGCGCAGCCCGTCCGGCCCCGAGGTCGGCCCGTGCGTGGTCGGCAAGCGGGACGCCGCCGAGGCCGACCCGCTCTTCCGGTACGTGCCGCTGATCCCCGACGTGATCCAGTGGCACGTCGACGAGATCACCGAGCTGCCCCGGGGGGCGACGTTGCTGGCCGCCTCCACCCGCTACCCGCACCAGGCGTTCCGGATGGGCGACCGGGCCTGGGGCCTCCAGTTCCACATCGAGTGCGACACCGCCATGATCGCCACCTGGGCCGCCGACTCGGCGCTGCTGACCGAGCTGGGCTACGACCCGGAGGTGGTGGTGGCCGCCTGCGACGCGGTGATGGTGGACATCGAGGAGGTCTGGCAGCCCTTCGCCGCCCGGTTCGCCGCGCTGGCCCTCGGCGAGCTGGCCGAGGAACCGCCCCGGCCCACCCTGCCCCTGCTCGGGCACTGAGCCGGCATGACCAGATCCACCAGGACCAACCGCCTCGCCCGGTACGGCTTCGGCAGCGGCGACGACGGGAGCGTGCGCGCCGCCGACCTGCTCGGCCCGGACGGCCTCGGCCTCTGGCGGCCCGAATCGCAGGAACCGGCCGACGCGCCGGCCACCGAACTACTGACCGCGCTGTCCCGTGCCGCCGACCCGGACCTGGCCCTGCGCCAGCTGCACCGGATCGTCGAGGCCGAACGGCGGACCGCCGAGGAGCCGGCCCTGCTGGCCGCGCTGCACGCCGACCCGGGGCTGCGCCGCAGGCTGGTCGCGGTGCTGGGCGCGTCCTCGGCGCTCGGCGACCACCTCGTCGCCAACCCGGACCACTGGCGGGTCCTCGCCACCGCCGGCGACGGGCTCGCCCCCACCGCCGACGGGCGGCTCGGCCCGCTCGGCGAGGGCAAGCCGATCCCGGCGCTGCGCGCGGCGTACCGGTTGGCCCTGCTGGGGATCGCGGCGGCCGACCTGACCGGCGGTCGGGCCCTGGAACAGACCATGGCGGCGCTCTCCGCGCTCGCCGACGCCACCCTCGCCGCCGCCTACGACATCGCGGTCGGCGAACTGGCCGAGGGCACACCGGTGCCCCGCCTGGCCGTGGTGGCGATGGGCAAGTGCGGCGGGGGCGAGCTGAACTACGTCTCCGACGTCGACGTGATCTTCGTGGCCGACGACGACGCCGACCTGACCGTGGCCACGACGATCGCCACCCGGCTGATCCACGTCTGTGGGCTGGTCGCCTGGCCGGTGGACGCCGCGCTGCGCCCGGAGGGCAACCGGGGGCCGCTGGTGCGTACCCTCGGCAGCCACCTCGCCTACTACCGCCGCTGGGCACGCACCTGGGAGTTCCAGGCGCTGCTGAAGGCCCGCCCGGCCGCCGGTGACCTGGCCCTGGCGCAGGAGTGGATCGACCAGCTCGCCCCGCTGGTGTGGCGGGCCGCCGAACGCCCGGAGGCGGTCTCCGACGTCCGGGCCATGCGTCGCAAGATCATCGAGAACGTCCCGCCGAAGGAACTGGAACGCGAGATCAAGCGTGGTCCGGGCGGGCTGCGGGACATCGAGTTCGCCGTGCAGCTGCTGCAACTGGTGCACGGCCGGGGCGACGAGTCGCTGCGCGAACCGGGCACCATCCCGGCGCTGCGCGCGCTGGTCGCCGGTGGCTACGTGGGCCGCGCCGACGGCGAGGGGCTGCTGCGCGGGTACCGCTTCCTGCGCGGCGTCGAGCACCGTCTCCAGCTCCAGGGCCTGCGCCGCACCCACACCGTGCCGGCCGAGCCGGCCGGGCTGCGCTGGCTCGCCGCCGCGCTCGACTACACCGCCACGCCGGGACGCAGCGCCGTCGAGGCGTTCCGCGCCGACTGGGTCACCCACGCCACCGAGGTACGCCGGCTGCACGCCAAGCTGCTCTACCGGCCGCTGCTGGAGTCGGTGGCCCGGGTACCCGCCGACGGGCTGCGGCTGACCCCGGAGGCCGCCCGCAACCGGCTGGAGATCCTCGGCTTCGCCGACCCGGCCGGGGCACTACGCCACCTCCAGGCCCTCACCGGTGGGGTGAGCCGCACCGCCGCCATCCAGCGCACCCTGCTGCCGGTGCTGCTCAGCGAGTTCGCCGACGCCCCGGAACCGGACCGGGGACTGCTCAACTACCGGCAGGTCTCCGACAAACTCGGCAGCACCCCCTGGTATCTGCGGGTGCTGCGTGACGAGGGCCCGGTGGCCCGCCGGCTGGCCCGGGTGCTGTCGCTGTCCCGGTACGCCACCGACCTGCTCTCCCGGGAACCCGAGGCGCTGCGGCTGCTGGCCGAGGAGAGCGAGTTGACCCCGCGCCCCCGCGAGGTGCTCTGCGAGGGCTTCACCGCGGCGGCGGCCCGGCACACCGACCCGGTGGAGGCCACCCGCGCGGTCCGCGCGCTGCGCCGCCGCGAACTGGTCCGGCTCGCCTGCGCCGACGTGCTCGCCCGGGCCGGTTCGCTCGCCCCGAAGGCGGCCCGCCAGAGCCCACCGGACGTCAGCGCCGTCGGCGCGGCCCTGGCCGCGGTCACCGACGCCACCCTCACCGCCGCGCTGCGCACCGCCCGGGCCACCCGCCCGGACGTGCCCGGACTCCGGTTCGCGGTGATCGGCATGGGCCGCCTCGGCGGGTACGAGTCGAACTACCTCTCCGACGCCGACGTCCTCTTCGTCTACGACGCCCCGCCCGGCGTGCCGGAGAGCGACGCCAGCGCCGCCGCACGCGGCATCGCCGAGGAACTACGCCGGCTGCTCGGCATGCCCGCGCCCGACCCGGCACTCGGGGTGGACGCCGACCTGCGCCCGGAGGGGCGACAGGGACCGCTGGTCCGCAGCCTCGCCGCGTACGCCCAGTACTACGCCCGCTGGTCACGGGTCTGGGAGGCGCAGGCCCTGCTGCGCGCCCGGTTCGTCTGCGGCGACCCCGACCTCGGCGAGGAGTTCGAGGCGATGATCGAGCCGGTGCGCTACCCCACCGACGGACTCAGCCGGGAACAGGTCGTCGAGATTCGGCGCATCAAGGCCCGGGTGGAGACCGAACGGCTGCCCCGGGGCGCGGACCCGGCCACCCACACCAAGCTCGGCCGGGGCGGACTCGCCGACGTCGAGTGGGCGGTGCAGCTGCTCCAACTCCGGTACGCCGGCCGGCATCCGGAACTGCGCGGCACGCGTACCCTCGGGGCGCTGGCCGCCGCCCGCGACGCCGGACTGGTCGACCCGGCCGACGCCGCCGCGATGGCCGCCGGCTGGACGACGGCCGCGCAGGTCCGCAACGCGCTGATGCTGGTCCGGGGCCGCGACGGCGACCAGCTGCCCCGGCACGGCGTGGAACTGGCCGGCGTGGTCCAACTGCTCGGCGCGGACGACCCGGGCGAGTTCCTCGACGAGTACCTCCGCACCGCCCGGCGCTGCCGCACCGCAATGGAGAACGTCATGGAGGGACGAGTCAACAATTTCGGTTGACGGTGCCGGTCAGCGGGCCTGGTTCGCCCCTGCTGGCTGCGGCTAGTTCTTGATCCGTCTCGCGCCGTACCTCTGGAGCGAAGGCGTTGCGATAGAGGTGCCGCTGCTTGATGGTGCTCAGTTCTTGGAGAGCCCGCTGGGCGTCTGATTGAGACACCGTCCTCTTGCTGAGCCACTCCCTTGCCCAACTGCAGTACCAGAACTTCTCTGCCTGGGAAATTCCATAGCCCGGCGCATAGGAGTCTTCGGGCCCCAGTTGTTCGGCCTTACCGGGCCAGTGAACTCCCTCAGGAAGTCTCAGTCCTCGTGTCGCTTCCTGAAATTCGCGATCCATGGTCTGGTAATCGTGGGCGGGGCGCGGAGGAGTCTTTTCTTTCTCGTCTCCGTTGTCGGGTGCTGAGCATGCCACTGTAAGAAGTGATGCCAGGATCGCTGTCGCAGCCGATCTGGTTGCGCCTCTGAATCTCAAAGGAATGACCATTCTTTCTGACATCCGGTGTGAGGGCTGTGGGTGTCGATCAATTGGCACCGTAGCTCATTCCCCTTGGTCGATGCAACTGGGGCGCCAAATGCTTGCGCTGTAATAATGTTCTTTTTGTGCGCTCGGTGGTGGCCGTGCGTCGGTTGACTTCGGTGCAGAGCTGCAAGGCATGCGGGGCGATGCTGCTGGAGCTGGTTGGCATTGTTGCGGAGAGTGTCGGAGTTTCGCAACAAAGTTGGTCCGGCGCTATGTTGGGGTGGACGCATGTCAATCAATGTAATAGCGTGGGGATGTCCACAAGGTGTGGGTCTTGAACGGGGAGGAAGTGGTATGCGTCGATCGAATGTACTCCGGGCAGGTGTGGCGACGGTCGTTGCGTTGGCAGGGGGAGCCCTTGTCGCGCCGGCTCCGGCGGCGGCGGCTCAATGGAACAGTGTGTCGATGCCCTACTACCGGAGCACCAACGGGACCGTTTGGGAGGATTATGTTCGCTCCCACACCAGCACCTCGGACATCAGGTTCGACATGGCTGACGGTTACAGTGACTTCATTGCTGGAACCGTACAGTTGAAGTACGAGTCGAATGGTGTCGTCTTCGGGTCGAAGAATGTCGGTCTCAGTGCGACGACCATCGTCAGCAACTGGGGAGCCACTCGCTTCCATTTCGGTTTCAACGGCTTTCCTGGTAGCGGCACCGTGGTTGGTTCGCTCTACTACTGATGTTTCCTGGTCGTCTTACCACGCATAGCGTATCCCACTCATTGGTCGCACTTTGAGTGCATCGTGCTTGGGTGGGCCGGGGGGGGGGGGGGGGGGGGGGGCCCCCCCCCCCCCGCCCCCCCCCCCACCCCCGGGGGGGTTTTTTAAAGGCGCCCCCCATAATAAATAATTGGCAGGAGTGTGGGGCCACGCGCGGCATTCGGGCCAAATAACG